>NZ_NHRY01000068.1 GCF_002937115.1 Rhodopila globiformis | reverse complement strand
GAACGCCGCCTCGCTGAGGCCCTTTTGGAATTGCACCTTGTTCCGAGCCATTGCCACCGCCTCGCTACAACCGGATGTTCATGCTATGTATCATGCCCCAGAGGCTGAGAAAAGTGCGTAAGCAGGACCGCTTTTGCACCACATCCCATAACCGACTTTGCGGTCCACAGGCACACGTATCAGCAAGACGTTGTTTTGTCTGGCTTGTGTAAATCGACACTGCCTTGCCCAGGCACACGCAGGATGGTGGTTCCTCAAGAAAGCACAGCGTATTCAGTCATGTGTTCATAGACGTACCCATGAGGACTGGGCACTGAGGTCGTGCCATGGTTCGCTGTCATACCAAACGTGAGTCGCTGCCATGGTGGCGTAACTTCCATCGTGTGCCTATGAACCGCAAAGTCAGGCTCGGCGGCGATCCCGGCGCGGCAAACGATCGCCAAGGAAGACACAGCCGAAAATGCCACTGATGCCAACCGACCTCGGCTCTGCCCGCCAGGGCGCCACCGCCTGTGCCCCTGTTCCAACGCCCATGGGGCCTCCACCCGGCATAACGCAGTTGCCACAGCCAGCGTCAGGGGCAGTTGGCATGTACGACGATGTTGCGGCGGCGGGCCGGACCCTGGCCGGGCTTCCCTCACCATCGCATCGCAGATCGCTCGCCCGTCCGCCGCGGCCACGCGCGGCCACAGTCACCAAGGCATCAAAACCCCAGCCACCGCCGCCATCCATCCCGAAGGCGCACTCGCGCACCGTTCCTCCAGCAACGCCGCCAGGCGCCCGACGATGGCGCTGCCGCTGATGGGCTTGCGCAGCAGCAGGAACGGCTCGTCGATCGCGCCATCCGCGGCGATGTCGGCGACATTGGTGGAAAATCCGGTCAGCAGGATCGCCGGCAGGTCCGGCCTGCGGCGCTTCGCCTCCCGGATCAGCGTCAGCCCGTCCATCACCGGCATCGACAGGTCGGAGACGAGCACGTCGACAGCCTCGCCAAGATCGAGGTGCGCCAGCGCCTCGCGCCCGGACTCGCAGGCGACGACGTCGAGGCCGGCGTCCTGCATCTCGGCCTCCAGGACATTCCGCACCATGGGGTCGTCGTCGACCAGCAGCAGCCGGAGGCCCCGGTCCACCAAGGATGCCGGCGGCCCGTCGTCATCCCGCCCCGGCAACGAAACCACATCCGCGGCGGCGGGGAAGTACAGATGCACGGTCGTGCCTGTGCCCGGCGTGCTGGCGATATGGATGCCGCCACCGCTCTGCTCGGAGAATCCCCGGGCCATCGCAAGACCCAGCCCGGTCCCCTTCCCTTGCGGCTTGGTGGTGAAAAACGGCTCGGTCGCCCGTGCCAGTGTCGCCGCATCCATACCGCAGCCGGTGTCGGCAATCGACAGGTGGATGTAGCGCCCGGGTTCCAGGACCAGGTCGGTGCCCGGGAACGTCCTGTGCGGCTGGGAGTCCTCGGCTGCCGTCAGGACCAGCGTGCCCATGCCGTTCATCGCGTCGCGCGCGTTGGTCGCCAGGTTGATCAGCACGGTTTCAAGCTGCGCCTTGTCCGCCACGATCGGCGGCACGCCCGGGGGTACTTCAATCCTGACGTTGATACCCGTGCCGAGCGCATGCGTCAGCATGTCCCGCGTGCCCTCCAGCAGCCGCGTCACGTCGATCGGCTCGGCCTGCAGATCGGCCCGGCGCGAGAACGCCAGCAGGCGGCTGGTCACGCCGGCGCCGCGCTCCGCCGCGCTCAGGATCAGCTCGGCGAGCCGCCGGACCTCCTCCGGCTTGCCGCACCGGCGCGCCAGCAGGGCGCTGCCACCCTGGACGGCCTGGAGCACGTTGTTGATGTCGTGCGCAATGCCACCCGCCAGCTGGCCGAGCGCCTGCATGCGTTCGGCGTGCGCCAACCGCCGCTGCGTGTCCTGCAGGGCCTGCGAGCGCTCCTGTACCAGGCGCTCCAGTTCGGCGCGGTCGCGGGCCAGGATCTCGCGGGCCTCGACGATCTCGGTGACGTCGGTGGTCGAGCCGAACCAGCGCACGATGGCGCCGGTTTCGGGGTCGCGCACGGGCAGGGCCCGCGCCATCACCCAGCGCCATTCGCCGTCGTGGCGCCGGACCCGGGACTCGTTTTCATACGGCGTGCCGGTGCGCAGCGCCTGGTGCCACCGGTCCAGCATCTGTCGCCGGTCGTCGGGATGGACGATGGCCGTCGCCTTGGGGCCGGTCAGGTCACGCTCGGGCAGGCCGGTGAACGCCATGCAGCGGGCGTTGTGGTAGTCGTGGTAGCCATCCGGGCGCGTGGACCAGACCATCTGCGGCATGGCGTCGGCCAGGGTGCGGAATCGCGCCTCGCTCTCCGCCAGCGCCAGCTCGGCCTGCTTGCGCGCGGTGATGTCGATCGAGGTGCCGACCAGGCCGATCACCGCGCCGGCCGCGTTGCGCAGCGGCGCCTTCTTCGAGAGCCAGATGGCGGGCGTGCCGTCGGGCAGGCTGACGTCCTCCTCGATCTCCTCGGCGATGCCGCTCTCCATGATCCGGCGGTCGTTGGCCATCACTGCCTCGGCCTGCTGCCTGTCGTCGAGGAACTCGGCGTCGGTCCTGCCGATGAATGCCTCCGGCGGCTTGCCGATCAGCGCCGCTGTGCCCTCGTTGGCGAGCAGCATGCGGCCGGCGCGGTCCTTGGCGTAGACCACGCCCGGCACCGCCTCGGCGAAGGTCCGCAGCAGCGCGGTGGCGCGGTCGCGCTCGGCTTCCGTGGCGCGGCGCTGCTCGATGTCGAGCAGCACACCCAGTACGCGCAGCGGCGTGCCGTTTGGCGCGTGCTCCACCCGGCCGTTCGCCTCGATCCAGCGATAGGCGCCGTCATGCCCGCGAACGCGGTATTCGTAGCAATAGAGACCGCCGCGCGCGATGACCTCGGTGATGGTATCCATCACGCGCGGCCTGTCCTCGGGATGGACCGAGGCCATGACTGCTTCAAAGCAAACGCCGGTGCGGCAGGCCTCGGGATCGAGGCCAAAGGTCTGGGCGAAGCGCTCGTCGGCGGTGAAGTGGCCAGTCGACAGATCCCGCATCCAGGTGCCGACGATGGCACCCGCGGCGAGCGCAAGCTGTACCCGTTCGGCGGCAACCCGCGCCGCCTCGTTGCTGGCCGCAAGCGCAGCCTCGGCTTCGCGGCGCTCGGTCACGTCGGTGTTGGTGCCGAACCAGAGCGTGATCTGCCCGGCATCGTCGCGGATCGGCATGGCGCGGGAGAGGAACCAGCGGTACTCCCCGTCCTTGCCGCGCAGCGGGAAGGTGTCCTCCCACGGCTCGCCGCTGTCCCAGGCGCGCTGGACGCTTGCCAGCACGCGGTCCAGGTGGCCGGGGTGGCACACCTTGCGCCAGCCCTGGCCTTCCGTCTCCGCCAGCGTGGTGCCGGTGTAGTCATACCAGCGCTGGTTGTACCAGAAGATCCAGCGGTCCGGCCACGTCATCCACGCCAGCTGCGGGATGCTGTCGGCCATGGCGCGGAAGCGGGTTTCCTCCTGCGCCAGCGCCAGTTCGGCGCGCTTGCGCGGCGTGATGTCCTGCACCGTGCCGCGCAGGCCAACGATCCGGCCATCAGCGTTGCGCAGCGCCTCGCCATGGATCGTCACCCAGATCGGGGTCTCGCCGCGGCAGGCTTCGACGTCGAACTCGTAGCCGGCGCCAGTTTCGAGCGCGCATTCGACGGCCTCGTTGATCCGTTCCCAGCTTGCCTCGGGGTAAAGCCATCCGCTCTGCTCCCGGAACGGCGGCATGACCTGGGTTTCCGGGTCGAGGCCGAAGATGCGCAGCGTTTCCGCCGACGTGGTCGTGACATCCGTTGCCGGATCCCAGCGCCAGCTGCCGATATGGGCAACCCGCTGCGCCTCGAGGAAATCGACATCCCGCGTCGCGCGAGCCGCCTCGGCCGCAGCCCGCTCATGCATGGCGGCGACGAGCAAGGTGGCGGTGGCGTCCGCCTCACGCAGCCCGAGCGATGCGACGTCGCCCCTGGCGATGCGCTCGACCGCTCCGACGTCCGCCAGGGCGCGTATCGGCTCCGCGATGCGCCGCGTCAGCACCGCGACGAGCGCGAGAACGCCGGCCAGGGTCAGGCCGAAGATGGCAAGCGTGATGGCCAGCGTGCGCCACAGCGGACCGTAGAACGCGGCGCGCGGTATCGCGACGGCGACGCCCCAGCCGGCTCGGTCCAGATGGTCCCAGGTCACCAGCACCGGCGTGCCTTCCAGGGACGTCGTTTCCGCCAGGCCGCTGTCACCGGAGCGGATCATCGACCGGAACGATGGCGCGACGGGCCTGCCGACGAACCGATCCGCCTGGGGTGCGCGGGCAACGAGGATGCCCTGCCGATCGAAGACGCCAACCAGCCAGCCGGCGAGAAGGTGTTGCCGCCGGACCAGCGTGTCGAAGGCCCCGAACGAGGGATTCATCGCCAGGACCAGGCTGGCGCTGCCGTCGGCCCGCCTGACCGGCAGGTCGATGGCGACAATCGGGCGCTGCATCGCCTCACTGAAAAACACGTCCGAAACTGAGGGCTGGCCGGTCGCGAGAACCCGCCGCAAGTTCTCCAGGCTGGGCCGCGTCGGCAGCGGCGCGCCGGGCGACAGCGCCAGGTTCATCACGTTCCGCCCGTCCTCGCGCAGCAGGGCGATGTTGCCTTTGGGATCCTCGCGGGCCAGGACCGCCTCGGCCTGGGTGCGGAATGTTGCCAGGTCGCCGGCGGCGAGCGCGCGTGAGCTGGCCAGGACCTGCAGGATGGCGATGCGCGCGCGCAGCTCGCTGTCGATGGTCAGGGCGAGGCCATGCGCCATGGCCCGGGCCTGCCGCCCGGCGCGCTCGCGATCGGCCTGGTAGTCGGCGAGCACCAGGCCGAGCAGCAGCAGCAGCAGCGGCAACAAGGCGGCCAGGACAAGCTGCGACAGACGCACGCGAATGGAGGGCGGCAGGCTACGCATCCCCGGCAAAGCTCCTGATGGCGGCTTCGATCACTGCATCCGCCATGCGGAAAGTTGCTGTCTTGCCGCGCAGCGTGTTGAAGATAAGCACGCCTTTACAATGTGTTGCAACCCTGGATTCGGGCACCGCCCGGCGGCCTGGAAGTATAGCAATGAAGCGGCCAAAGCCAGCTTAATCAGCTTTGGAGACCGCTGCGCCGCGCAATGCACGGGCGCATTGTTATGTAGGATTGGCAACGAACTGATTGATCCCGCAGCGGCCTTGGGTCCACCTTCGATGCCCGGCAGGATCGCCGTGAGCATTGAGATTGCCGGCTTGGCGGCACGGGCGGATCGGTTATTGCGCCCAAGTCCCAAGAGCGAGGCGTTTCGTCGCGTGTGCCGTGCGGTGGATGCGGGGACCCTGGCTTTGACGGGCGAGGCACGGTGATCGGTGCCGGGCGATGCGGCCGGAGGCTGCCCGGATTCCTTCTCTGCGTGCTCTGCGCCCCGCTCTGCGGTCTCTGCGTTTTAAGAATGCGATGCCGCAACAACGATTGGCGTTGCCGGTGAGTCGCCCAACTTCCAACACCGGTGGCGCCCCGACCACCGCGATTCAACGCAGAGCACGCAGAGTGGGGCGCAGAGTCCGCAGAGAAGGTTTTGTTGCGGCCTGCGGTCGCAGTGGGTCCATGGCGAACGGGGTGGCCCTGTGCCTCGCGTTCAGGACAATGCGGGCCAGCCTGGTCAGACAGCGGGCAGGTGGCAACGAACGGCCGCGGAGGCGCTCAGAGCCTGAAAATCAATCGACTCCTGGCCGGAGCCGAAGTTGCTCCAGCATAGCGCAGGACGGTTGGGACTCCGCTTGCAGGCATACAGCGGCGGCATCGCTCTGTTCGGGCTGCGGCCGGAGCGCCCGTCCAGACCGCAATGACGGTGCGGTCAGGGGGGATGCGTCCCTGTCATGGCCGGTGCCTGCGGCGGCGGACGATGGTTTACCACAGAGACACAGAGCCACAGAGATTGCAACGAAGCCGTCGGCGGCGCGGCGGTTTCGATCTCTGTGGCTCTGTGTCTCTGTGGTGGTGAAATCTGCGGATTCCGCCAGCACGCCATCGCCGATCGGCCGCCGGCGCCGCAGCCCGTTGCTGCGTGGGCACAACCTTGCCGCCCAGACGGCGGCACCCCTGCCTCCACAGGCTGTCGCTGCCGATCCGGTATGTTCGTCTCAACCGATTCGCAGTTTGCGATAGTTCCTGGATTCGTCCCGAAAACCGATTTATTTTCAGGCTCTCACTGTCCGCAACCAGGAATAAGGCCAGCCGGATCGTGAGGATACGGCAACCACCGCACGGCGGAGGCCCCACCCGGCCGGCGCGACCCGGCAGACGCCACCGGGCCGGTAGCTCCCTGGACGTCCAGGGAGCGGGCTTCCGTCACACGATCACCGGGCCCTCAGAACGGGATTTCGTCATCCAGGTCTCCGCTGCCGCGCTGCGTATCCCAGGATGGCGCGGTGCCGCGCGCCGCGCCGCCGGGGGGCCGGGCCGGGCCATTGGCCGCCCGCTCCCGCGGGGCATAGCCGCCACCGCCGGGCGAGGCGGCCGATTCGCCGTTGCCGAAGCCACCGGCTTCCGCGCCGCCGCCCCGTGTATCCAGCATCGTCAACTGGCCGTTGAAGCGGCCGATGACGACTTCCGTGGTATAGCGCTCCTGCCCCTGCTGGTCGGTCCACTTGCGGGTCTGCAGCGAGCCCTCGACGTAGATCTTCGCGCCCTTCTTCAGGAACCGCTCCGCCACGTCGGCGACGCGGTCGTTGAAGATCACCACGCGGTGCCACTCCGTCCGCTCCTTCCGCTCACCGGAGGTGCGGTCGTTCCACGTCTCGCTGGTTGCCAAGGTGAGATTGACGATCTTGCTGCCGTCCTGAGTAGAGCGGACCTCCGGGTCCTTTCCCAGGTTTCCGATCAGAATCACCTTGTTGACGCTGCCTGCCATCGAATCACATCCTTCTCAGAGATTGAAAATTCTAGCCCAAAGCCGTTCTAGCGGCCATAAGGTTAGGAACTCCTTACGAGCCGCGCGGCGTGGACGGGCCCGTCGCCTTAGGCTTGTCGCCAGCGGGCCCGTTGCCGCCGAGTTGTTGGAACATCAATAGAACAGAAATCGCCCCGACGCCAGCCCCCGGAAGCCGGCCGGCCTGGCACGCTCCAGCCCGCGGGGCGTGCTCCCAAGCGTTATCAGGACTCCCATGCGTATCAGGCGTCCTCCCATGTGTATCAGGACAAGGGGCTGGCGGGGCGAGGTCGCCTCCCTCTCGTCACCGCCGGGGAGACAACGGACCGGGCCGCCAATCCTTCTCCGCCTCCCGCCACGAAACCCCGCCCCGAAAACCATGTCCCGAAGCCACGGGACGTGTCCCGGAGGCAAACGATGCGGTACGGCGGGACCCGGGACCGGACTGATGCCACAGAATTAACCAAATCCTTACACTTCGACATACATCATGCAGCAGGCAGGCGGGTTTTCGTCCCATGGACAACGGCAGTTTCCGCTATCAACCGCTGCTGGCGCTGGATGCGCCGGACGGGTCTTCCCCGGTGCGTGAGGACGCACTGGTCGCATCCCTGCTGTCGGGCGGCGACAGCCGGCTGCGGATCGACGCCAGGACAGGCGTCAACAAGTACCTGTGCCCGCCCCGGCCGGCGCCGGATGTGCTGTGCGCCTCCTCCTGCACCGCGTCGCCGATAACCGGGCAGGCCTTCCGGCGCAGCGCCGAGGCCTGGCGGACCCTGGCCGCCTGCGCGCCGGAGCGGCAGCGAACCCGGCTGCTGGACCGCTATGCCCGGGACATCGGGACGCGCCTGCTGGCCTGTTTCCATGCCGGCGGCCTGGCCGAGGCGATCCTCTGCCCCTCCGGCACCGACGCGTTGCAGACCGCGACGCTGCTGCTGCACCTGGAGCAGCCGGGCCGACCGATGACGGCGATCTTGCCGCAGGCGTCGGAAACCGGCTCCGGCGTGCCGCTGGCGGCGACGCTCCGCCGCTTCGACGAGCCGGTGCCCTTCGATGCGCCGCTGGTGGATTGCGCGGTCGACGCGGCCGAAATCCCGCTGCGCGACGCGGACGGCGTGCCGCGCCCGGACGATGCGCTGGCGGATGCCTACGCGGCCGCGGCGGCCGGCAGCACGGGCCGCCCGGTCGTCTTCCTGACCTACGGCACGAAGACCGGGCTGATCGCGCCGAACCGGCCGCCCCGTGGCGCCGAGGTCATCGTCGATGCCTGCCAGGCGCGGGTCGAGCCGGCGCTGGTCGCGGGCTGGCTGCGTCAGGGCTGGCCGGTGGCGGTCACCGGGTCGAAATTCTTCGGCGGTCCCGCGTTCTCGGGCGCCGTGCTGTTTCCGTCGGACCGCCTGGCGGCGATCCGGCGAGCGTCGCCTGGCCGGTGCCGCAAGGTGCTGGAAGGCAATGCCGGCAACGTGGGGATGCTGCTGCGCTGGATCGCGGCGTTGGAAACCATGGAAGCGTTCGCCGCGCTGGGCGGCCAGGTGGCGGCCCGCCTGTGCGACCGCGCCGCCGCGATCGGGCGTGGCCTCGCCGGCATCGACGGCGTGGTGCCGATCCCGGGCCTGATCGGCGGCGGCGAGGGATGGAGCGCTGTGCCGACCATCTTTACCATTGCCGTGCGCGACCCGGTGGATCCGCGGCGCAAGCTGACCGCCGCCGAGCTGCGGCCGCTGTACGCACGGCTGGCGCGAGACGGCGTCCTGCTCGGCCAGCCGGTCGGGCTGGGCGCGTTCGGCGGGCTCCGGATCGCGGTCGGGGCACGGGACCTGCTGCCGGGCGCGCCGGCGGATGGCGGGCTGCCGCGGCTGTTGGCGGCGCTGCGGGCGGCGATCGGCGCATGAGCTGATGATCTCGCCTTCCTGCAGGATCCGGTTATTGCTTGAGTTTTCTGCGCCGGCAGCCGCACTCGGCGTCAATGCCTCACCCCGGTGGAGCCGGCCGAGTGGTACGACGGATGCTTTTTCGCATGGCCATCATCTGCGTTCATCTACAGTTCCCCACCAGGCATTCTCAGCGTGGCACGAACCAGCCACCAGCACTCAGGCCGGGACATAGCCCGTTTATTGCTTATACGGAATAAATGGAACCGCGGATGAACCCAGATGAACGCAAATAGTCTGCGTTTCCGGCGACTCCGTGCGGTCATGCCAGCTGGCAGGAACCGATCACGGCCGCGCAATGGAAGCCATGTCACTGACCTGCGCTGCCGGCGGGCGGTGACGCCAATTGTCGGGAAATGCCAGGTTTCGCCCGCTCCGAGGACGCGCCTGACGTGACGCAACGAATTATGGTTGCCGGCCGGGGCTGGCCCGGACAGGATGGATCACCACATCCGTGAAAGTCCTTCCCGTCCCCCCGGGTTTGTGGCACACGGGAACATCCAAAGAACACGAATCATCCCAAGGGAACAGCAGCAGCCAATGGCCCAACCGAAAGCGGGCAATATCCACGTGCGCGGCGCGCGCGAGCACAATCTGAAAAACATCGACGTGGTGATCCCGCGCGACTCGCTGACGGTGATCACCGGCCTGTCCGGCTCCGGCAAGTCCTCCCTGGCGTTCGACACCATCTATGCCGAGGGCCAGCGCCGCTACGTCGAGTCGCTGTCGGCCTACGCACGGCAGTTCCTGGAACTGATGGGCAAGCCGGACGTGGACAGCATCGACGGCCTGTCGCCGGCGATCTCGATCGAGCAGAAGACCACCTCGAAGAACCCCCGCTCCACCGTCGGCACGGTGACGGAGATCCACGACTACATGCGCCTGCTGTGGGCCCGCGCCGGCGTGCCCTACTCGCCCGCCACCGGCCTGCCGATCGAGGCGCAGACCGTGTCGCAGATGGTCGATCGGGTGATGGCGATGCCGGAGGGCACGCGGCTGCTGCTGCTGGCTCCCGTCGTCCGCGACCGCAAGGGCGAATACCGCAAGGAATTGTCCGAATTGCAGCGACGCGGCTTCACCCGGGTGAAGGTGGACGGCACGCTGTATGAAATCGGCGAGGTCCCGTCGCTGAACCGCAAGCTCAAGCACGACATCGAGGCGGTGGTGGACCGTCTTGTCGTGCGCGACGGCATCCAGACCCGGCTGGCCGACAGCTTCGAGACCGCGCTCGGGCTGTCCGACGGCATCGTCCATGCGGAAAACGCCGACAGCAAGGAAAGCACGACGTTTTCCTCGCGCTTCGCCTGCCCGGTCAGCGGCTTCACCATCGAGGAGATCGAGCCGCGGCTGTTCAGCTTCAACTCCCCGCACGGCGCCTGCCCAGCCTGCGACGGCCTGGGCGTGGAGACGTTCTTCGACCCCGACCTGGTGGTGCCGGACGACCGCGTGTCCCTGGCCGACGGCGCCATCGCGCCCTGGACCGGGGCGCAGACGCCGTACTACGACCAGACGCTGCAAAGCCTGGCGAAGCACTACAAGCAGACCACCGGCACGCCCTGGCACGACCTGCCGGAAGACTTCCGCACCGCCATCCTGCACGGCTCCGGCGACGAGCCGATTGCCTTCACCTACAAGGACGGCGTCCGCAGCTACACGGTGACCAAGGCGTTCGAGGGCGTGCTGCACAACCTCCAGCGCCGCTGGCAGGAGACCGACAGCGTCTGGGTGCGCGAGGAAATGGCGCGCTACCAGGCGGAAAAGCCCTGCGTCGCCTGCAACGGCGCGCGGCTGAAGCCCGAGGCGCTGTCGGTGCGCGTGGCGGGGAAGAACATCGCCGAGGCGTCGGATTTATCCATTCGCGCCGCGCTCGACTGGTTCGACGCCGTGCTGCCGCAACTGACGCCGCAGCGGCAGGAGATCGCCACCCGCATCCTGCGCGAGATCGTCGAGCGCCTGCGCTTCCTGGTCGATGTCGGGCTGGACTACCTGACGCTGGCGCGCAGTTCCGCCACCCTCTCGGGCGGCGAATCCCAGCGCATCCGGCTGGCGTCGCAAATCGGCTCCGGGCTGACCGGGGTGCTGTACGTGCTGGACGAGCCCTCCATCGGCCTGCACCAGCGCGACAACGAGCGCCTGCTGGGCACGCTGCGGCGGCTGCGCGACCTGGGCAACACCGTGCTGGTGGTGGAGCACGACGAGGACGCGATCCGCGCGGCCGATCACCTGGTCGACATGGGCCCGGCCGCCGGCATCAACGGCGGCCACGTCATCGCCGAGGGCACGCCGGCCGAGGTCGCCGCCAACCCGAAGTCGCTGACCGGCGACTACCTGTCCGGCCGCCGCCAGATTCGCGTGCCGCCGATGCGCCGCCCGGTGCAGAAGGACCGGGTGCTGACGGTCGTCGGCGCCCGCGGCAACAACCTGAAGTCGCTCACCGCCGGGTTTCCGCTGGGCACCTTCACCTGCGTCACGGGCGTCTCCGGCGGGGGAAAATCCACGCTGGTGGTCGATACGCTCTACAAGGCCGCCGCCCGCCGGCTGATGGGCGCCGGGCTGGTGCCGGCAGCGCATGAGCGGATCGAGGGGCTGGACCTGCTCGACAAGATCATCGACATCGACCAGTCGCCGATTGGCCGCACCCCGCGATCGAACCCCGCGACCTACACCGACCTGTTCGCGCCGATCCGCGACTGGTTCGCGGAGTTGCCGGAGTCGCGGGCGCGCGGCTACAAGCCGGGACGGTTCAGCTTCAACGTCAAGGGCGGTCGCTGCGAGGCGTGCCAGGGCGACGGGCTGCTGAAGATCGAGATGCACTTCCTGCCCGACGTCTATGTCACCTGCGACACCTGCAAGGGCAAGCGCTACAACCGGGAAACGCTGGAGATCAAATTCCGCGACAAGTCGATCGCCGACGTGCTGGCGCTGACGGTGGACGAGGCGGTGCCCTATTTCAGCGCCCAGATGCGCATCCATGACCGGCTGAAGATCCTCCAGCAGGTCGGGCTCGGCTACATTGCGCTCGGCCAGCAGGCGACGACGCTGTCGGGCGGCGAGGCGCAGCGCATCAAGCTGTCCAAGGAACTGGCGCGGCGGGCGACGGGGCGGACGCTGTACATCCTGGACGAGCCGACCACCGGGCTGCATTTCGAGGACGTGCGCAAGCTGCTGGAGGTGCTGCACGCGCTGGTGGACCAGGGCAACACGGTGGTGGTGATCGAGCACAACCTGGAGGTCATCAAGACCGCCGACTGGATCCTCGACCTCGGTCCCGAGGGCGGCGACGGCGGCGGGCGGATCGTCGCTGAAGGAACCCCCGAGGACATCGCGGCCAACCCGGACAGCTACACCGGCCGGTTCCTCGCACCGCTGCTGCAGGTGCAGGAGGCGAAGCCGCGGCGCAAGCGAGCGTGACCGCTCTTTCATCGTCCGGGTCGGCAGCACGATGGTTGCCAGCACGATGGTTGCCAGCACAACGGTTGCCGGCACAACGGTTGCCAGCACAACGGTTGCCAGCACAACGGTTGCCAGCACAACGGTTGCCAGCACAACGGTTGCCAGCACAACGGTTGCCAGCACAACGGTTGCCGGCACAACGGTGCCAGCACAACGGTTGTCACGTCGTCATGGCCCGGCTTGTCCGGGCCACCTATCGCGGCAGGTACGGTTCATCAATGGGAACCATCAGCACAGCCGCGGCCTTCACCTTACCCCGCTATCTGCTCAAATAAGTCCTCCCACAATGGGTTCTGCTGCTCAATCAGGTTGAGTTTCCACAGCCGCGGCCAGTGCTTCAACCGGGTCTCCCGATGGATGGCCGCCAGGATCTCATCGTGGTACTCCACGAAGACCAACCGCTTGAGGTTATAGCGGGCGCTGAAGCATGAGCCTGTGCCCTGCCGGTGTTCCCAGGCCCGGCGAACGATGTCGTTCGTGACACCGACATAGAGCGTCCCGAACGGTTTGTTCGTCATCATGTAGACCCAACCGCCCATTTGCCGGGAATGGTAAGGCACGCGGCTTAACACCGGGTAAACGGCGTGAGTGCCGAACGGGATTCATGCCAGTCGGCGTTGAAAGTGACCGTTCCTTCATAGTCATGGTCCGACCTGTCCGGGCTACATATTCAAGCACGTGTGCCGCGACAGGTGGCCCGGACAAGCCGGGCCATGACGATGAAGGAACGGCCGTGCCGTCACTTCAACCCGCTCCATGCCCTGCGCTACCCCTGCGCTACTCCTGCACTACCCCTGCACTACCCCTGCGCTACCCCAGCGCCGCCCGCACCGCCGCCAGCGCCGCATCCGCCCGGGCGCCATCCGGCCCGCCCGCCTGGGCCAGGTCCGGCCGTCCGCCGCCGCCCTTGCCGCCGACGGCTGCCGAAGCCGCCCGCACCAGGTCCACGGCGCTGATCCGCCCCGTCAGGTCCGCCGACACCGCCACCACAATGCTGGCCTTGCCCTCGGCGGTGGACACCAGCGCCACCACGCCGGAGCCCTGCTGCTTGATGATGGCCTCCGCCAGCCCCTTCAGGTCGCGTGCCGGCACATCGCCCAGGTTGCGGGCGGACAGCTTCACCCCGTTGATCTCCTCCACCGCCGCGGCACTGCCGCCGGTGGCGAGCTTCTTCTGCAGCTCCGCCACCTGCGCTTGCAGCTTGCGGCGGTCCTCCAGCAGCGCGGCGATGCGGTCCGGCACCTCGGCCGGCGCCGCCCGCAGCGCGCCGGCGGCGTCGTTCAGGCGGGCCTGGATGGTGGCGATCGTCGCCTCCGCCGCCGCGCCGGTCACCGCCTCGATCCGCCGCACGCCCGCCGCGACCGCGGACTCGCTGACGATGCGGAAATAGCCGATGTCGCCGGTGCGCCGCACATGCGTGCCGCCGCACAGCTCGATCGACCAGGCCAGCTTGTTGCCGTCCGGCTCGCCCATCGCCACGACGCGCACCTCGTCGCCGTACTTCTCGCCGAACAGCGCCATGGCGCCCAGCTCCACCGCGGCGTCCGGCGTCATCAGGTGGGTGGTGACGTCCGAGTTCTCGCGGATCCTGGCGTTCACCTCCGCCTCCACCCACGCCAGCTCATCCGCCGTGATCGGCCGCGGCTGGCTGACGTCGAAGCGCAGGCGGTCGGGCGCGTTCAGGCTGCCCTTCTGCTGCACATGGGTGCCCAGCTTGCGGCGCAGCGCTTCGTGCAGCAGGTGGGTGGCGGAGTGGTGCGCGCGGATCGCGGTGCGGCGGGCATGATCGACCGTCGCGACCACCGGAACGCCCACCTTCGCCGTGCCGGACTGCACCAGGCCGTAATGCACGAACAGGTCGCCCAGCTTCTTCTGCGTGTCGGTCACCAGGACCAGCAGCCCGTCCGGCCCGGCGATCGTGCCGGTATCGCCGACCTGGCCGCCGCTTTCGCCGTAGAACGGGGTCTGGTTGAGCACCAGGGCGACCTCGGTGCCCGCCGCAGCGGTTTCGGCCGGCTTGCCGTCCACCAGCAGCGCCAGGATCTCGCCCTCGGCGCTTTCCGTGTCGTAGCCGAGGAACTCGCTCGCGCCGGCGCGGTCGCGAATCTCGAACCACACCTTCTCGGTCGCGGCGTCGCCTGACCCGGCCCAGGCGGCGCGGGCGCGGGTGCGCTGCTCCTGCATCGCCGCCTCGAAGCCTTCCGTGTCCAGCCCACGACCCTGCTCGCGCAGCGCGTCCTGGGTCAGGTCAACCGGGAAGCCGTAGGTGTCGTACAGCTTGAACGCCACCGAACCGGGCAGAGGCTCGCGCTCGCCCAGGCGGCCGGTTTCCTCGGCCAGCAGCCCGAGGCCGCGCTCCAGCAGGTGGCGGAAGCGGTCTTCCTCCAGCTCCAGCGTTTCCTCGACCAGCCGCTGCGCGCGGCCGAGTTCCGGATACGCCGTGCCCATCTGCCGCACCAGCACCGGCACCAGCTTGTGCATAATCGGCTGCTTCGCGCCCAGCTTGACGGCGTGGCGCATGGCGCGGCGCATGATGCGGCGCAGGACGTAGCCGCGGCCCTCGTTCGACGGCAGCACGCCGTCGGCCATCAGGAACGAGCAGCTGCGCACATGGTCCGCAATCACCCGGTGGCTGGCCTTCAGCGGCCCATCCGGGTCCTGGCCGGTGAGTTCGGCGCTGGCCAGGATCAGGGCGCGGAAGATGTCGATGTCGTAGTTGTCGTGCTTGCCTTGCAGGATGGCGGCGATGCGCTCCAGTCCCATGCCGGTGTCGATCGAGGGCCGGGGCAGCGGAACGCGGGTGCCGGGCGGGCCTTCCTCGTACTGCATGAACACCAGGTTCCAGATCTCGATGAACCGGTCGCCGTCCTCGTCCGGGCTGCCGGGCGGGCCGCCCGGGATGTGGTCGCCGTGATCGTAGAAGATTTCCGAGCACGGGCCGCACGGGCCGGTGTCACCCATGCGCCAGAAATTGTCCGAGGTGCCGATGCGGATGATCTTCTCGTCCGCGAAGCCGGTCACCTTCTTCCAGATCGCCGCCGCGTCGTCGTCCTCGGCATACACGGTTATCAGCAGGCGGTCCTTCGGCAGGCCGTAGTCCTTGGTGATCAGCTCCCACGCATAGGGGATGGCGAGCTCCTTGAAATAGTCGCCGAAGCTGAAATTCCCCAGCATTTCGAAGAAGGTGTGGTGCCGGGCGGTGTAGCCGACGTTGTCCAGGTCGTTGTGCTTGCCGCCGGCGCGGACGCACTTCTGCGCGGTGGCGGCGCGCACGTACGGCCGCTTCTCCTGCCCGGTGAAGACATTCTTGAACTGCACCATGCCCGCGTTGGTGAACATCAGCGTCGGGTCGTTGCGCGGCACCAGCGGCGAGCTTGGCACCGGCTGGTGGCCGTTGCGGGCGAAGTAGTCCAGGAAGGCGGCGCGGATGTCGTTGCTGCTGGCCATGTAGGCAGGTGTTTCCCAGAATGTCACGCGAGAGGGTTGCACCTAGCGCAGCAGAGCCGCCATGTCACGGGTTGCCGTATTGACAGGATGGAGACAGCCGGGTCGGCGGCTGCCGTCATGGCGGCACGGCCGTTCCCTCCCCGTCATGGCCGGGCGTGTCCCCATACGCGCTAACTTGTACCAACCCGCCGAAAAATGGCTCCATCGCACAGTAAGCCTCTGATATTGGTCACATCTTCGCAGTCGGGATGGGTGATTCTTTCGGCGGGTTGGTATTAGGCGGCCGCTGGCACGGCCGTTGCCACCACGTCATGGCGGCCGCAGGCCGCCATGACGGCGGAACGGTTCGCCGCGCCCGGCCGCTACAGCAGACCGCAGGTTAGTTGGGACGCAGACGGCCTGTCTTCATCGTTATGGCCCGGCTTGTCCGGGCCACCTATTCCAGCACGTGTGCCGCGACAGGTGGCCCGGACAAGCCGGGCCATGACGATGGGGGAACGCTCTTGGCGCCCAGGCAAGCACTTGATTTTACGGTCATTTTCGACTCGTTTCCAGGATGTGTGCATTGCGTAGGGACACGCCCGGCCATGACGATGGGACGCCGCCCCGCTCAGCCGCGCGGCGGCGGTCCGCTGCGGTGCGCCTGGCGCGGCGGGCTGCACGCCGGCACCGGCCTGGTCACCTCTTGGACCACTCCTTGGACCATCCCCCAGGCCGATCCCTGCCGCCAGTGCAGCATGCGCCCGGGACGGACGCCGCCGTGCCACAGGTACCAGCCGATGCTCCCCACCACGGCGGCGACGATCAGCGTCTCGGCCGGCGAGCCGGTGCGGCACAGCGGTATCCCCCAGGTCTTGCGCAGCGGCCAGGCCAGCCGCAGCCCGCGCGGCGTCAGCATGTCCGCCGCCATGTGCGACAGATAGCCGACGGCCAGCGCCGACACCGCGCCCTGCCGGTTGCCCATGTGCAGCAGCAGCGCCATCAGCCCGAACAGCGCCAGGGCGGAGTGGGTGACGCCGCGATGCCCCAGCGTCGCCGCCAGCGCCGTCGAGACCGGCCGGGTGCGCCGCCCGACCCAGGACTGTGGATGGTCTACGTCCGGCAGCAGCGACCCGACGACCGCCAGCCCGAGATACATCGAGTCGGTCGGCGGAAGATTCAGCATCGGCGCCGCGGCGAACCAGGTCGCGACTCCGATGATCACGTGGGACTTGGCCATCATCCCACGGGGCTACACGTCCCGGCCCGGCGATACAATACGTGAACCTTGCCGACTCGGACACGACTCGGCCGTTGATACCATAGGATACGATCGGGCGCCTTCAGCATCCTTCCGAGGACGTGATCCGTCCGTGCCGCCGGTCGCCACGTTGCTGCACGGGATGCAGGCCAAGGAGGCACACGGATGAATGAAATCTGGTCGGGGCTGCCGTTCGGCGCCGCGGTGTTCGGCTCGCAGGGTCACATGCTGTGGTGGCAGGAATGCATGCGGGCCGTCGTGATCTTCATCTATGGCCTGATCCTGGTCCGCATCGCCGGACGCCGCGTGTTCGGCCGGTGGTCGGCGCTCGACATCATCGTCGCGATCATCATCGGCTCGAACCTCAGCCGCGCCCTGACCGGCCCCGTGCCGCTGGGCGGGACGCTGGCCGCGACCACGCTGATGATGGCGCTGCACTGGGTGCTGGCCCAGATCGCGGCCCGCTCGCCCGTCTTCGCCGGCATCGTCGAGGGAAAGCCGCGGCTGCTGGCACGCGGGGGGAGACTTCAGCGGTCGGAATTGCTGCGCGACGCCATCAGCCAGCACGACCTGGAGGAAGCGCTGCACCAGTCCGGCGTCGAGCATGTCGAGGAGACGCGACTGGTCGTCCTGCAGCCCAGCGGCAAGATCACCGTGCTGAAAGGCAGGCAGGCAGCCTGAACCGGCCGCCCGGCTATTGGAACGGCTGCGCGTCCTGCTGGCAGACCGTGCCCTCGGGCGGCAGGGTGCCGTTGACCAGGTAGTCGCTTTCATACTGGCCGGCGCACTGGCTGGGGTTCAGCAGGACGGTGTGGCCGTAGCCATCCACCGTCAGCAGCCGGGCCTTGGCCAGTTGCTGCGACAACGAGACGGCGCCGCTGTATGGCGTGGCCGGATCGTGGGTGTTGCCGATCACCAGGATCGTTGCCGAGGTGGGCTGGTCCCAGGGGCCCTGGTAGTTGTCGGCCGCCGTTGCCTGCCAGCTTGCGCAGGGCTCGTCGATCCACAGGTCGACGGCGCCGATCGGCCCGTAGGTGGTGGTGACCAGACGGTTGAGCAGGCGGAAGCGCTCGGGCGGGCGGGGGTTGGGACTGTCCCCGCATTGCACGGCGGAACCCTGGAAGTCGCTGGCATATTTCTCCGGCGCGCCGCCCAGCGTTGGCGCGGCCGGTTGCGCTGTCGCCGAAGCCGTTGACGCCGTGGCTACGGCATTCGGATCCGAGGCGGTCCACAGGGTCTGCAGGATGGCCGCCCCGGCCGCCCAGCCGCGGAAATTCGGCTCCGGCAGGGTGGTGAAGAACCACCCGTGCAGCGCGGTCAGCAGCGCGGCATAGGTGATCTGCGTGCCGTTCAGCGTCAGCGGGGTCTGCTTCACCCGCTGCAACAGGGTGTCGAGTTTCGCCTGCGTGCCGGCCACGTCGCCGGTCGAGAACGCGCATTTCCCGGGTCCGGCCTGGCCGCACTGCTCGAGAAACGCCTGGAGCGAGTCGGCCGCCCCCGCCGCACTGCCGAACCGCACGCCGTCGCTGAGCAGCACCTGGGACTGGCCGCCGTTGTTCCACAGCGTGGGATCGATGTCGCCGTCCAGCACCATGGCGCGGATACGATCCGGGAACAGGTTGGCATACACCGTGCCGAGGTACGTTCCATAGGAAACGCCAAGATAGTTCAATGTCGCCTCACCGACGGCCTGGCGCAGCCGGTCCATGTCGCGCGCCGAATCGGTGGTGGAGACATGCGACAGCAGATCGCCGTCGCGCTGCTTGCAGATGGCGGCGAATTCGTCGAAGCGCTGGAACCAGGCGGTCTGCTGGGCATAGCCGACGGGAAATGCCTGGTATGGGATGCCGGTGAAGAAATTCTCCTCATCCGCGGCATTGTCGAAGCATTGCATGGCGGTGCTGGCGCCGATGCCGCGCGGGTCCCAACTGACGATATCGAAACGGTCCTGCACGGCTTGCGGGAACAGCGCGAACCAGGCCGGCAGGTCCTGCGTGCCGGCGCCGCCCGGGCCGCCGGGATTGAAGAACAGCGTGCCGATGCGATTGTCCGGCTGGTTCGCCTGGTGGCGGATGACGGCAAGCGTGATCGTTGCGCCACCGGGCTTCGCGTAGTCCAGCGGCGCGGGCACCGAGGCGCACTCGAACCCGGCCCGTGCCGCCGAAGCGCATGGCTGCCACTGCGGCGCCGGGACGCCGGCCATTGCCGGCACGATCAGGCAACCGGCGGCCAACGGAAGCGTAACAAACGAAACGAGCAGGAAACCAAGGCATTTTTTGCGAGAAA
Source organism: Rhodopila globiformis (assembly GCF_002937115.1). Taxonomy (GTDB): domain Bacteria; phylum Pseudomonadota; class Alphaproteobacteria; order Acetobacterales; family Acetobacteraceae; genus Rhodopila; species Rhodopila globiformis. The sequence continues at coordinate 16,617 of NZ_NHRY01000068.1, read as the reverse complement.
TGCCAGTGCAGGGCCGCATCGCCAGCCTCGTATTGATTGTTGTTGGGAACGTTAACGGCGGGGATGCGCAACTGAAACCGGTCTTGCGGTATCCACATAATCACGTTGCGGTGAAACTTTGGCCGGCAATACCTTCCGGCACTGTCACGCAATCTGCTGAAACGTGAAACAGCAAGTCCGAGTCAGCATTTTGTCAACAAACCCCCGGCTGTACGGGGCTGGATTGCCAGAAAATACACAGTCCAGTTAGATGCGGCGCCAGACCCAGGGAAGGGAACACACAACAACATGCCCCACAATTCCGGAATGATTTCGCGCAGGGCCGTTTTGGCAGGGATGGCGGCGGCAGGCGGCGGAGCCCTGGCCGCGCACGCCGATCAGGGCGGCAGCTCGATGTTCGCCCAGCTCGACCAGAAGATCCTGCAGGGCATGCAGGATTTCTCAATACCCGGGGTCGCGGTCGGGGTCATCCTGGGCGACACCACCTATGCCCGCGGCTATGGCGTCACCGATCTGAGCAATCCACGCCCGGTCGATACGGACACAGTGTTCCGCATCGCGTCATCCAGCAAGACCTTCACCGGAACGACCGCAATGCGCCTGGTGGATTCCGGCGCGCTGTCGCTCGATGCGCCGATGACACGGTATGTTCCCGGGTTCCGCCCGCCGGCGGGCGACGGCCCGGTCACGGTACGGCAGTTGCTGAACCATACGCCGGGCTGGCTTGGGTATGATTATCACGATACCGGCACGGACAACCATGCCCTGGCCCGCTACGTCCACGACATCCGCAACCTGCCGCAACTGACTCCGGTCGGCCAAGTCTTTTCCTACAACAACGCCGCCATTTCGGCCGCCGGCCGGGTCATCGAGCGGGTGACCGGCAAGACTTATGAATCGTCCGTGCAAAGCCTGGTGCTGGGGCCGCTCGGCCTGACCCGCAGCACGTTCGTCGCCGAGGACATCACCGACGGCAACATCGCCACGCCGCACGACATCGGCAGCGACGGCAAGGCGTTCGCCTCGCCCGACCTGCTGTACCTGCCGCGCGGCTGCAACCCGTTCGGCGGGTTGCTGTCCAGCGTCCGCGACCAGCTTGCCTATGCCCGGTTCCACCTCGGCGACGGCCGGGCGGCCAGCGGCGAGCGCGTCATGAGCGAGCAGTCGCTGCAGGCAATGCGGTCAAACCCCGGCCCGGGCGGCACGCTTCTGGTGGAGCTGGAAGGGTTCGGCGTGTCGTGGATGCTGCGGCCGACCGCCGAGGGCGTCAACGTGGTGCAGCACGGCGGCGACCTGCCGGGATTTCATTCCGGCCTGATGCTGGTGCCGGACCGTCGGTTCGCGATCACCATGCTGACCAATTGCAACAGCGGTCCGAAACTGATCGACCAGGTTTTCGCGGAAGACTGGGCACTGCGCCTGTTCGCCGGCCTCGGCAACCTGCCGGCCGTGCCGCGCCAGCTCAGCGCCGGTGAGCTGGCCGCCTATGAAGGCCAGTACACCGCCCAGCAGATCGGCTTTACCGGCCCGCCGGTGGACATCGTGATGCAACTGGCGGCCGCCGATGGAGGCTTGCAACTGACTGAAGTCGGCGCGGGCGGAACGACCACGATGCTGACGTTCTACAAGGACGATTTCGTGCTGTACGGCGACACCGGCCTGCGCGCCAACTTCCTGCGCGATGCGGACGGGAACGTCGCCTGGTTCCGGCTGGGCGGGCGGCTGCTGCGGCACGGTGGCTGAACGGCGGTGCCGCATGGGTGTTGGGATGGCGGACAGGCCGCGTGGAGGGAGTCGTCACTCTGGCAAGGTCGTCACCCCTTCGTCATGGCCGGGCGTGTCCCGGCCATCCACCCCCCAACCGTTGAAGCGCAGATGGCCGGGACACGCCCGGCCATGACGGTGAGGCAACGGACCGGGCGCCAAATCCCTCTCCGCCTGCCGCCCTATCCTGATACGCAAGGGGACACGCCCGGCCATGACGATAGGGTGACGACCACCCCTGCTTACGGCAGCATCGACCCCGTCTCGACGAAGCGCTGGTGCCACGACAGCGCCTCGTTCAGCATCGACGGCGAGTGCTGGCCATAGGAACGTTCCGCCGCGCGCCGGGCATAATCCACCAGTTCCGGCTTGTAGTCCGGATGCGCGCAGTTCTCGATGATCACCTTCGACCGCTGCTTCGGCGACAGCCCGCGCAGATCGGCCAGGCCCTGTTCGGTGACGATCACCTGCACGTCCTGGGTGATGTGGTCCACGTGGCTCGCCATCGGCACGATCGCCGAGATCTTCCCGCCCTTCGCCGTGGACGGCGTCATGAAGATCGACACATAGGCGTTGCGCGCGAAATCGCCCGAGCCGCCGATGCCGTTCTGGATGCGCGAGCCCATCACGTGGGTGGAATTGACGTTGCCGTAGATGTCGGCCTCGATCAGCCCGTTCATCGCCAGGCAGCCCAGGCGGCGGATCAGTTCGGGATGGTTGCTGATCTCCTGCGGGCGCAGGATCATCTTGTCGCGGTAGCGGTGCATGTCGGCGTTCAGCGCCGCCGCCGCCTCGGGGCTCAGGGAGAACGCCGTCGCCGAGGCCATGCGCAGCTTGCCGCAGGACATCAGGTCCAGCATGCCGTCCTGGATGACTTCCGTGTAGGCGGTCATGTTCTCGAACGGGCCATCGACCAGGCCGGCGAGCACCGCGTTGGCGATGTTGCCGACGCCGGACTGCAGCGGCAGCAGCGAGGCCGGCAGGCGGCCCTTCTTCACCTCGTGCGCGAAGAAGTCCAGCAGGTGCCCGGCGATCCCCGCCGCCACCTCGTCCGGCGGGCTGAACGGCAGGTTGCGGTCCTGCGCGTGCGTCTGGACGACGGCGACGACCTTGCCCGGGTCGCAGCGGAAATATGGCTGGCCGATGCGGTCATCCGGGCGCACCAGCGGGATCGGCACGCGGTTCGGCGGCAGGGCCGTACCGTAATAGATGTCGTGCATCCCCTCTAGCGCGTCGTTCTGCCAGGCATTGACCTCCAGGATCACCTGCTTCGCGCGGTCCAGCCAGGTCTTGTTGTTGCCAACCGAGGAGGACGGGATCAACGAGCCGTCCGGGCGGATGCCGCTGACCTCGACCACCGCGGTGTCCAGCGGACCCAGGAAGCCCTGCCACGCCAGCGGCGCCACCTGGCTGAGGTGCATGTCGAAATACTGCATCTCGCCGCGGTTGATTTTGTCGCGCACCAGCGGATCGGAGTTGTACGGCAGGCGGAACTCGATGCCGTCGGCCTTGGCCAGCGCGCCGTCGAGTTCGGGACCTGTCGAGGCGCCGGTCCAGACACGGACCTTGAACGGATCGCCGGCGGCGTGGGCGGCCTCGATCCGCGCGGCCAGCGCCAGGGGAACGGCCTTCGGATAGCCCGAGCCGGTGAAGCCGCTCAAGCCGACGGTGCTGCCGGAGGTGATGAAGGATGCCGCCTCTTCCGCGCTCATGATTTTGGCGCGTAACTCATTACAACCGATACGCATGTGTGCTCCAACTCCCGGGCAGACCTCTGCGGCGCGTCATACGCGATCCGGCGGCGAAATACACTTGATCGAGGTCAACCCAGAAATGCTTTGGCGTTACCGATTTATACTATGTAGTATCTCGTGAAACGATGCCGTAACTTGCGGTTTCAGCCGGTAAGCGGGGCGCCAACAGCCCGCGGGGATCACGCCGGGATCCTGGACCTGCGACATTGTTTCTGAAACATGCGCGGGCGGGTTCCCGCACCGCGTGGCGGTTTTTCAACGCGCCGGCAGCAGCGACAGCACCGCCTCGGCCGCGCACTCCGACGGGGAGCCCAACGGCGGCCGCAGCATCGCCAGCGCCTGCGCGAAGCCCGCGCGCTGCTGCGCCACCGCCGCCGGATCGTTCAGCAACCGGTGCAGTTCAGCGGCGAGACGATCGGGGCGGCTGTCGAATTGCAGCAACTCGGGCACGACCTCGCGATCGAGCAGCAGGTTGAGGATCGAGGCGTATTTGACCTTGATCAATCGTCGCGCGATGACATACGAAACCGGATTGACCCGGTAGGTCACCAGCATCGGCACGTTCGCCAGCGCCAGCTCCAGGGTCGAGGTCCCCGACTTGGTCAACGCCACCGCCGACGCGGCGAACGCGTCGTACTTGTCCGCGTCCTGGCTCACCAGGATCGGCCGCACCGGCCAGGACCGCGTCCGCTGCCGGACGACCTCCGCCACCGGCCCGGCCAGCGGCACCACGGGAACCACCGGGTCGGGCAGCAGCTTCAGGGCCTGTTCCAGCACCGGCAGCAGGCGTGAAACCTCGGTCTGCCGGCTGCCCGGCATGACCGTCACGACCGTGTCCTCGGGCCGCAACGCGTGGTGCTGGCGGAAGCGGGCGGCGTCGCCGGCGCCGGCGCCGCTTTCCAGCACCGGGTGGCCGACGAACCGCGCGGACAGGTTGTGGCGGGCGAAGAACGCCGGCTCGAACGGCAGCAGGCACAGCAGCTCGTCCCACAGGCCGGGGAAGTGCTTCACCCGGCTCTCCCGCCAGGCCCAGACCTGCGGCGCGACGAAATGCACCCGCTTCAGCGTCGTCGGCTGCAGCGCCTTCAGCACGCGCAGCGTGAACCCGGGCGAGTCGATCGTCACCACGACGTCGGGCGCGCGCGCCTGGACGTCGGCGACGGTCCGCCGCAGCAGCCTGTTCAGTTCGAACAGCTTCGGCAGGACCTCGGCGAGGCCCATCAACGCCAGGGAGCGGAGCGGGAACAGGCTGTCCAGTCCCTGCGCCGTCATGGCGCTGCCGCCGACGCCGGCGAAGCTGACGTCCGGCCGGCGCGACCTGATCGCGTGCATCAGGCGGGCGCCGAGGATATCGCCGCTCTGTTCGCCGGTGATGAGGTAGACAAGAGGCATGGCACAGCCAAGGCGGAAGGTTCAGCCGCGCAACTTCAACCAATTCCGTCGCCGATGCAACGCTGCCGGCCGGCGCGGCGCCAGGAAGGTTTCCTGTCATCCCGGAAAGATTGCTGGCGACGAGGGGATCTGCCGCGGCCGTTCTCCGTCTCGTCGTGGCCGGGCACGCCCCCTGGTACAGGAAATGCCGGCCGCGTCGGATGGGGCAGAAGGCCCTCCGCCTTTGGCCCTGGCCATCATCGGTACGGGATGGAGACTGGGGGGCTGAAGCCGGGGCGGGCGGTGGCAGTTCCTCTCCCGGAACCGTTCGTGCCTGCGTATTCTTCCTTGATTTTCAACACGGAGAAAGCGGAGGCACACGAAGTGCCACGGAGACCAGACCTTGCTGGCTTGCCGGGATTGGACGAACCGCATCCCTGGATTGGCAATCAAGGCGCGTCGCGGCATCGGCGGGCCTGCTTGAAGCAGCTTATGTTTTGTACCGTGCGAACCGCCTGCGCTGCGTCGTCGGCTGACTCGTTCACACCCTTCGTGGCCCTCGTGTGTCCTCCGTTTCCTCCGTGTTGAAAATCAGTCCGCGCAGCCAGCACGAACGCCTCCAGGTGCGCACCGGCGCCAGTGACGCTCACCCTCCTCCCTCGCCCGGATGCGCATAAGGGTATGAACGACGTCAAACTCCCCTCTCGCTATTGCGCCGCAAAACACCTATTTAGAGAGTGTCACAGCGCCCCGCGGCCCGCGCCGCCGAACGGGTGCCCCCAACCGAACCGAGTGAGATTTGAGCGACACACCTGACCAGCCTCTGGAGCCAATCGGCCCGCAGGGGGACATGCAGCCGGTTACGCTGGAAGATGAGATGCGCCGCTCGTACCTCGATTACGCCATGAGCGTGATCGTGGCACGCGCGCTGCCGGACGCCCGTGACGGGCTGAAGCCGGTGCACCGGCGAATCCTGTACGGCATGCACGAGGCCGGCTACACGCCGGACAAGGCATACCGCAAGTCGGCCCGCGTCGTCGGCGACGTCATGGGTAAGTACCACCCGCACGGCGACGCCTCGATCTACGACGCCATGGTGCGCATGGCGCAGGGCTTCTCCATGCGCCTGCCGCTGATCGACGGGCAGGGCAACTTCGGCTCGGTCGACGGCGACAACCCGGCGGCGATGCGGTATACGGAGGTGCGGCTCGCCAAGGCCTCGGCCCTGCTGCTGGAGGACATCGACAAGGACACCGTCGATTTCCAGCCGAACTACGACGAATCGGAGAAAGAGCCAGTCGTCCTGCCGGCCAAGTTCCCCAACCTGCTGATCAACGGCGCCAACGGCATCGCCGTCGGCATGGCGACCAACATCCCGCCGCACAACCCCGGCGAGATCATCGACGCCACCCTGGCGCTGATAGCAGATCCGGACACCTCGCTGGACGACCTGATGAAGATCGTCCCCGGCCCGGACTTCCCCACCGGCGGCATCATCATCGGCCGATCGGGCATCCGGTCCGCGTTCGAGACCGGGCGCGAGAGCATCATCGTCCGCGCCCGCACCGAGTTCGAGGAGATCCGCAAGGACCGCACCGCCATCGTGGTCACGGAAATCCCGTACCAGGTGAACAAGAAGACCCTGATCGAGAAGATCGCGGACCTGGTGCGCGGCAAGGTCATCGAGGGAATCGGCGAGATGCGCGACGAGAGCGACCGCTCCGGCATGCGCATTGTCATGGAGCTGAAGCGCGACGCCACGCCCGAGGTGGTGCTGAACCAGCTGTTCCGCTTCACCCAGCTGCAGACCACCTTCGGCATCAACGTGCTGGCGCTGGACGACGGCCAGCCGCGGCAGATGGGCCTGCGCGACGCGCTGATGAGCTTCATCCGCTTCCGCGAGGACGTCATCCTGCGGCGCGCGCGTTTCGAGCTGGGCAAGGCGCGCGACCGCGCCCACAACCTGGTCGGCCTGGCCATCGCGGTGGCCAACATCGACGAGGTCATCCGCCTGATCCGCGCCAGCCCCGACGCCGCCGCCGCCCGCGTCGCGCTGATGGCGGTGGACTGGCCCGCCGCCGACGTCGGCCCGCTGCTGGAACTGATCGACGAGCCCGGCAACGTCATCGCCGAGGACGGCACCGTCCGCCTGACCGAGGAACAGGCCCGCGGCATCCTGGACCTGCGCCTGCAGCGCCTGACCGGCCTGGAGCGCGAGAAGATCCACGCCGAAATGGCCGAGGTCGCGGCGAAGATCCGCGAACTGCTGGAAATCCTGGGCTCGCGCATCCGCCGCATGGAGGTGATGGCCGAGGAACTGCGCACCGCGCGCGCGGCCATCGCCTCGCCGCGGCTGACCGACATCGCCGACGCGCCGGCGGACCAGGACGACGAAAGCCTGATCGAACCGGGGCAGATGGTCGTCACCATCACCCGCGACGGCTTCATCAAGCGCACCAGCCTGGAGACGTACCGGGCGCAGAACCGCGGCGGCCGCGGCCGCAGTGGCGCCGGCACCCGCGGCGACGACATCGTCACCCGCAGCTTCAACGGCCATACCCACCAGTGGGTGCTGTTCTTCTCCTCGGGCGGCAAGGCCTACCGGGAGAAAGTGTGGAAGCTGCCGGAGGCCGCGCCGACGGCGAAGGGCAGGGCGCTGGTGAACCTCCTGCCGGAACTCGGCGCCGACACCATTACCACGGTGCTGCCGCTGCCGCAGGACGAGACGCTGTGGGACAGCCTGCACCTGGTGTTCGCCACCGCCTCGGGCAACGTCCGGCGCAACCGGCTGTCGGACTTCCGCAACGTCCGCGCCTCCGGCCTGATCGCCATGAAGCTGGACGAGGGCGACCGCCTGATTGGCGTGGCCACCTGCCGGGAGGGCGACGACGTGCTGCTGGCCACCCGCAAGGGCCGCTGCATCCGCTTCCAGCTGACGGATGAGCAGGTGCGGGTGTTCGCCGGGCGTGACAGCTCCGGCGTGCGCGGCATCAAGCTGCTGAAGCCGGACGAGGTCAACAGCCTGTCGGTGCTGCGCCACGTCGAGGCCAGCCCGGAGGAGCGCGTCGCCTACCTGAAGCAGGCCAACGCCAAGCGGCGCGCCAACGGGAACGGCAATGGCGACGCCGAGGCCGAGTCGGTGGCGGTCGCCGATGCCGCGGAAGGCGAGGGCGAGGTCGCCGACGTGGCGCTGTCGGCCGAGCGCTTCCAGGAGCTGGAAGAAGCCGAGGAAATGCTGCTGACCGTCACCGACATGGGCTTCGGCAAGCGGACCTCGGCCTATGAGTACCGCGTCACCGGGCGCGGTGGCCAGGGTATCGGCAATATCACGCTGGCGCCACGCAACGGCAAGGCGGTGGTGGCGACCTTCCCAGTGCGCGAGGGCGATGACATCATGATGGTGACCGACGCGGGGCGGCTGATCCGCGTGCCGGTCGACCAGGTCCGCTGCTCGGGGCGCCAGACCATGGGCGTCACCCTGTTCCGCGTGGACAAGGGCGAGCACGTGACCAGCGTCTTCACCGTCCTGGAAGACGAGACCGACGACAACGGCGCGGCGGACGGCGGCGCGGCGGACGGCGGCGCGGCGGACAACGGCGCGAACGGGGCCGATCCGGCGGGCGATCCGGCGGGCAGCGCGACTGACGAACCGGCGGGCGACACGGACTAGCCTGCGCCACAGGAAGGAAGCGAATGGCTGACAAGGCTGCGCATCACCCGAAGCGGATCGGGCTGTATCCGGGGACGTTCGATCCGGTCACCAACGGCCATGTCGACATCATCGCCCGGGCGGCCCGGCTGCTGGACAAGCTGGTGGTCGGGGTGGCGATCAACACCGGCAAGGGCCCGCTGTTCTCGTTGGAGGAGCGGGTCGAGCTGGTGACGGCCGAGATCGCGCCGATCGCCAGCCGCAACGGCATGTCGATCGAGGTGATCCCGTTCGACACCCTGCTGGTCGATTTCGCCCGCAAGGTCGGCGCCTCGATGATCGTGCGCGGCCTGCGGGCGGTGTCGGACTTCGACTACGAGTTCCAGATGGCCGGCATGAACTACCGCATGGCGCCGGACGTCGAGACGGTGTTCCTGATGGCCAGCGAGACGCACCAGTTCATCGCCTCGCGCCTGGTCAAGGAGGTTGCCATGCTGGGCGGCGACATTACGTCCTTCGTGCCGCCCTTGACGCATGCGCGCGTCCTGAAACGTATCCGCGGCTGAGCCGCGGGATTTTCCCCAGACTGTCCGAAGGAGGGCGTTCATGCGTCGCCGTACCCTGTTCACGACCTGTGCCGCGCTGGGTTTAGCCGGCCTTGACCTGCCCGCGTTCGCGCAAGGGCCGAAGCTCGATCCCGAGAACACGTTGTACATGGACCTGAAGAACGGACGGGTGGTGATCGAGCTGCTGCCCGACGTGGCGCCGAAGACAGTGGCGCAGATCAAGACGCTGACCCGCCAGGGCTTTTATGACGGCACGCCGTTCCACCGGGTGATCCCGGGCTTCATGGCGCAGGGCGGCGACCCGACCGGCACCGGCACCGGCGGCAGCAAGCTGCCCAACCTGCCGGCCGAGTTCAGCCAGCTGCATTTCGTGCGCGGCGTCTGCGGCATGGCGCGGACCTCGGACCCGAACAGCGGCAACAGCCAGTTCTTCATCATGTTCGCGCCGGCGCCGTCGCTGGACGGCCAGTACACGATCTGGGGACGCGTCGTGCGCGGCATGCAGTATGTGGACGAGATCAAGCACGGCAGCGAAGCGAACAACGGCATGGTGGCCGGCGCTCCGGACCGGATCATCCACATGCGCGTCGCCGCGGACGTGAAGTAATCACAGCAAGGAGACCATCATGAGCGATCCGACATTGGGCCTGGATCCCGAGAACACGTTGTACCTGGACCTGAAGCAGGGCCGGGTGGTGATCCAACTCCGGCCGGACCTGGCGCCGCTGCATGTGGAGCAGATCAAGACGCTGGTGCGCCGCGGCTTCTATGACGGCACGCCGTTCCACCGGGTGATCGAGGGCTTCATGGCGCAGGGCGGCGACCCGACCGGCACCGGCACCGGCGGCAGCGACCTGGACAACATCCGCGCCGAGTTCAGCAATTCGGCGAAGTTCGCCCGCGGCACCTGCGGCATGGCCCGCTCGCAGAGCCCGAACAGCGCCAACAGCCAGTTCTTCATTATGTTTGAGCCGGCGCCGCACCTGAACGGGCAGTACACGATCTGGGGGCAGGTGGTGCAGGGCATGGAGCACGTGGACCAGATCAAGCGCGGCAGCGGCGGCGGCGGGACGGTGTCGGACCCGGACCGGATCGTGAAGTTCGCCGTTGCCGCCGACGCGGCCTAGCGTGACGCGATCCTGCGCCCCGGGGCATCGTGGGGGCCGCGGCCCTTGCCGGGCTGTGGCGGCCGCGCCGTCGCGGGACGCAGGCCGTGACGGGACTGTGGCCCGCGTGGCCCGGTCGTGGGAACAGAGAGCGGATCGCCGCGGGCGGACTTGACCCGCGGCTCCGCATGGCGTTGAAAGCGCCTCGGCGAGCCCGTAGCTCAGTTGGTAGAGCACGAGACTTTTAATCTTGGGGTCGAGGGTTCGAGTCCCTCCGGGCTCACCAAGTTATTTCAAAGCGTTATTGCCTCCATCCTGGAGGTAATAGGGGCAAAACCCCGGGCGAATTTGGTGATTGCCCATATCGTTCCGCAGTTGGATGCCAAAAAATGGCGGAATTCCGTGCCTGTCGTCCCAGTTTCGAGCGTATGCTGCACATGCGTGCCCGGGGTTTTGCCCCTATTACACTCCATCCAGTGTCTGCGGCAACGGCCGCGGGCACTGAATGAGAAAATGACACAGTTAAGAATCAAAGCTTGGGGCGAAACAACCGAACCGCCGGGGAAGGGGCACCGGCTCCTCCGCGTCATGGCGGCGTGGTGCAGCCGGGCGCTTCATGACTGCGTCACATGCAGCGGCTCTTCGCGGACCGACCCATAGAATCAGCGGCTTGGCCGTTTGGCACGCACTCGTTCGCCCGATTGCCCGAACCCCCTTACCATCCAGTATCGCCTTCCGTCCGGGCATCGGCTAGGCTCCTGCCAAATGATCTTTGCAGGAGGAAACCCGATGACCGAGGCCTGTATCGTTGGCTGGGCGCACTCGCCGTTCGGCAAGCTCGAAGATCCCGACATCGAAGCCCTGATTGGCCGCGTCGCCGGCGCCGCCATCGCCGACGCCGGCATCGAGGCGCATGAGGTCGATTCGACCTTCGTCAGCCTGTTCAACAACGGCTTTTCCCTGCAGGACTTCCCGGCCTCGCTGGTGCTGCAGCACGTGCCGGAGCTGCGCTTCAAGCCGATCACCCGGTTCGAGAACGCCTGCGCCTCCGGCTCGGCGGCCGTGTATGGCGCGCGCGACTTCCTGCTGTCCGGCCGCGGCCGCTTCGCCCTTGTCGTCGGCGTGGAGAAAATGACCGCGACGCCGGGCAAGGAAGTCGGCGACATCCTGCTGAAGGCCAGCTACCAGAAGGAGGAAGCCGACATCCCGGCGGGCTTCGCCGGCGTGTTCGGGCGCATCGCCGAGAAATACTTCCAGCGCTACGGCGACCAGTCCGACGCCCTGGCGGCGATCGCGGCGAAGAACCACAGGAACGGCGTGGAGAACCCGTTCGCGCAGATGCGCAAGGACCTGGGCTACGACTTCTGCCGCACCGTCAGCGAGAAGAACCCCTATGTCGCGCCGCCGCTGAAGCGGACCGACTGCTCGCTGGTTTCGGACGGCGCCGTGGCGCTGGTGATGGCCGACGAGGAAACCGCGCGTTCGCTGGGCAAGGCGGTGCGCTTCAGGGCCGCCGTGCAGGTCAACGATTTCCTGCCGATCAGCAAGCGGGACATCACGATGTTCGAGGGCGCGGCGCAGGCCTGGGCGCGGGCGCTGGAGGCGGCGGATACGAAACTCACCGACCTGTCGTTCGTCGAATCCCACGACTGCTTCACCATCGCCGAGCTGATCGAGTACGAGGCAATGGGCCTGACCCCGCCCGGCCAGGGCGCGCGGGCGGTGCTGGAGGGCTGGACGGCGAAGGACGGCCGTTTGCCGATAAACCCCTCGGGCGGACTGAAGGCGAAGGGGCATCCCATCGGCGCGACGGGCGTTTCCATGCACGCGATCACCGCGATGCAACTCACCGGCCAGGCGCCGGGCGGCATGCAGCTGCCGAAGGCGGACCGGGGCGCGGTGTTCAACATGGGCGGGGCGGCGGTGGCCAACTACGTCTCGATCCTGGAGCCATTAGGCTAACCATTGGGCTGACGCCATGATCCCGACCAGCAACCTTGCCTCGATGCTGCTCCAGACCGCCCGCCGTTTCCCCGATCGGCCGGCGATCGTCTGGCGCGACACCATCTGGACCTGGGCAACGTTCCGCGAGCGCGTCCAGGCCGCGGCCGGGGCGCTGGCGGCATCCGGCGTGCGGCATGGCGACCGCGTCCTGCTGCACGCCCGCAACTCCAACGCCGTGCTCGAAACGATGTTCGCAAGCTGGATGATCGGCGCCACCTGGGTGCCGACGAACTTCCGGCTGACGCCGCCCGAGGTTGCCTACCTGGCGCAGTCCTCGGGCGCGGCGGTGCATATTTTCGATTCCGCTTACCCGGACCATGCGGCGGCGGCCAAGGCGGAAAATCCCGCGTGCAGGCTGGAGGTCGTCATCGGCGAAGGCGCCGGCCCGCTGAACTGGGAGATGATGGCCGCCCATGCCGGGCCGATCATCCGGCCGGCGGACGTGGACCGGGACCATCCGGCGTGGTTCTTCTATACCTCCGGCACCACCGGGCGGCCGAAGGCGGGCGTGCTGACCCACGGACAGATGGATTATGTCGTCTGCAACCACCTGTGCGACCTGATGCCGGGCACGACCGAGAACGACGCCTCGCTGGTGGTGGCGCCGCTGTCGCACGGCGCTGGCGTGCACGCCTTGCCGCAGGTCGCCCGCGGCGCGCCGACCATCCTGCTGTCGGGCGAGCGCCTGGACTGCGACGAAGCCTGGCGGCTGGTCGAGAAGCACCGGGTGACGAACATGTTCACCGTGCCGACGATCCTGACGATGCTGGCCCGGCACGAGGCGGTGGATCGTTACGACCACAGTTCCCTGCGCTATGTCATCTATGCCGGCGCGCCGATGTACCGGGCGGACCAGGTGCACGCGCTGCGCAAGCTGGGGAAAGTATTGGTGCAGTATTTCGGCATGGGCGAGGTGACTGGCAACATCACCGTGCTGCCGCCGTACCTGCACAGCGAGAACGACGCCGAGATGCCGGTGGGAAGCTGCGGCGTTCCCCGCGTCGGCATGGAGGTGGCGATCCTGGACGAAGCCGGGCAGATCCTGGATCCCGGCGCGACCGGGGAGATCTGCGTGCGCGGGCCCGGGGTTTTCGCCGGCTACCACGACAACCCCGAAGCCACCGTCAAGGCCACGGCCCATGGCTGGTTCCACACCGGCGACCTGGGCCATGTGGACGAGCGTGGCTTCCTCTATATCACCGGGCGTGCCTCCGACATGTACATCTCCGGCGGATCGAACGTCTATCCGCGCGAGGTCGAGGAGGCGCTGCTGCTGCATCCGGACGTCATGGAGGCCTGCGTCCTGGGCGTTCCGCACGAGAAATGGGGCGAGGCCGGGATCGCGGTGCTGGTGATGAAGGACGGCGCGGCTACGGGCCAGGTGGAACTGCTGGCGCATCTGGAGGGCAAGCTGGCGAAGTACAAATGGCCGCACAGCTTCGCCTTCTGGCCGGAACTGCCGAAATCCGGTTACGGCAAAGTCACGAAGCGCGAGATCAGGCGGCTGTTGCAGAAGGACGTGTGATGAGCGAACCGGTCGAGGCTGCCCGTATCACCGACTACCACATGCATGTCTATTACGACGCCGGCAGCCGCGACCGCGCGGCGCTGCTGCGGGACTGGGTGGAGAGCCGCTTCACGGTGCAGATGGGCCGCTGGCACGATGCTCCGGTCGGGCCGCATGTGCAGCCGATGTACCAGATCCGGTTCGCCCCGGATATGTTCCCGCTGGTGGTGCCGTTCGTGATGATGAACCGGATGGGGCTGACGGTGCTGCTGCATCCGCAGTCCGGCCGTCCGCGCGACGATCACACGATCAATGCCGTGTGGATGGGGGAGGTGCTGCCGGTGAAGACCGAGGTGCTGCGGGAGACCGATTGAACGTTGATGCTGCGCGGGCGAAGGCGAAGCGTGCCTGGGTATCGGTTTTCCTGGAGTCTGTCTGGCTGGATCGTGTTTTCAGAGGCAGCCCGCTGTTTGAATGCCGGCGGTGTTACCTTGCAGCGGACGCGAGCGGAAGCAGCGAGCCTGCCATTGCGGGGGCGGCGGAGCTGTTTCGTTGGCCGCGCGGTACGGCTCAAGGGCTGACGGGCGGGGCACCCGGTTGGCGGCCTGTCCGGCTACGATTGGCAGGCCGCTGAAGCAGGCGAACCGAGCCGCGCCGGCCGGCGCCTGCCGCACCGGCTTGCTGTCGTGTGCCGTGTGCCGGGACTCGGGGCGACGGTCACCCGGCTCGCCCTGGCGCAGGTGGCGCGGGCGGCGACCGGGCGCCCCTGAACCGGCGCGCTGGCATCCCCTGAATGACCACTGAACCCCCGGGCATTGCACGAGCCGCCGGCACTCGGAGCCCGCTGCGCTTCGAGCAGCGGCCCCGGCTCTGCGTTACGATCACAAGGCCGGGGCGAGACGCGAGGAACCGTCGCGGCAACCAGTGGTGTGCAAATTCCTTAGTGTTGACAATGGACTGCCGAATCCCAGGCAGATCCTGGCGAGACCGGAGGACAGGAGCGCTGGCGGGCCACGACCGATAGCGATGATCACTACGTCTACGCCATAGCCCTCCAAAATGACGCCTGACAGACAGCGCCACCTCGGCACTCTATCGCCATAAGATACTGCAATCGCTATGCGGGCTCTGTAGCGGTAGTAGTCTTGTCAATCAGGGTGGCGACGGCCTCCTTAAAGTCCTTCGATGCCCTTAGCTCAGCTTGAACGTCTTGCAGGTCTTTCGCCTTCAGTGTCTTGCACCGCTCCCGCGTTCCCACGTCGTAAATGTTGCCCGTAATCGCGTCGAGTTTCAGCCCTTTGTCATAATCGTGGCCGTGCAATAGTGAAGGCCAATTGTCGGCGTCGGTCTTGTGGAATATCCAGATGTAGTTCCCACGCTTTACCTGCTTCTCGGTCAGGTAGCGTACGACATCGAACTCTTCGGCGATGCTGTCCTCTGATGTTTTGACAGTCAGCAGTGCCGGGGCGGGCTTATTCTCGGGAAGCATGGAAAGCCCGTGGGCGAACCAGCTTAGCGGAACGATCCAATCGTCACCGCCTTCGTATTCGATATCGAGCCGAACGGTAGAACGGCCATCCTTGAAGATGTGCTCACCTACTTCCTTACCCCTGTAGGTGATCTTCCCTGTGCGCGGGTCGAATTGAAGTGACATGGCCGTCCTGGTGGTTGTGGGTTGAGTTATGGGTGGCGGCTATGACCGATGGCGACGATGATCACTACGTTTTTACTATAGCACTATAGCACTATAGCGCGTTACTTTTTCCCAGGTTGCACGGTTCACATAAGGTCTGAAGGTTATCGTCGATTGTTTCCCCGCCAAGACTCCAAGCATTGATGTGGTCCACATGAAGCGAAAGCCCCGGCGTTAAGGCCGGGGTTGCTCCGCACGCGCGACATGAGAAATTGTCGCGCTTCAGCACCCGAAATCGCATTCTTAACGAAGGGTCGCGGCTGGTTCTGTGGCCGGTTCGGGCCTCCATCTGATCGGGCGGCCTTGCGTCTTGAGCGTTTGCATATGCGACGAATTGCGTCAGCGCGTCCATCCAAGAAGCAAACCGTCGCCTATATGCCCCGCATGAAATTCGCGATGGAGGAGACGCAAGTTCGGCTCTCCGAGGTTGGCGACCGTAATGCTCCCAAAGCAGCATGATATTCTCGAACAAGCGATCGTCCGAGATATTGATTTCATTCGCAATTTGCAAACCAGCGGCGACAACCGCCTTGTTCCAGGAACCAAAACGGCGTGATGCTGTCCTAGGGTCGTACTGCCCAAACTCCGTATATAGCCGCTGGGAAAGGACATCGGCCCCCGCCAATTGTGCCGCGCGCTGCATGTCGGCCAGCAATTCCTGATCCGAGACGGGTGCGCCTTGGACACGTTCAAGCTTAAATTTGGAATCGTTCATCTACGTGCTCGCCGCCGTGCAAGATCCGCCCGAAATTTTTCGCAATTAGCTGCCACCTGTCGGTGTCAGGCCTTTCCTCTATGTTGCGCGGCGGCCGTATCGTGCGCCTGCGCCTGCGCCTGCGCCTGCGCCAGCGTCGCGTTGGCTGTGCTGTTCAGCCGTCCATATTCTTCCACCGAGACGACCACCACCACGCCGCGCCCGTGCTTTTCGATCAGCACTGGCTCCGCACGGGCGGTGTCGATCATCAAGCCAAAGCCGTTCTTCGCTTCACGCGCCGACATGGTTTTCATGGAGTCCGACCCGGCAACTCTAACGTAACCGGGAGTTCCCCCGGCTCTGCCGGGGAGGCAGCAGCAGTTTGACATTTGCGGGGGTAGGCCCCGGTTCGCCCATCAATGAAACTCTGGAGCGTGAGCCGCCAAAGCACACGCTGATGGAGTTCCATCAATGGACGAATTCGAGAGCCTAAATCACACCAAATGGGA
>NZ_NHRY01000067.1 GCF_002937115.1 Rhodopila globiformis | reverse complement strand
CGTGTGCCGCGACAGGTGGCCCGGACAAGCCGGGCCATGACGATGGGGGAACGCTCTTGGCGCCCAGGCAAGCACTTGATTTTACGGTCATTTCCGACTCGTTTCCAGGATGTGTGCATTGCGTAGGGACGAGCCGGGCCATGACGGTGAGGACAGGGGGCTTCAGCGTCCCAACCGACCTGCGGTCTGCTGTAGCGCGGGTGCTGCGATGCGCCAGCCCGATCATGCGGCTGGCCAGGGCCCGATCCGCCAGCAAGGTCCGGTCTTCGTGGCCCTTGGTGGCCCTCCGCTCTCTCCGTGTTGAAAATTACGGAAGGATGAACAAGCATGAGCGGTTCCGGGCACCCTCCGCCACGTCTAATAGGCTCGATTCTTCCGGTGGCCGGTACTGGAAGGCGGCCGGCTACGCCTCATCCCGCTCCCCGGGGTCGCCGCGATCCCGTGCCAGGTTGGCGATCCTGCGCCGGACAAAGGAAACGCCGCGTTGCGCATCCTGCGTCCCCAGCAGATCGGCCCGCGTCAGGCGGATCGCCAGGGCTTCCTGGTAAAGCTGCTCGGCGGCTTCGGTATTGCCGCGATCCTGGGCCAGGTCGGCCACCCGGGCCAGGGTAACGGACAGGTCCCGCTGGGCGTCCAGCGTCCCCAGCTGCTCGGCGAGCCGCCGATGGATCGCCAGGGCCTCCCGGCGGAACTGCTCGGCGGCTTCCTTGTCGCCGCGATCCTGGGTCAGGTCCGCGACCCGGCCCAGGGCGACGGACAGGTCGCGCTGGGCGTCCACCGTCCCCACCTGTCCGGCGAGCCGCCGATGGATCGCCAGGGCCTCCCTGTGGAGTTCCTCGGCGACTTCCCTGTCGCCGCGATCCTGCGCCAGGTCGGCCACCTGGCCCAGGGCAACGGCAAGCTCCCGCTGGGCGTCCGGCGTCCCCGGCTGCTCGGCGAGCCGCCGATGGATCGCGAGAGCTTCCCGGCGGAGCCGCTCGGCGGCTTCCTTGTCGGCGCGGTCCTGGGTCATGTCGGCGACCCGGTCCAGGCTGGCGCACAGGTCGCGCTGGGCATCGAGCGTCCCCAGCTGCCCGGCAAGCCGCCGGCGGATCGCGAGCGCCTCCCGGTGCAGCTGCTCGGCGGCTTCCCGGTCGCCGCTATCCTGGGCCACATCGGCCACCCGGCCCAGGACGAGGGCGAGGTCGGACTGGCCGTCCGGCGCCCCCGGCTGGCCGGGCAACCGCTGCTGGATCGCCAGCGCCTCGGCGCACAACCGCTGGGCGGTTTCCTTGTCGCCGCGATCGGCGGCCAGGCCGGCGAGCCGGGAGAGCGCCATCGACAGATCGCCTTCGCCCGCGGCGCCCGCGGATTCCGCCTCGTCCCGCATCCGTTCGAACACCGCTCTGGCCGGGGCTTCGTCGCCAAGTGACACGAGTGCGCTGCCCACCCGGCTCAGCTGGCCGGCATTCAGGTGGTCCCTGGGATTTTTCAGGATGCGGCCGACGGCGGCCCTCAGGTGTTCCCGTGCGCTCGCCTCGCCGACGGTCGGGGCCGCATCGGCTACGGCGACGGCGAACCGCATCCAGGATTCGGCGCTTGCCACGCCGCCGGCGTCCTCCAGGGTTCTTCGCACGGCGGCGAAGTCATTGGCAGGAAGCGGGCGCTCGAGAGGCGCGGCTTCGCGGCGCCCGGGCTCGTTGCGGGCCCGGTGCGTGGCCAGGCAGGCGTCGAGCGCACCCAGTTCCGCGACGTGGCGTTCCAGCAGGTGCCGAGCGGTGGGCGCCGCCGGTTCGGCGATGCGGCGATGCTCCTTGCGCATCACGGCGACCGGATCGCGCAGCCAGGGAGGGGCGCCCAGGCGCGCGCCGCTCGCCAGGGAGTCGAACAGGTCGTCCGCGTCCTGGCCGGGTATGAACTGCAGCCTGCATCCGGTATCCCGCAAGGCGGCGGCCTGGCGGGACGCGGCTTCCACCCCGGCGCGCAACGCCCAGAAGACCCGGCACTGCGGGAACGCCGCAAGGGCGTCGTGCAGCGGCCTCATGAAATCCTCGTCGTCGCCCCGGTAGCCCGCCACCAGCAGGAACGGCGCGTCGCGCAGCAGCCCGTAGAGCGCGCCGCGCGTGGGCGAGACATGACCCGCCTGCTGCGCATGCCGCCGGTTGGTCCGGAGCGAATAGTTCTGTAACGAGCCGTGCAGGTGGACAAGCTGCGGAAATGCCGGTCTTGAATCGATCCGGTTGAGCGCCTCGAAACCATCGGCGACGGCGGGTATCAATCCGTTGCGGACGATACCTTCCAGCGCCAGCTGGTCGAAATTGGTCGTTATCACGGTGTGAACATATCGTTCCGCAACCAGCTGGCCGAGCCGCAGATGCGCCCAGTTGATTTTTCCCTGGCTGCTGGCGATGGCCTTCCCGATCAGGGCACGCTGCTCGTTGGCCTCGTCCAGATGCCTGTCGAACAGTTCGTGATACAGATCCGGTCCGTACGGGGCTTCCAGGTCCAGCCCGTCTTTTTTCAGTTCGTCGTAGATCGCGCGCGGATCGGACGCCGCCGCCGCGGGCTGCCCCAGGCGGACGTGCGCGAGGTGCCTGAGGGCAAGGTCGACGATGCCGATCGCGGAGGGGACGCCGGCGCTGACGGAACAGCCGGCGCCGATGAGCGCCACCCCGCCGCCCCAGGGCCCGCCGTCCACGCCGCGGCTGCGGCGGAGGCGGTCGACCAGGTCCCGGATGACGACGTTGGCCGCGCTTTCCGCCGCCGTGCGTTCCCCGTCTGCTGGCGCCGGGCGGGGGTTCCGGGATTGGCTTAACTTTTCGGACCCGGAATTTTCTGGGCCGTTTTGCCGTTTGTTGGTACCACCTGCATCGTCATTTTCGTCCAAATCAGGCACCTTCAGTACCTTTCATGTTCGCTCGCCACGACTTTGCGAATTGCCAGCGAACATATAGCCCTTTCGTGATTGGCTTGAGAATTGAATATTCACCCGTAAAATGGCAATGAATTGTCTCGTTTCTTGGTGAAATCCGTTGCAACGTTTCGCAGCGCGTTCATGTTATTTTGATGTCGGAACAGAATGCCATGCCGGGCGTGAATCCGCGCACCAGATCGTGCCGACCACGTTCCGTTCCATCGTGTGCGCCGGG
Source organism: Rhodopila globiformis (assembly GCF_002937115.1). Taxonomy (GTDB): domain Bacteria; phylum Pseudomonadota; class Alphaproteobacteria; order Acetobacterales; family Acetobacteraceae; genus Rhodopila; species Rhodopila globiformis. The sequence goes on along the minus strand of NZ_NHRY01000067.1, from coordinate 35,320 downwards.
TGGCCATGGGCCCCGGGTAAGACAGCCGATTCGCCGGAGCCGGCGCGCCGGCCGTTGCTGCAACGTCGTGGCGGGCGCGGCGCGTCAGCCGCTGCGCTGCCCCTGCAGCACCGCCCGGGCGCGCCGCAGCGCCTCGGCGATCGTCTCGGCGGGCATCGCGCCGGAGAACAGGAAGTAGCCGTCCAGGAAGAACGAGGGCACGCCATTGACGCCCGCCTGCCGGGCCGCCTGGTCCGCGGCCCGCATCTCCGCCGCCGCCAGGTCCCCGGCCAGGAACGCGGCGGCCTCGTGGCGCGGCAGCCCGGCCTCGGCGGCGCAATCGGCCAGCACGGCGGCATCGCCGATGTCGCGGCCCTGGATGAAACAGGCCTTGAACACCGCCTCCATCACCGCGTCCTGGTCGCCGTGCTGGCCGGCGAACCAGATCAGCCGGTGGGCGTCGATGGTGTTCGGCGTGCGGGTCATCAGGTCGGTGCGGAAGCCCAGGCCGACAGCGGCGGCGGCCTCGGTGATCCGGCGGTCCAGCGCCGCCGCCTGCTCGGGCCCGCCGAACTTGCGGGCGCGGTATTCGGCGCGGTCGCAGCCTTCCCGCGGCATGTCCGGGTTGAGCTGGAACGGGTTCCAGTGCACCGAGAAGCGCAGCCCTTCCTGCCCCAGGATCGCCAGGGCGCGCTCCAGCTGGCGCTTGCCGATGTAGCACCACGGGCAGATGGCGTCGGAGACGATGTCGATGCGCGCGCCGGCGGTGTCTGCGTCGGGCCGGGGCGCCTGGGTCGCAGGGGTGTCGTTGTCCATGGGCCGTTCTCCTTTTCCCCGGAACATGGGGCCGCGCAATGGGAATGTCACGGCGGGGTGGTCTTGGTTTCCAGCCGCAAACCGCGTAACGTGCCGTTGCTGAACCGGTCCAGCAAGAGGAATGACACGATGGCCAGCCAACCCAAGACGCTCGCTGATTTCGGCGATTTCACCAAGATGTTCGCCGACATGAAGCTGCCTGCCGTGCCGGACATGGAGGCCTTCGTCGCCGCCAGCCGGCGCAACATCGAAACCCTGACCGCCGCCAACAAGGTGGCGCTGGAGGGCGCGCAGGCGGTCGCCCGCCGCCACATGGAGATCGTGCAGCAGAGCATGTCGGAAATGACCGAGGCGCTGCGCTCGCTGTCCGCGGTCGAATCGCCCCAGGCCAAGGCCGCCCGGCACGCCGAGCTGCTGAAGGCCGCCTATGAGCACGCCGTCGCCAACATGAAGGAGATCGGCGACCTGATCCAGAACGCCAACGCCGAGGCGGTGCACCTGCTCAACGCCCGGTTCGCCGAGGCGATGGATGAAGTGAAGGCGCTGGCCGAGAAATCCGCCAAGTCCTGACGCTCCGGCCCGCATGATCCCGGCCGCGGCGGATCGTCCGCGGCCGGGGCATCGGCCCGCTACCCCCGCATTGGCGCTACAGCAGACCGCAGGTCGGTTGGGACGGGACCACGGCGTTCCTTCATCGTCATGGCGGGAAGAAACAGCGTACCTCGCTCGACATTCTTTTGACGCCAATGCCGCTACCCCCGGCCTTCGCCGGCGACCTGTTCGGCCAGGCTGTTGTCCACGCACGATTCGAACGGCACGTCCCGCCGCAGCGCCCCGCCCGAGCGCATCGCGGCGACCAGCCGATCGTAGCCCTCCCGCCGGGTGACTGCGTCGGCGGCATACAGGTCCAGCGCGCGATAGCGGTCGATGGCGGCGGCGACGATGGCGGGCGGGACATCGGGGAACCTGGCCGCCAGAAGACGCTGGATATCGCGCCCCGGCGTCGCCCGGACCCAGCGCAGCGTCCGGTCCATGACGCGCACCATCGCCAGCAACTCGTCCCGCCTGGCCGCCAGCACCGCGCGGCGGGTGACCAGGGTGGTGTACGCCGTCAGCCCACGGCTGGCGGCCGCATACCAGAGATGCCCGGCGCCGGAGGCCAGCAGGTCCTCGGCGTGGGGCTGGAACACCTGCACGGCGTCCACCGTGCCGTCGCGCAGCCGCGCCGCGTTCTGCGCCATGGTGCCGCCGGTGACGCGCCGCACCGCGGCGGGGTCCGCGCCGTCGCGGCGGATGTCGTCCTGCAGGCACAGCCAGGGCGTCGGCACCTCCGATACCGTGCCCAGGCGGATGCCGGGGTGTGGGCCAGCCAAATCGGCGGGGCGGAAACCGGGCCGGGGCTGGCGTCCGACGATGAAGAATGGGTCGCGCGCCACGACATCGCAGAAGCACACCACGTCGCAACCGGGGTCCGCGTCGTGCGCCAGCAACACGCGCAGCGGGCCGCCCCACATCACCTCGACGTCCCCGGCCTGCAAGGCGGCCGCCGCCTGGCCGGGTTCGGCGGACGGGCGAACGGTGACCTGCACACCCTCCCGGGCGAAGGCCCCGATGGCCTGCGCGGCGTAGAACGGGGTGTAGAACAGGGCGCGGAAATTCTCCGACAGCGTGATCATGCGGGTCCCCGGGTTGGCTGCGGCCTGCAGCCGAGTATTCCCCGACCAGGCCGCTGGTGCGTCACACGAACGCGCTGCCCGCGTCGGAGCGGGGGCGATCCACCACCGTACCGCCGCGGCCCGGCGGTCTCAATGGAACCGGCCCGGCGGCGTTTGCACCACCGGCGCGGCGGCATCGAGGATCTCACGGCGGTCCCGCGAGCGTGGCGGGTAGATGCGCTGGCGATTGATGATCTCTTTCGTGCGCTTGGCGGGCGCCCCCTGCGAGACCACGCGACGATCCCGGCCCTGGGTGTAAACGGCCCCCCACAGACCGAGGTCGAGGACCGTGACATATTCGTCGATGCGCAGCGGCAGCATGGGCTGGCCCAGCAGGTCGCACACCACGTTGTGGCCGGCGAAGCGCCCCATCGGGCGGCCATGCTGGCACGACATGACCGAGGCATGGATGCCGTCGATCGGCAGCCAGGCGGCGTCACCGGCGGCGAACGCGGCCGCCATGCCTTCGATCTTGAGACAGGCGTCCACCGGCAGGCGGCCGAACCGATCGCGCTGGACGGGGAAGCGCGCGGTCAACGGATGGGCCTGCATGCCGGCGCACCAGACCACCGTGGCCGCGGCGATGCGCTCGCCGGTCGTGAGCGTGGCACCCTGCTCGTCAACCAGGGCGAGGGAAACGCCGACGCGCGTCTCTATGCCGAGCGTCCGAAGCGCCTCCTCGATGACCGGCCGGGCGCTCTCGCCCATGTCGGAGCCGATCCACGGCTGCCGATCGGCGAGGATGACGCGCAGCGGGGGCGGCGGGCCGGACGGCGCACCGCCCGCTGCCGCGGCGCGGAGCTTGCCGAACATCTCCGTCGCGGTTTCAATGCCGGTGAGGCCGCCACCGACGACGAGGACGACGTACTGGCCGGGCGAGGGCCGGCGGGACGGCAACGCGGCGATGTGGCTGTTGAGGCGCGAGGCGCCTTCGTAGGTATCGACGTCGAAGGCGTGCTGCTGAAGGCCAGGGATCGGCGGCCGAACGAGGCGGCTGCCGAGGGCGAAGACCAGCCGGTCGTAGGGGAAGGCGCGCAGGCTGCCCTGGACCGAACAGGTGACCGTTCGCCCAGGGAGATCAAGGTCCGTCACCTCTCCTTCCACGCGCCTGACGCCGATCGGCTGCAGCACGTCATCCAGCGGAACCCGCGTCCCGTCGAGGTCGGCCTCGTAGTTGCGGACGCGGATCGAGTGCCATGCCGTCCGGTTGATGACCATGACCTCGACACGGTCGGGACCGATGCCGAGTTCGTCGAGTTTGCGGGCGGCGCCCACCGCACTCCAGAGACCTGCAAAGCCGGCACCGAGGACAAGAATGCGCTGCATGTCGGGTCTCCGGGGAGCTGAACCGGCCGGACGTGGTCATACCCGGTTCGGGAAGTCGTGCGGCAGACCGCGGACAGGTTGAGGTGTCGTCATGGCCAGGCCTATCCGCATCGGCGGTAACTCAGGCGGCCAGCCGCGGCGCACCGCCCCGTCGTCATGGCGGCCCTTCGCCCACCATGACGCTGTGGCAACGGCCGTGCGGCCGATCGCCTGATTTAGCGTCGATGTGTCCCTGCCTGACCGGAACCGGGCGCGCGGTTCAGGCCGCGTGCGCCAGGTTCTTCCTTCCGGCTGCCGCGACTTCGCGCAGCATCTTGTAGTCGAGCACCGCGACTGTGTTGTCGTCGTCATCGACGAACCGGATCGGGCCGTAATTGGTGAAGTAAAGGACCGTTTCCTCCAGGAATTTCGTGTCGTCGTGCCAGGCGCCGTTCGCTTCGAAGCCGTAATCGCCTGCCTTCGCCGTGACCCCGCCCCGCTCGGCACCGCCGCGGATTTCCATTTTGCCCGACACCATCAGGTACTCGCCGGCCGCAAGGTGCTCGTGGCGCGCGAAGCTGGCGCCGGCCGCGCATTTGAAGAGCACGCTCCACGCACCCGTCTCCTGGCTCGTGCGCAGCAACTTGAAGTCAATGCCTGGAGAGAAGTTGATCCATGGCTCGGCCGAGGTGTCGATGTAGATGTCGCCCAGCCCTGCATTGCGGCGCGAATCGCGTTCGAACTTGCTTTCGCCCATCCGTTTCCTCCTGCCGGTTGTTATTGGTTCCACTTGAAACGCTAGGGCCTGGCGATCCGGGGGTCAAGCGCACCGCGCGCACCAGGGCGTGTTCGTTGCGTGGTGCGAACAGGCAGCTTTACTTCGCCGACAGCGTCTGTGCCTCGGTCGCCGCCGCGTGGTGCGCCCGCCGCATCGGCCGCAGCACGAAAAGCGCCAGCAGCACCACGACGACGTTCATCGCCGCGGCGGCAATGAAGACAGCGCGCCAGCTTCCGGTCGCGGACTCGATGACGTTGGCGAGCGGGACCAGGAAGGCGGACGTGCCCTTGGCGGTGTAGAGCAGGCTCGCGTTCACCGTGGCGTACCGCGCCCCGAAACTGTCGGTGCACGTCGACGGGAACAGGCTGAAGATCTCGCCCCAGGTGAAGAAGATCAGCCCGGCGCAGAGCACGAACGCCCATGGGCTGGAACCCAGCGAGCCGAGCAGCCAGTAGGCGACCGCGCCCAGGCTGAAGGCGATGGCCATCGTCACCTCGCGGCCGATCCGGTCGGAGAGGTAGCCGAAGGCCGGCCGCGCGGCGCCGTTCATGACGTTGTCGAACACCAGCGCCACCGCCAGCGTCGTGCCGCCGAAGATCAGCGGCGTGTTGGCGATGCCGTAGCTCCGGGCGATGAGGGCGATCTGGGCGGTGGCCATCAGGCCGCTTGCCGAGACCGCAACGAACATGCCGTACAGCAGCCAGAACACCGGGCTGGCAACGACCGCCTTCGGGGTCATGCTGGCGGCGGTCTGGGGCAGGCGCAGGGGCGCCGTGGTGGGGACCTCGCCCGGCCGGGGGGCGCGGAGCAGGAAGGCGAGCAGGCAGACGACCGCGCCCTGGGCGATGCCGAACCAGAAGAACGCCGCGCTGTAGCCATGGGCGTCGATCGTCAGCTTGACCGGAATGATGGTCAGCGCCGAGCCGGCGCCGAAGCCCGCGGCAGTGATGCCGACGGCGAGCCCGCGCCGGTTGCGCCACCACTTCACGGCATTGCCGACACAGGTAGCGTAGATGCCGCCGCCACCGATGCCGGACAGGGCGGCGCCCAGAAACAGCAGCCAGAGCTGGCCGGCGAAGGCGTTCACCACCCAGCCGATGGCGACCAGCAGGCCGCCGGCGAACACCACCACCGCCGGACCGCGCCGCGCGCCCAGGTGATCGGCGATCCAGCCGGCGCCCGGGGTGGACCAGGTCTCAAGCGCAATGAAAATGCTGAACGCCAACTGGATGTCGGCGATCGCCCAGCCATGCGCCTTGCTCATCGGCTGGACGAACAGCGTCCAGCTGTACTGAAGGTTGGCGATCATCATCATGCAGACGACGCCGAAGGCGAGCTGCGCCCAACGGTTGGCGGGCCGCGCGGCACCTTGCGCTGCGGGCATGGTTGTCCTCCCTCGTGCGCCGTGCCGGCTTCAGGCCGGGCGCTTGCTGCTGTGAGGATGGCTGCTCCCGGCCACGCGGCGCAAGCGTGCCAAGGTGCCGTGGCAGGGCTATAACCGGCTTCCCGGGCAAGGAGGGAACATACCGATCGCAACGAAATATCTGTTCATCGTCAGTATGGACGTGGCAAAGGAAAAGGAAGCGCTGTTCAATGAAGTTTACGACACCGAGCACGTGCCGCTGCTGCTGAAGGTGCCAGGCGTGCGCGCGGCCAGCCGGATGAAGACCGAGCCAGCCACCGTAACGATCGGCGGCGAGCGCAAGGTGCTGGATGGCGGCGGTGAGCCCCGCTACGTGGCTATCTACGAGATCGACAGCCCCGACGTGCTGCTCAGCAGGGAATGGGCGGAGGCAGCGGAAAAAGGCCGCTGGCCGAGCGAGGTGCGGCCTTTCACCTCGAACCGCCGCCACGTCGTGCGCAGGATGATCTGAATCCTGCCGTTCCGCTAGGTGCCGGTGATCTGATGCGGAATCCTTTCCGAGGGCAGGTCGCCGCGCGCCAGCGCAACCCCGGTCATGGTGCAGGCGATCAGCATCAGAACGAGATAGACGCCGCACACAAGGTCGTATCGGTCCCATCCGGAGCCTGAAGAAGCTTGATCCAGCGTTCCACTGGGCCCCTGACGCCGTCGCAGCCTTAGATTTGCCATCATTGCCTTGATTTTGCCATGTTTAGGTCTGCCTAACAAAACGCGCCGCACCGACGCAACTGAAAGAGTCGCGACAAAAGATTTCGCGCTGCCGGCCGCGCCGGTTCCGTGGCGTCGGCCGCCTTGTCAAGCAGTTGATTTTATTGTCATTTGATCGGCTGTGGCACGCTTGACATAGGCGCAGGAAAATCGCTCGGGCGCGGATGCTGAAAAGAGCATGGGATAACCGGATGATGATGGCAAAGGCATCCGCAAGCCGGTGCCTTGATGTTTTCATCAACCGGACTGCCGGTATGCTGGCCTGGTGAACCGAGGGACGATCGCGCGCCCTCGACCAGGGAGGCAACACCATGAGCGAAAATCCGCACGTCCAGCTCGACCCGCGATTCCGCGCGCTGATCTTTCCGCACACCAGGCTGGAGAAACTTTGGACCGGCACGCGCTGGGCCGAGGGTCCCGCCTATTTTCCCGCCGCCAGGCACCTGATTTTTTCCGACATTCCGAACGATCGCCTGCTGCGCTTCAACGAATGCGACAACACGGTGTCGGTCTTCCTCACCAACGGCGGCCACCAGAACGGCCACACGGTCGACCAACAGGGACGGCTGATCGCCTGCGAGCACAGCGGCCGGGCGGTGTCGCGTATCGAGCAGGACGGGTCGCGCAAGGTGCTGGCATCGCATTATCAGGGAAAGCGGCTCAACTCGCCGAACGACGTCGTGGTGAAATCGGATGGAACGATCTGGTTTTCCGACCCGACCTATGGAATCGATTCCGAGTACGAAGGTTACGTTACGGAGTCGGAGATCGGGGCGTCACACGTTTATCGTATCGACCCCGCCGACGGTTCCGTCACGGCGGTGATCACCGACATGTTCAAGCCGAACGGCCTGGCGTTTTCCCCTGACGAGTCGTTGCTTTATGTTGCCGACAGCGGCACGACGCACGACCCGTCTTTCCAGTCGGTCATTCGCGCCTTCCAGGTCGGCCGGGACGGCAAGTCGGTCAGCGAGGGCCGGGTTTTCGCGACCTGCGACGCCGGCATCTTCGACGGCTTCCGCGTGGACGTCGCCGGGCATATCTGGACCTCCACCGGCGTCGGCGTCAGGTGCTACCACCCCGACGGCACGCTGCTCGGCCACATTCCGGTGCCCGAGATCGTCGGAAACGTCACTTTCGGCGGGCCTAAGCGCAACCGGCTGTACATCATGGGCCAGACGTCGCTTTACTCGCTGTTCCTGAACACGCAGGGCCCGAAATACTGTTAACCGCGCACGCGCGTGCTTACCAGGCGCTCGACCAGCACGGCGGCGATGATGATGCCGCCGATGGCGCTGCCCTGCCAGAACGGGTTCACCCCCAGCAGATTGAGACCGTTGCGGATCATTACCATGATCAGCACGCCGATCAGCGTGCCCAGGATGGAACCGCGGCCGCCGTACAGGCTGGCGCCGCCGATCACCACCGCCGCGATCGCGTCCAGTTCCAGGGCCGTGCCCGCGAGCGGGTCGATCGACATGACCTGCGCCGACAACAGGACGCCGGCCGCCGCGGCCAGCGCGCCGGACACGACGTAGGGCAGCACGCTGTAGAACAGCACGCTCAGTCCGGCCGCGCGCGCCGCTTCCTGGTTCGAGCCGATGGCGTAGATGGTTCGCCCGCCCTTGGTGAAGCTCAGGTAAAGCCCGGCCAGCACGTAGATCACCAGCAGCGTGGCGACATTGGACGGCACGCCCAGGATCGGGGTGTAGACAAGATCGTTGATCGCCGGCGGGATATTCGAAATCGACGTCGCGCCCGAGCAGATATAGGCGAGGCTGCGCCCGATCGCCATCACCCCAAGCGTCACCACGAACGATGCCAATCCGAAATACGCCACCAGCATGCCGGAAAACAGCCCGATCGCCCCGCCCGACAGCAAGGCGACGGCGATGCCGCCCGCGATGCCGAGCTTGCCGAACGCCAATCCCATCAGCACCGACGTCAGGCCCAGCACGGAGCCGACGGAAAGATCGATTCCGCCTGTCAGGATCACGAACGTCATACCGACCGAGGTGATCCCGGTCACCACCGACTGGTCCAGCAGGTTCAGCAGATTGTTGCTTCTGAGGAAGTATGGAGACGCGAGCGACAACCCTGCGAACACAACCAGCGCCAGCCCCAGCATGCGGACTTCCAGCCGCCCCGCAAGGCGGTGGACCAGATGGGAGCGGGACGTCGGGGCAAGCGCTTCGGGCATGCTGTTTCAGATGTTGCTGGTGATGGCGTCCTGCACGCGGCGGACGATCGTGGCGGCGTCGGGTGTCGTTACGCCTGGAACGGTCAGGCCGATCCAGCCGAGGTCGTGGCCGCGATGGCTGTGCACCTGCGCCATCAGCGTGCTGCGCTGCCCATCCGGTTCGGCAACGAACGTGCCGGGAGCGCTCCGCAGGGCGGCGGGTATGCGCGTCTCCTCGAACCGCGGAGTCGCGCCGGCGACGAATCCCGGGTCGCTGACGCCTGTGCCGCCGACGCGGTTCAGGCAGAACAGCCGTCCGCCGTCCCGCAGCGCCCAGAACGCCGCGCCCCCTGTCTCCTCCGACAGATCGGCCAGCAGTCGCGCATTTGCCGCCATCGAGCTGCGCGGCGCGGCGAACAGCGTCAGCTTGGCTTCGTCGAGCACCGCGCTTTCCATTTCGGCGATGGTCGCCCCGTCGCTGACCACGGCGATGCGGCTGCACAGCCGCAGCAGTTCCTCGAAGTCGGAGGACACGACCAGCACCGCGGCGCCGCGGTCCGCGACCTCCTGCAGCATGGCGTAGATCGAACTGCGCGTAACGATATCGACGCCCTTCGTCGGCTCGTCCAGCAGCAGCACGCGCGGATCGAGCAGCAGCCACCGGGCGATGATGATCTTCTGCTGCATGCCGCCGGAGAAATTCAGCATGTTCGCGTCCAGCAGCCGCTCGTTCGGCAGCCCGAGCAGCCGCAGCAGCTCGGCGACCCGCGCGTCGCGGGTGGCGTAGCCCAGGCCGAAGCCGCGATACGCCGACAGGTGGCCGAGCAGCAGGTTCTCCCGCACGGAAAAGTCCGGAACGATACTTTGCAGCCGGCGATCCTCGGGCACGAAGCCGATGCCGGCGCGGATCGCGTCCGCCGGCCGGCGCGGGGAAAAAGCCTTGCCGTGCAGACGGATTTCGCCGCCGCTGTGCGGTCGCAGGCCGAACAGAGCCTCCAGCGTTTCCGACCGGCCGGCGCCGACCAGGCCGCCGAGGCCCAGGATCTCGCCGCGATGCAGGGTGAACGACACGTCGCGCACGCGCGGCGGGGCGCAAAGATGCCGCACTTCCAGCACCGGTTCGCCTGCGGCATGAACGGCCGGGCGCTCGGCGTAGATACGGCCCAGGTCCTGCCCCACCATCAGCCGAACGATGTCGGACTGCGACAGACTGGCCGTCGGCAGCGAGCCGCCCACCGTCCGGCCCTCGCGCATCACGGTCACGCGGTCGGTGACGGCGAACACTTCCTCCAGTCGATGCGAAACAAAAACCAACGCGCGGCCAGCGGCCCGCAGCCGCGTCATCACGTCGAACAGGCGCTCGACCTCGCCGGGGCTGAGCGATGCGGTCGGTTCGTCGAAGATGATCAGGGTTGCGTCGACCGCCAGTGCCTTGGCGATTTCGACAAGCTGGCGCTGCGCCGCCGACAGGCGCCGCACTTCGGAGCCGAGCGGCAGTGCCGCGTGCTGGCCGAGGCTTTCCAGGATGTCCCGCGCCCGCTGGCGCTGCAGCGCGGGACGCAGGCGGCCCGGCTGGGCCAGTTCCGGCAGGAAAATGTTTTCCAGCACCGAGAGGTCCGGCGCCAGGGTGGTTTCCTGCATCACCATCGCGATGCCCGCCGACAGGGCGTCGCGCGGGCTGCGCGGATCCAGTGCCGCGCCGCGCCATGCCAGCGTGCCGCGGTCGCGCCGGACATGCCCGCTGATGACCCGCGAGAGCGTGGACTTGCCCGCCCCGTTCGCGCCCAGCAGACCGTGCACCTCGCCTGCCGAGACTTCCACGCTGGCGCCGGCCAAAGCGCGGGTCTGGTCAAAGGTCTTTTCAATCCCCTGCGCAACGAGGAGAGGCGCAGGCGGTGCCGGCATCACGCCAGCTCGTTGGCGAACACGGTCGTCCTGATCGTCGGCAACATCTGCTCCACATTCCCCGGCGTAACGATCAGGATCGGCACCGAGGTTTCCTTCGGAACTTCCTGCCCCTTGAAATGCGCCAGCAGAGCCTCGGCGGATTTTTCGCCCATCAGGTAGGGTTGCTGCATGCCGGAGCCGACGACCGCGCCCTTCTTGATCAGGTCCACCAGTTCGGGCGTGCCGTCGAACGCGGCGACCAGCACCTCGCCCTGCCGCCGCGCGGCGCGGATCGCCCGCAGCGCGCCGGTTGTCGGCTGGTCGGTCTGCACGAACAGGCCGCGCATGTCCGGGTTCGCCGTCAGCATGTCCTGCACGAACCTGAAGGTTTCGTCGGCCGAGTAGGTCTGCATCTGCTGCAGTCCGGCTTGTTTGGTGATGCCCGCTTCCTGCATCGCCTTGCGGAATCCCGCGGTGCGCGCCTGACCGTTCCTGCGCGCCTGGCTGATCGCGACGATGCCGACCGACCCGTTGCTCCAGCCTTTCTTCTTCATGGCGGACGCCAGCACCTGGCCGATGCCGTAGGCGCCCTTGTAGTTGTCGGAGATGATGAATGAAACGTACTCGCCGGAATTCGTACCGATGTCGGAAATGATCACCGGAATGTTTGCCTTCTTCGCAAGCTCCAGCACGGCCGGCGCCGTGGAACTGTCCGTCGGCGAGATGCAGATGCCGGCGACTCCGCGGGCGATCACGTCCTGCGCGTTCTTCAGCTGGGTCGAGGCGTTGTTGTGGCTGTCCAGCACATCGAAGCCATAGCCGGCCTGCTTCGCCTTGCTTTCGATGCCCTTGCTGAGATAGCGCCAGAACGGCAGGTCGAGGCCCGGGGTCAGATAGATGATGGTCTTTTCGGCAGCGCGCGGCGCAGTCGTCGGCAGCAGGCCGATCGCTGCGGCGCCCGACAAACCCTTCAGAAGCGAGCGACGTTCCACGGCAGTCTCCCTTGCTTTCGCCGCTTCATGCGCGGCTGACTGTTCTGACGGGAGCCATGAGCCATGACGCCCGGGGCATTATGATCCCGTCTGCCCTTGCCGCAGGCGAGACGACTGGTCAAGGGATGCGCGGTTCACGGTTTCGGGTCGTGTCCTGGTCTGTTTTATTTCGTATGACTTCATTTCCCCGCGCCCGGGTGGTCATTTGACCGCGCAGACGCCCCGGCTGTTCTCGCCGTCATGCTCGCCGGGCACCGGCCCGATCCTGATTTGCTTGAAGGCCGGATCAGGCGAAACGGGAAATGGCTTGTTGCCGGCAGGATAGCAATTGGATGCAAGCAGGAAGGCCAGAACGGATGCGTATTGTTGCGGCGACAGGCTCGACGGCGCGTTCATCGGCATGTCGTTGAGCACCAGATACTGGACCATCGCGAGCGTCCAGCCGTTCCGTTGCGCCGTCTGCAGAAAGTCGTCGCCGGCGACTGCGGGCGCCGCGGTGCCTTGCAGGTTGGCGCCGTGGCACTGCACGCACTTCGAGGCGAAGATGCCCGCGCCCTTCTCGGCCTGCGTCTTGGTATAAAGTGCCGGCGGCGATTCCGCTGCCCCTGCCCCCTGCACGGTCGGTGACGCGGGCGACGCGGCCGCCGCATGTTCGGCAGCGCCGGTGTGGCTGGCGCAGGCCGACGTCACCAGCGAAGCCGCGGCGGTCTGGACCAGAATGTCCCCGCTGCGGACAACAAGTTTGGCGCCGCCGGTCGGGTCCGCCAGGGGATGCGGGCCGTCGCCGCCCGGCACGGCGACCCACGCCAGGTAGCCGCCATGCGTGCCATAGGCCGGGGCAACGGACGGCGGCTTGCAGGCGTCAACTTGTTGCGCCCCCGCAGGCACGCCCAGTACCGTGTTGGCGAGCACACCTTCAAGCCCGCCAAGCACGCCGGTTTCGGTGGGACGGCCGCGGGCGACCTCCAGATACATCAGCGCCCGGGACGCCGCGGCGTCGTAGTCCATCAGTTCGCGCGCCTTCAACGAATCCCGAAGGTAAGCGACAGCGGCGTGCATATTGGCTTCGGCACCGCGCAACGGCGCGGCCCAGACCGGAGTTTCCTTCCGGTCGAGCAACGCATCCATGTGGCCGATGGCGCCAATTGCATCCGCCGCGCCGCCTTCCCCATGCTCGCCCACCAGCAGGTTGATCGCCCGCTGGCTGGCGCCGCGATAAACGTTACGGTCGGTTGAATAGCTGGCATCGGCCTGCACCAATGCGTTGACCGCGGCCTTCACATCCCGCAGCGCGGCCACCGCCTGCTGATGGTCGCCCGGCGGCGCGGCCAAGACAGGAAACGCCGCGAGCGCCACAGCAACAAACGCCAGCCGCCCGATGCGCGCCGACGAACGGAACTCTGGCATCAGCTACCCGACTTCAGCGCAAAAACGTTGATGATCGGCTTTGGCCCTTTCGAGTCGGGCAATTCCGGAATCGCCGCGTTGCCAGCGGGGCCGGAGGCGACAACGATGAACTCCTTGCCGTTCGCCTCATAGGCTTCGCTGGGGGCCTGGATGTAGCCACCGGTATCGTAGCTCCAGAGTTCCTGCCCGGTCTTGGCGTTGAACGCATTCTCCTTGCCGCCCAGGTTGCCCGAGAATACGAGGCCGGATGACGTCACCAGCGCGCCGCCGTAGTTCGGCAATTTGAAATGGTGCCGCCAGTCGAAGATGCCCGTGGACACGTTGATCGCGTTCAACTGCCCGGTGTCGGGGCCGATGAGTTTGGGAAACGCGCCGCCGGTATAGAACTGGCCGGCGATGTACATGACGTCCTTGCTGGCCGTCCACCGACCGCATTCGTTCTGGCTGGGAATATAGAACGCGTTCGTTGCCGGATCGAATGCGCCGCCCTGATACTCGATGCCGCCAAGCGTGTTCGGACAGGCGATGTTGCCTTCGACCGAGGGCGGGGTGTGGACTCCCTTCTGGAAGGCGGCCACGGTGTGGTCCACCAACTGGCCGGTCGCGGCATCCAGGATCCAGAAGTTGCCAGCCTTGTCGCCCGCAGCCACCAGCTTGCGGGTGTCGTTTCCAACCTTCCCGGTGAACAGAACGGGCTGCATCGCCGGATCCCAGTCATGCGTGTCGTGCGGTATGAACTGGTGATACCATTTTAGCTTCGGCTGCTTGCCGGAGATATCGAGGGCAACCATCGAATCGGAATAGAGGTTGTCGCCCTCTCGCACGGTGCCCAGGAAATCCGGCCCCGGATTGCCGAGATCGAGATACATGGTGTGGGTCGCGGTATCGATCGTCACGCCGCCCCAGGTCGAGGCGCCGCCGCGCTTCCAGGAATCGCCGCTCCAGGATTCATGGCCGGGTTCCTCGGGTCCGGGCACCGTTTCCCAGCGCCAGATCAGGTGCCCGTCCTTCGGATCGTAGGCGGACATATTGCCGATCCCGCCCCAGTCGCCGTTCGACACGCCCAGGAACAGCATGTCCTGGTTGGTTTCCGGGTCGTGGTACAGCACCGGCGCCATGGTGTAGAACGAATTGGCCGTGTCATCCACCGTTACCTTGTCCCACACCTTCTTGCCGGTTTCGGCGTTCAGCGCGATCAGGTGGCCGTCGAGCGTCGCGATGTACGTCGAGCGTCGCGATGTACACGTTGCCGTCGATCAGGCCGATGCCGCGATTGGCGGCGAACGAGATGACGTGCGGGCTGTCCTTGAACTCCCACTTCAGCTTGCCGGTGGCGGCATCCAGCGCATAGACATGATCGTGCGCCGACGTAACGAACATCGTCCCGTTGTAAACGATAGGCGACACCTCCAGCGGGCCGGCGTCATCCATGGTGAACTTCCAGGCGAGTTGAAGATCCTTGACATTCGCCGGCGAGATCTTGTCTGCGCCGGTGTAGTGATTGGCGGTGTAGCTCATGGCGGGCAGGATCCAGTTTGCGTTGTCGTTGGCGGCAGTGACCAAATCCTGTGCGCTGGGCGTGGCCTGGGCGCGCGCTTCGGTCGCATGCAACCCCAGCACGGCGGTGAGGCCAAGAGCCGGCAAAAGACAGGACGTTCCAGACAGCAACCGGCGACGCAACATTGTTCCTCCTCCCTCAAGCCTTTGCTTAATTGCCATCGGCCAAATTTGATTATACCGAATACTCGCAAGTACACCCTGAACAGCCCATGGCGAACACGGGCTCAACCGTCGCGACCCGGTTTGGGTCCCATCAATCCACTGCGATCGTATCACATGACATTGAGTTCCCGGGCGATCGGCGTTGGGCGGATCCGTTTTGCTACAGTGCGCGGCATAGCTGCCACCGAGAATTGACCGTCGCGGCAGGAAACCACAATGCCGTTCCGCGCACTTGCGCATTCGGCGCAAGCATTGCTCAATCAGGGCCAGGGGGAAATTGCCAATGAAACATCGAACAGCCACTCTGCTGGGCGCTTTTGCTCTTGGCGCAGCACTTCTGCTGCCGGCCGCGGCGGTGGCGGCAAAAAGCAAGATCTATCTGAGCATGAGTTTTATCGGCAACGACTGGCAGGCCGAGGCGGCGAACATGGTGAAGGCCATGGCGGCCGCGCCCGACATGAAGGACAAGGTCGATCTCGAAGTGCAGGTCGCGGGTCCGAACGCCCAACGGCAGATCCAGCAGATCAACGCCATGGTGCAGGCGGGCGCCAAGGCGATCATCGTGTTCCCGATCTCGCCGACGGCGCTCAACCAGGTCGTCCACCACGCCTGCGAGGCCGGTGTGCTGGTCATTGCCTATGACGGGGAAATCACCGAGCCCTGCGCCTACAACGTGCATATCGACCAGCATGAGGCCGGCCGGGTCACCGCGGAATGGCTGGTCAAGAAAATGGGCGGCAAGGGCAACCTGGTGGTGATCACCGGCGTGCCCGGAACCTCGGTCGACCTGCAGCGCACGCAGTCGGCGAAGGAAGTGTTCTCCAAATATCCTGACATCCACATCATCGCCGAAGGCGTAGGCATGTGGAGCCAGGCCGTTGCACGCACGGAACTGACAAAGATCCTCGCCACGCATCCGTGGAGCGAGATCAACGGGCTGTGGATGCAGGTTGGCTGTTACACAGCTGCATCGATGGAGAACGGCGCGGGCATCCCCGACGACAAGCTGGTACCCTGCGCCGGCGAGGGATCGAACGGCCACCGGATCCAGATGCTGCCCGTCGGCGACAAGCAGGTGCAAGGGGCCCGGGACACCTACAGGCCAATGGGGGAGTCTTCGATTTCCTATGCGTCGCCGCCCTATTCGGGCGCGTTGGCGCTGAAGCTGGCGGTCGAGAAGCTGGCGGGGAAGTCCATCCCGAAATTCACCAAGCTGCCTCTGCCGGTTGTTACGAATGAGACCGTCAAGCTGTGCCAGCAGGGCACCTGGAAGGAAATGCAGGAGGGCTGCAACGTGTTCCAGCCGTCGATCATCAGCAATCCTGGCTGGTTTGCCTCGATCTATTCGCCGGAAACGCCAGAGGTAGGTCTGCACGCCGCCCTGAACGGCGCTCCGGAGAAAACGGCGGCGAAATAGTTGCCGCCGTTCGCCAAGGTGCCCCGGCGATGACATTGGAACCCGCGATCGCCATCCATTCCGTGCGCAAGACGTATGGCGCGACGGTTGCGCTGGACGATGTCAGCCTGGGCATCCAGGCGGGCACCGTTCATGCGCTGCTCGGCGAGAACGGCGCCGGCAAGTCAACCCTGGTGAAGCTGCTCAGCGGGCTGATCCGGCCCGATGCCGGCCACGTCGCCGTTCTTGGACAGGCTGCGTTGCTGCATTCGCCGCGCGACGCGCATCGGCTCGGCATCCAGACCGCTTTCCAGGAACTGACGCTGGTGCCCGACCTGACGGTGTGGGAAAATGTGTTGCTGCCGTATCAGCCGACCGGGTTTGCCGGCCTGCTGCGCGGGCGCAGGGGCGAGGCGATGGTTGCCGACCTGCTCTCGCAGCTTGGTATGGGCGGCCTCTCGCCGCGCCAAGTTGTGCGCGATCTCGACCTTCCGGTGCGGCAGAAGATCGAGATAGCCCGCACGCTTTTGCGCAAGCCCCGTATCCTGCTGCTGGACGAGCCGACCTCGGCTCTTTCCGGTCGCGACATCGACTGGCTGGCGCAAATCGTGGCAGCAGAGAAACAGAAGGGCACGACGGTGGTGTTCATCAGCCACCGTATGCCTGAAGTACGGCTGTTCTGCGACGTGATCAGCGTACTGCGCAATGGACACACGGTTGGTACCTACGGCGTGGATTCGGTAACGGACAACGAGGTGGTGGAGCTGATCATCGGCCGATCGTTGACGGCGACCTTCCCGCCGAAGCCGCAACGGGATGTCGTTGCTCAACCCATATTGTCCGTGGCCGGCCTGTCTGCCGGACGTTTGCAGGGCGCATCATTCGAACTCGGGCCAGGCGAAATCGTTGGGGTCGCGGGGTTGCAAGGCATGGGCCAACTCGAGCTGTTCCTGGCGCTGTTCGGTGACCTGGCGACGACGGGCGGCAGCATCCGCGTCGATGGCCGTCTGGTGACCCTGCACGCGCCAGGCGACGCCATCGCCGCCAGCATCGGCTTTGCGCTGGTGCCGGAGGATCGCAAGACCGAGGGCCTTTTCCTGAAGCTTGATGGCCGGAACAATACATCCCTGCCGGTCGTCGGCCGCTTCACCCGGGCGGGCCTGATCGACAATGCTGCCGAGCAGGCCGCCGTGGCCGGCGCGCTCCGGCGCGTCCAGGCGGACGAGCGGGCGCTTTATACGGGCGCCGGGGCCTTCAGCGGCGGCAACCAGCAGAAGCTTGTGTTGGCGAAATGGATTCTCGCCGGCAGCCGCGTGCTGTTGTTGTTCGACCCGACCCGCGGCGTCGATGTCGGAACCAAGCACGAGATCTATGTGCTGATCAACGACTATGCCCGGGCCGGCGGCGCGGTCCTGCTGTACTCGACCGAGGTGGAAGAGGTGATCAACCTCAGCCACCGTGTTCTGGTGATGTACGGCGGCCGTATCGTTCGCGAAATCGACGGCGCCCGCGGCGAGATCAGCGACAACGCGATCATGCATGCCGCGCTCGGTGGCGACCCGGCGTCGGGGGTGCAATCCCATGAGGTGAGCGCGGCATCATGAGCGACATGGCCTTGCAAGCGGCGACACCGACCCGACTGCGGCTCTCGGTTGAGCGGTATCGTGGCCTGCTGACGGCGATCCTGGTCTTTCTGGCATTGTTTGGGATCGTCAACCTGGTTTCGCCGCGGCCCTACAGCTTCTTCGATTTCAGCTATATGTCCACGGGCGGCTGCACGCTGGCACTGGCAGCCATCGGCGGCACGCTGGTGATCCTGACTGGCGGTTTCGACCTGAGCGTCGGCGCGGTGATATCGCTGGTGAACGTTGCGCTGGCGAGCCACATGCAGGCGGGCGTCGGCTCGGAGTTCGGATGGGCCCTGGCCGGACTTGGCATCGGCGCGGCCGGCGGCGCGTTCAACGGCGTGTTCGTGGCCGTTCTGCGCATGCAGCCGATTGTGGTTACGCTGGCAACGATGTTCATCGTACAGGGCGTCACGCTGCTGGTCATGCCGCAGCCCGGCGGCCAGATCCCGCCGGATTTCGCGTCCTTCCTGACCGGCTCGGCGATCCCGGACGTGCTGCCGGCCGCGATCGTGATCCTGGCGATCGCGCTGCTGGCCTGGACGGCGCTGGCCCATTCTCGTTTCGGAACGTCGATCTATGCCGTGGGCAGCGACAAGGATGCCGCGGCGGCGGCTGGGATCAAGGTCGTTCCGGCCGAATTCGGGGCCTATGTGCTGGCCGGGATGATGTATGGCGCAGCGGGCGTGTTCGTGTCCGCGCAGACCGGATCAGGCGATCCGCTGGGCGGCGATCCGCTGCTGTTGCAGGTGTTTGCCGCCATCGTCATCGGCGGCACCGTGTTCGGCGGCGGGCGCGGCGGCTGCCTGGGATCGGTATTCGGCTCCTACAGCCTGTTGCTGATCATCAACATCCTGCTGATCCTGAATGTGTCGGCCTATTATTCGACCGTCGTGGAAGGAGCGATCCTGGTGCTGGCGGCGCTGGGCGTCTCGCTCGACCGGCACTCGCCGGTTGCGCAGTGGCTGCGGCGTGTTTCGCACCGTACGCAACATTCCGGCGGTGGCGGCTCGTCAGGACCGACGCGGCCACTGGTGTTTCTCGCCCAGCCGATGGCGCCCACGATCCGGCTACCGTGGTGGCGGCGCCATGCCGAGGATCTGCGCTACGCCCTGCCCGCCTATGCCTGCTTCGTGCTCGTTCTGGTCGGCACCTTTTTCCTGTTTGGCGGACTCAGCGGTGGCTACGTCAATTCGCTGCTGCTGCTGGGTTCGTTTCTGGCGATACTGTGCCTGGGCCAGGGAGCCGTGATCCTGACCGGCGGCCTTGACCTGTCGCTGCCCTGGACCATCGGGCTGTGCGGCATTCTGCTCGCCGGCGTCGTGCGAGGCCATCCCTTCGAGGCGGCGTGGGCAGTTCCGATGGTCCTGGCGATCGGGGCATTGATTGGCCTGCTGAATGGCCTGGGCATCGTCCTGTTCGCCCTGCCGCCGATTGTAATGACGTTGGCAATGAACGGCATCCTGCAAGGCGTGGCGATGGTCTACAGCAACGGCACACCCAGCGGGTTTGCGCCGCCCGAATTGCTCTGGCTGATGACGGCGCACGTCGAGGGCATCACGCCGGAGTTGTTCCTGCTGGCACCTTTTGTGATCGTTGCGGCCCTGCTGCTGTCAAAAACACCTTTCGGCAGGCGGGTCTATGCCATCGGCAACAGCGTGCGAGCGGCGCGCCTGTCGGGCGTCGACGTCGGACGAACGACGGTGCTGGTCTACGTGCTGAGCGGATTTTGTTCCGCAATCGTCGGCGTTCTGCTGGACGGATTCAGCGGACAGGCCAGCCTGGGCATGGGCGATTCCTACCTGCTGCCGTCGATCGCCGTGGTGGTGGTCGGCGGGACGCTGATCACCGGCGGACGTGGTTCGTATTTCGGCATGATCGGCGGCGTCTTGTTGTTGACGGCGCTGCAGACTCTGCTGGCCGGCACGACGTTGCCGGACGCCATGCGCCAGATCATCTACGGCCTGGTCGTCCTGTGCGCAGTGGTTGTGTTACGCGAGCGAAAGGGCGTATGACCATGGCCCGCAACGGGTCCTGAACCGCCGTTGAAGCTGATTGCCCGGCTTTTCCAGTCAGTCCAGCATCGCTTCCCAGCCTGCTGACGTCCTGGCTTGCGTTGGCCTCCAAACTGGTATAATGAGTATTCCATTATACCAAGAGAATGGGCCGGAATGACGGCGGCGCTGCGCTGTGCCGGGTTTCGGTGCCGATTGCCTCATGGCCCGCGTATCGAGCCTTCGCTCAACGGCGGGCAGACGGCGGCAAGATTTATTCCGGCTGCGTGAAATCCAGCGGCCGATCGGCTTGACAGAAGGAGGACGACAGAATGACGAAGATCGCGCTTCTCGGTGCAGGCGGCAAAATGGGGGTACGCCTCGCAACGAATCTGCGCGGTTCACGCTTCGCGGTGGACCACGTGGAGGTATCGGAAGAAGGCCGTCGGCGGCTGCATGATGCGATTGGCGTCGCGTGCGTCGGCCTGGAACGCGCGCTGGCGGCGGCCGACGTCATCGTGCTCGCGGTGCCGGATCGCCTGATCGGCAAGGTTGCGCACGATATCATCGGCCAGGTGAAGCAGGGCGCGGCGCTGATCGTGCTCGATGCGGCGGCGCCCTATGGCGGCGAAATGCCCGATCGCACGGATGTCACGTATTTCGTCACGCATCCGTGCCATCCGCCGATCTTCAACGATGAGACGACGGAAGCTGCGAAGAAGGATTTCTTCGGCGGCATCACGGCCAAACAGAACATCGTCTGCGCGCTGATGCAGGGGCCGGAGGAGCATTATGCGCTGTGCGAGGAAATCGCACGGACGATCTACAAGCCGGTGATGCGCGCGCATCGCTGCACGGTCGAGCAGATCGCCATGCTGGAACCCGCGCTTTCGGAAACGGTCGGCATTACCATGTGCCTCGCTCTGCGCGAGGCTGTCGATGAAGTGACGCGCCGTGGTGTTGATCGCCAGGCGGCAACGGATTTTCTTATGGGCCATCTGACGATCGGGCTTTCGATCGCGTTCAACGTTTTCCCTGAAGGCCGGTTCTCGGATGGCGCGCTGTACGCGATCGAGAAGGCCAGGCCGCAGATTTTCCGCGATGGCTGGCTCGAGCGGGTGTTCGACAAGCAGGCGGTGATGCAGTCCGTGCGCGAGATCTGCCATCCGCCCAAGGCGACCTGAACCCGGCCGCCTGCAACATCATAAAGGGAAGGAAACAACTTCATGAAGAAATCGGTGTTGCCCATCTGTGCTTTGCTGACAGGCACGTCAGCCGCGCTGCCTGGGGCCGCGCCGGCGCAGGCCGCGTCGGACAAGCCGGTGATCGCGCTTTCGAATGCCTATTACGGCAATACATGGCGCCACCAGATGGTCGAGGCGTTCGACGCGGCGGCGAAACAGGCGAAGGCCGAGGGCAAGATCGCCGACTACATCGTGCTGAACGGCGACGGCTCGGTGAACCAGCAGATGAGCCAGATGGCCGACCTGATCCTCAAGCACGTGGACGCCATCGCCATCGACGCCGCCTCGGAAACGGCCCTGAACGGCGTGGTGCAGAAGGCGTGCCATGCCGGCATCAAAGTAATTGCCTTTGATTCCATCCTGTCCGCGCCATGCGCCCACACGCTCAACTTCGATTTCTTCAATTACCAGGCCGAGGCGACCGAATGGATCGCCAACAAGCTCCACGACAAGGGAAATGTCGTGGTCGTGCGCGGCGTCAAAGGTTCCGCGCCTGATCACGATATGTACGAAGGGCAGATGAGCGTACTGAAGAAGCACCCGGAGATGAAGGTGGTGGCCACGGTCTATGGCATGGCCACCACCTCGGTGGCGCAGTCCGCGGTCGCCAATGTGCTGCCGAGTCTGCCGCATGTCGATGCGGTACTCGACCAGGGCGGCGGCGACGACTTCGGCATCGCGCAGGCGTTCACGCAGTCCGGCGGATATGCCACCAACCTGCCGATCATCGAGGGCGGCGGCAGTTCCAACTTCATCCACTGGTGGATCGACGAACATAAGAAGAACGGCTACGCAACAATATCGCTGAACACCACGCCGGGCATCGGCGGTGCGGCGTTCTGGTTGAGTTATGAAATCGTAAAGGGCGTGAAGCCGCCGAAGAAGGACATGATCATGCCGGTCGCTCGGGTGAGCGAGCAGAACCTGATGGACTTCGCCAACCTCGCTCCCGGCCTGATCGTGAGCCCATCCTATTCCGAAGAGTGGGTGGTCGCAAACCTGATCAAGGGCGAGAAGGAGTAGCGGGGGGCTGTCACCGGGACCACTCCGGCGACGGACACCCAGTCAGTCTGATAAAGAAAAGAAAGCCGACTGAACGAACGTCGGCCGATCGAGGAGGAGTCCCGGAATGGCGCAAGCGGCGCAGCGGTTGCACGATGATCCGATGCAGAGGGGCGGTCGCTTGTATCGTGAACCTCCGCCGGAGGAGGTGCAACCCGTCGTCCGCCTGCGCGGTATCGGCAAGTCGTTCGGACCGACGCGCGCCAACGATGCGATCGACCTCGCCATTGCACCTGGCGAGGTCGTCGGTCTTGTCGGCGCCAACGGCGCGGGCAAGAGCACGCTGATGCGCGTCATCTGCGGCCTCGTGCAACCGGACGAAGGCAGCTTCGAGATCGCGGGAGAAACGATCGACTTCACGCACTATTCGCCGAACGCGGCGCTCGCGCGCGGCATCCGCATTGTGCATCAGGAACTTTCGCTCTGCGCCAACCTGACGGTCACCGAGAACTTCATGCTGGAGGAGCCGGCGCCGCCGCTCGCCCCGGCGTCGGGCTGGCGCAGCCGATTCCGCGAGCGCGCCCGCCGGGAAACCGAGGAGATATTTCCCGGCGTCGGGCTGCGGCTCGACGCCCGGGTCGAGGAGCTGCGGATCGGCCAGCGTCAGGTGGTGGAAATCTCGCGCGCCGCCGCCACCGGGAATTTGCGGCTCCTGGTGCTGGACGAGCCGACCTCGTCACTGGATGCCGGACGCAGTGGGCATTTGCGCGAATGGGTGCGCAACGGCGCGGCCAAGGGTGCCGCGTTCATTTTCATCAGCCACAAGCTGCATGAAATCCTCGACGTCGCAACCCGTGTGGTAGTCATGCGCAATGGGCGCGTGGTCTGGGACGGCGCGGCCGAACGAACCAGCGTGGCGACGCTGGTGGAGCAGATGGGGGGCCACCCGCCGGCCGTCCCCGCTGGCAGCGCCCCTGTCGCGCGCCAGGCCGAAAATGCCGCCCCACCGCTTGTGACCGTTGCGGGCGTGGCGGCTGGCCTGAATTTCCGCGCAGGTGAAATCATCGGTCTTGCCGGTCTCGACGGCAACGGCCAGCGCCCGTTCCTGCACGCCGTGCGGCGGGCCGGCCGGCGCGGGGTCGCGGTCGCTGGCATAAGCTGCGCGGCGGAGCCAGGCTTCGTTTCCGGCGACCGGCGCGGCGAGGGCGTGTTTCCGCTTTGGTCCGTGCTCGAAAATATCGTCGTCGGCGGGTCCGTCAGGCGAAACCTGCTCGGCATCGTCTCCGCAACCAAGGAACGCCGGACGGTCGATCCGCTGCTGGACCGATTGCGCATCGTCGGCTCACGGCTCGATGCCAACATCCTTGAACTCAGCGGCGGCAACCAGCAGAAGACGCTGGTCGCGCGAGCGTTGATGCACGGCTCGCGGATTCTGCTGCTCGACGACCCGACCCGCGGCGTGGATGTCGAGACCAAGCAGGAATTCTACCGCCTGGTGCGCGAGATCGCTGCCGAGGGCGCGCTGGTGATCTGGTACAGCACCGAGGATGCCGAGCTTCTGGAGTGTTCGCGCGTGCTGGTATTCCGGGACGGTCAGGTGACCCGGGAACTGCGCGGCGGCGAAATCAGCGAAGAGGCGATCGTTGCCTGTTCGTTCATCGAACCGGGTGGGGCCGGCGCGCGTGGTTCGCAGGCCCATGCCGGGCCGTCTTTTGTTTCGAGACTGGTGCAGTTCGCGCCCGCCGGCAGCCTTGTTGTGCTGCTGGTGGCGATGGTGGCGCTGAATCCGGAGACTGCCACGCCGTTTGGCGCCGATCTGCTGCTGTCGGCCGCGGTTCCGGTGGTGCTGGTGGCGTTGGGGCAGATGTTCTTCATTGGCGGCAGCGAGATCGATCTCGGCATCGGGCCGTTCGCGGGGCTGGTCAGCGTGCTGAGCGCAACGCTTCTCGTTGCGCAACCGTTCTTGGGCGGGTTGGCGATCCTGCTGGCGCTGGCGGTCTATGCCGCGATGGGGCTGCTGATCGAGCTGCGCCGGATGCCGTCCATCGTAGTGACGCTTGGCGCCTCGTTCGTGTGGACCGGCTGCGGCTACATGCTGCAGCCGACGCCGGGCGGCAGCAGCCCGGCCTGGCTCACCGCGGCGTTTAACTGGAACGTTCCGGATCTGCCGACATCGGTGGCGCTGATCGTGATCGCAGGTATCGTTGCGGTTCTGATCGACCGCACCCGCGCCGGCGTCGTGCTGCGCGGCTTCGGCAACGATGCCCGCGCGCTGCGGCAACTTGGCTGGTCGGCGGCAGCGTTCGCCATGCTGCGCTACGCCATCGCCGGCTGCTTCGCCGCTGCTGCCGGCTTTTCGCTGACCGCCATCAATACCGCGAGCGACATCAACGCTGGGAACGCCTACACACTGCTTTCGATTGCCGCGGTGGTCATCGGCGGCTGCGAACTGCTGGGCGGCAGCACCGCGCCAGTGGGGGTTGTGTGCGGTGCCGTAACACTTTCGCTGATAGGCGCGCTGCTCGGACTGATGGGCATAAGCACCGATTACAACGCCGCGGTGCAGGGCCTGCTGCTGCTGGCGATCCTGGGCGTGCGCGGCGCAATCCGCTTGCGGGAGGCGCGGGCATGAGCGGCTTCCATCACTGGGCGGAGCGCAACCGCTGGGTCTGGTCGGCGCTGGGCGTTCTGCTGCTCTGGCTGCTGCTGGACGTGCTGACGGCGCGGCTGACGCTCGCCAACCTGTCGGGCGTGGCACAGTCGGCGGCGTTCCTGGTGCTGCCCGCGGTTGGCCAGATGTTCGTGGTGACAACGGGGCGGGGGAATATCGACCTGTCGATTCCGTCCACCATTACGCTGTCGGCCTTCCTGTCGATGAATATCATTGCAGGATCGAACTCGATGCTGCCGGTTGGACTTGCGGCGGTGCTCGCCGCGGGGCTTGCGATCGGGGCAGCGAATGCGTTCCTCGTGCTGCGGCTGCGCATTCCGGCAATGATCGCGACGCTTGGCGTGGGATACATCCTTGCCACCGGCGCGCTGCTCGCCAACCGGCAGTTCACCACCTACACCGTCAGCAGCGCGTTGTCGTTCGTTGCCAACCAACGTATCGCAGGCGTTCCGGTCGTGCTGATCCTGGCCGTGCTGGCCGTTGCAGTTGCATCCTTTGTCATGCGCCGCACCGTCTATGGCCGGCTGCTGACAGCGGTGGGGCAGAGCCTGCCGGCGGCGGAACTGTCCGGCGTTCGCTCGGGCAAGATCGTTAGTATCGCATTCCTGATCAGCGGCGCGCTGGCGGCGCTGGACGGCATGCTGCTGGCGGCCCACGCAGGCGGCGCGTTCCTCGAGGTCGGCACGCCGTACCTGCTGGATTCCATTGCCGCGGTCGTGCTCGGCGGCACGCTGATCGCGGGCGGCGGCGCGACCGCGCTGGGCGTGCTGAGCGGTGCGTTCCTGCTCGTGCTGATCGTCACCACGATCCAGGTCGCCGGCCTGTCGATCGGCATGCAGGAACTGGTCGAGGGTGTGATCGTCGTGCTGGTCCTGGCGCTGTCGAGCGGTGGCGGACGGACGCGGCCGATGCGGAACCGGCCGGGCTTTCCGCGGATATTGCGGCGGGCAGGCACAAGGTAGGTTGCGCGTCCGTGCCTGCGTTTCGTACGCAATGTCATCAGACTGGGATTGCCCTACAGCGCCTTTTCCAGAACCTGTGGCGGGGACGAATAGAGCGGGCCCGCCCGATACAAATGGCTGCGCATGGCGCTCGCGGCACGCTCGGGGTCGCGTGCCGCGATGGCGTCGAGTATGCTGCGATGTTCCACGAGCGTGACATCGCGGCTCTTGCGATGCAGCAGGCCGGAATGAAACCGGCTGAGCCATTGCAGCATCGCCCCGCTGACCGCTTCGAACACCGGGTTGCGCGTCACCGTCGCGATCGTCGTGTGAAATTCCATATCGGCCGCAACGAACGCCGCGGTGTCGGTCTGCAGCAGGCATTTCTGGGCGTTCAGCGCGGCTTCCAGACGGGCGATGTCCTCCGGTTCCGCATGGCGCGCGGCTTCCGCGGCCATGCCGACCTCGAAAAACTCACGCGCCTGCTTCAGGTGTTCGAGCGATTGCGGCGACATGGTCAGCAAATGGCGCGCGGCGCCGTCGATCTGCTGGATCACGTCGGCGGCGGTGGGCTGTAGCACGCGGGCCCGCTCGCCATGGGAAATCGCAACCAGGCCACGGTTGCCGAGGGCCTGCAGGGCCTCGCGCACCGCCGGACGGCCCACGCCATAGGTGGTCATGAGTTCGCGCTCGGACGGTAGTTGCGCTCCGGGCGGATATTCGCCGCTCTCGATGGCTTGCAGCAGCCGGGCGAGCACTTCGTCAGACAGTTTGCGGCGAACGATCTTCTGGTTTTCAGGCATTCTCGGATTCAGTTGGTCAGCGGCGAGATCGTTCGGATGTCATACCAGACGCACAAGACCCCCGTGGGGTCCGGCGCTGAGTATCAGGCACACCCGAAGATATCATGTCATCATACCACCATTTCGGACAGGCGCAAGCCGATCGGCTCGCGTGCTTCCGGACGCGGGATGCGCGGGGCCGGGCGATCAATGCCCGGCCAATGCGGCGGCTCGCTTGACAGCGTCACGGATCAACGGAATGGTCCCATCAACCAAAAGGCGGAACCGCCGGACTGACCCGATTGCGCCGGCATCAGCGGATTCCGGCACCGGGCGAAGCCCGGGGCAACGGACAACCGTCATCCTGCGAGGGCCGCCACATCGAACCCGGGAGGAGACACAGCCATGCCGGATGGAAGCCAGGCCGCCAGGCTGATCATCGATGATCGCGAGGACGGAATTTTCCGCGTCCACCGCAGCGTCTTCATCGATCCCCATATCCTCGACCGGGAACGCGCGGCGGTCTTCGACAAAAGCTGGCTGTTCGCGGGTCACGTCTCGGAACTGCCGAAGCCCGGCGATTTCGTTACGCGCCGGGTGGGCGGGCGACCGGTGATCATCGCGCATGGCGACGACGGCGCGGTGCGCATTCTCATGAACACCTGCCGCCATCGCGGCAACCTGGTCTGTCGCGAGCACAAAGGCCGCGGCGCCGAAATGTTCCGCTGCTTCTACCACGGCTGGATCTACAACATCCGCGGCGAGCTCAAGGGCGTCCCGGGCGAGGAAGCCTACAGCGACGCCTTCGACCGCGACGCCCTGGGCCTGGAGCCCGCGCCGAGGATGCACATCCATCGCGGCTGCATCTTCGTCAGTTTCGATCCGGAAATCGAAAGCTTCGAGAGCTACATGCAGGACGCCCTGGCCGTCCTGGACAACACGCTCGACCTGGGCGACATGGAATTCGTCCAGGGGCAGTTCAAGTACGCGATGCGGGCCAACTGGAAATTGCTCGTCGAGAACAGCATGGATGGCTATCACGCCGCCTATACGCACGAGCGGTTCTTCTCGCAATGGATGCCCTCGGAAGGCATCGGCAACGGCTACCGCCCGCCGCCGCCTTCGCCGCCACCGAACGCCGATGGGACCAACGCGCGCTGGGGGACCTCCCCACTCGGTAACGGCCATGTAACGACACTGTACCCGAGCACTGAATCCCGCCCGCCGGTCTTCCAGCCCTATCTGGACAAATATGCGGCCGAGGCACTGAAAAAATCGCACGAGGCCCTGGTCAGCCGGCATGGCCCCGCGAGGGCGCGCATGATCGAGGGCGGCGCCGGCAATTACCTGATCTTTCCGAATCTGATGATCATCGATGGCTGGCGGGTCTTCCGCACATTCTATCCGACGAGCCCGGACTACATGGAAATCGACGGCTGGGCCTGCCTGCCCAGGGGGGAGCCTGCCGAACTGAGAAAAGCCAGGCTCGACTGGTATCTCGCATTCCAGGGCCCCGGCGGATTCGCAACGCCCGACGACGTCGAGGCGCTGGAAGGCTGCCAGATGGGCTTCGCGACGCACAGGGAAGTGGAATGGTCCGACATTTCCCGAGGCATGAAGGGCAATCGGTCGGGCGGCCCCAGCGAGCTGCAAATGCGGGTATTCTGGCGCGAGTGGCAGGCCCGAATGACCACGGGCCGGCACGCCGAATACACCGGGGACTAGAACAAATCGCCTGCGGCCTACGCAACGATCGGCGCCGCCGGCCTGGGAGGAAACCTGCCTTGGCAAACGACAACGCAGACCAACGGCACGACACGATATCGCGACAGCAGGTCGAGGATTTTCTGTTCGCGGAAGCGGATTTGCTGGATAACTGGCGGCTCGACGAGTGGCTCGGGCTGTTCGACCAGCAGCGGGGTGGCTACATCATGCCGACGACCGACCTGCCGGACGGCGATCCCAGCAGCGCGCTTTATCTCATTGCCGACGACATGCCGAAGCTGCGCTCTCGGGTGGAACAGCTTCTCGGCGGGCTGACCTGGGCGGAGAACCCAAGGTCGCGCACCCGCCACATGGTCAGCAACGTCCGCATCGCGGGACGCGAGGGAGAGGCCCTTCTGGTCAAGGCCAATTTTGTCGTCTTCCGCATGCGATTCCAGAACATCGACCCGTACGTCGGCGAGTATCATTACAAACTTATTCCCGGCAACGGCGGCTTCACGATCCTCGAGCGGCGCGTTGTCCTCGATCTCGAGGCCCTGCGGCCGCACGGCAAGGTGAGCTTCATCGTCTGATGCCGCGGGGAAACGCGCGTTGAGCTGGCTCACTGACAGACTGGCGAAGCTGATGCACGATCGGAACCAACCGGTCGAGGCCGTGGCACGCCAGCTTGGGATCGAACGCTCGCGGCTGGCCAGGATTCTCGACGGGGCGGCAGTCCCGAACGACAACCTCCTCAAGCGCCTCGCCCGGCACTTCAACGAGGAACCGGAGGCGTGGCTGGCGCAGGCCGGGCGGCAAGAGGCCGCGGCCACGCCTGCGCCCGATCCGCCGCGCGGCTTCATACGGGTCGCGGCGGTGGCGGACATACCCGCCGGCGGAATGAAAGTCGTGTGCAACGGTCTCGCCGTGGTGGCGAACGTGCAGGGCCGGTTTCATGCGTTCGGAAACCTCTGTCCCCACGCCGGCGGGCCGATCGGCGAGGGATTTCTTGAAGGCAGCGTCGTCGAGTGCCCATGGCATGCGGGCCAGTGGGACATCACCACCGGCCAGGCGCTGACGCCGATCGCCACGGCGGACATACCCGTGTTCGAAACCCGCGTCATCGACGAGGCGGTCGAGGTCAGGCTGGCGCCCGGCGTGCAGGCCCGGCCGGGAGGCGGCCAGGCGTAGGGACAGCTTCAGCCGACGCGGGAAAGGCGACGGCAGGTCAGGGAGGAATGGGTCCATGTCGGAAATTCTGGTGCTTGGCATCTCGCATTACCCGCCGCTGACGGGCCATGACGCGCGCATGGCGGCCATTCTGAAACGAATGCTGACGAACCCGAAGCTGCCGGCGCAACTGCGCACGCCGGCGGGCTGGCCGGCGGCAATGCGCGAGGAATGGGGACAGGATGAGGGCACGACCGCGGCCGCCCGCCACCGCGCGGCGCTTGTCGGCTGGATGGAGAAAGTCCGCGCGGCCCTCGATGATTTCAAACCGGACTTCGTGCTGATCTGGGGCGACGACCAGTACGAGAACTTCCGCGAGGATCTGATTCCGGCCTACAGCGTCGCTGCCTATGACGATTTCCGTTTCTCGCCGCCGACCGACAACGTCTGGGGGGAGACGGACCGGACCTACGAACTTCAGGGCAACCGCGTGGCGGGCAAGATGCTCGCGAGCCGTCTTCTCGAGGCGGGTTTCGATACCGCCTATTCCTACAAGCCGCTGCATCATCCGCTCGGCCATGCCTTCGCCAATGCGGTGCTTTATCTTGATTACGCGCGGCGCGGTTTCCCGTACCCGATCCTGCCGTTCGCCATCAATTGCTATGGCCGGAAAGTCGTTTCACAGCATGGGGGCATGCCAAAATTCGATACGCAACTGGCCGATGCCGATCTGGATCCGCCGGCGCCGATGCCGTGGCGGTTGTTCGACCTGGGGGCCGCGACTGCGCGCATCCTGGCGGACTCGCCCTATCGCGTGGCGCTGCTTGCGTCGTCAGGATGGTCACACGCGTTCCTTGTCGGGAAGCATCACTATCTCTATCCCGATACGCAAGCCGATCGGCTGATGTATGAACACCTGCGAAGCGGCAATTACGACGCCTGGCGCGCTTATCCCGGACAGGCGGTCGAGGACAGCGGGCAGCAGGAGATCCTGAACTGGATGTGCCTGGTCGGCGCGCTTCAGGCGCTGGGTCGCCGGCCGCAGAAACTGGGCTTCGTCGATACCTGGATCTTCAACTCGTCCAAGACATTTCTGATTGCGCCGCCATCCTGATCCGAGGGCAGCGCATCGCCAGCACGGGGTTCATTGCCATGTTGCACGATAAAGTCGCCCTGGTGACCGGAACGAGCCCGAATATCGGCGGCGGCCTCGCCGAAGCCCTGGCCGCGGCGGGCGCGGCGGTCGTCGCCGTAGACGCGCGCGCGGAGAATGCCGCGGACTGCGCCCGTGCCATCGAAAGCACGGGACGGCGGGCGATCGGGATCACCGCCGACGTGACGGACGAGGCGCAGGTCGAATCGGCAGTGGCGTCCGCGGTGGAAACGTTCGGCCGGATCGACATCCTTGTCAACAACGCGGCTTTCTTCAACCGGAAGGGTGTCCTGGACATGTCCTTTGCCGAGTGGGAACAGCAGACCAGGGTGATTCTCGGCGGCGCGTTCCTGTTCACCCGGCACGTTGCCAAGCGAATGATACAGTGTGGGACCGGTGGCGCCATCATCAACATCATTTCGACCGCGGGGCACCAGGGCGAGCCTGGCAACATTGCCTACTGCACCGCCAAGAGCGGGCTGCTGAACTTCACCCGCTCCGCCGCCATGGAACTGGTTCGATACGGCATCAGGGTGAACAGCCTTACGCCGACGGCGACCGATTCGTCGGAGTCGTTCGATCGCGCCGAGCGGTGGGGGCGCTCGGTCACGCGGCCGGAAGATTCCCTAGGGAGAATGGATCGCTTCCGCGCGCGCGTGCCGATGCAGCGCCTGCCGCGTCCCAGCGACTACGGCAAGGCCGCGGTCTTCCTGGCCTCCGATTCGGCCGCCATGATCACCGGGACGGATCTGCGCGTGGACGCCGGCGCCGTCGCCCGCTACTGGGCCTGGGACCCTGTCGCCGGCCTCTGACCCGGGGCGTGACGGCGTGGCCTCGTCCGCTGGAAATGCGCGGATGCAATGCCCATTTGCCGACTCACAGTCGCATATTCCGCGAGGTCCGATGTCCGAAGCCAGGAAAGCCCATGCCATCGGCGTGAATCACGTTGCGCTGGAGGTTGGCGACATTGACGAAGCGCTCGCCTTCTACGGGCGGCTGTTCGCGTTCAGGCTCCGCGGGAAGAGCGCCGACATGGCCTTCATCGACCTGGGCGACCAGTTTCTCGCGCTGCAGAAGGGGCGGCGCCAGCCGGCCGACGATGGGCGCCATTTCGGTCTGGTGGTCGATGACAGGGAGACGGTGCGCCAGGCGTTGATCGCGGCCGGGGTCGAGACGCTTCCGGGACCGTTCCTCGATTTCCGCGATCCGTGGGGCAACCGCATCGAGATCGTTGGCTACGACAACATCCAGTTCTCCAAGGCGCCGAACGTGCTGCAGGGCATGGGCCTGTCCCATCTTTCCAAGAACCCGCAGGCGATCAAGGAACTTGCCGACAAGGGCATGGCGGCGTCCTGACGGGTGGCGGCCAGGCCGTAGTCGCAACGAAAGGAACGTTATCGATGAAACCGACCAGGCCAGCATGAAGATCACCGCCGTCCGCCTGCGCAGGCTGCGCGGGACCATGCCGACATCCGCGCCGTTCTGGGAGGAGCGGCTGGTCCGGCCGATCGATATATATCCGGAATATCGCGCGCGGCAGGATTTTGAGGGCGGCGAGCAGCGCGCGGATGGGTTCGTCATCGAGACGTACTTCTTGCAGATCGAAACCGACGACGGGGTCATCGGCATTGCCGGCCCGGTGCCGGAGACTGTCGCGTTCTTCATCGGCCGCCGGTTGCGTCCCATGCTGCTGGGTCGCGACCCGATCGCGCACGAAATGCTGTGGGACCAGATGCATCGCCTGATGGTGCATGGCCGCCAGGGCGACGCGATGCTGGCGATCAGCGCCGTCGATTGCGCGCTGTGGGACCTGAAGGGGCGCTGGCTGGGGCAGCCCGTTTACAGGCTGCTGGGTGGCCCGACGCGGCCCTCGATCCCGGCTTATGCCAGCATGGTCGGCTTCGCCACCCAGGATTCCGGCCTGGTGCGCGAACGTGCGCTGGCATTCAAGGAACAGGGCTACACCGCGCAGAAATGGTTCTTCCGCCACGGCCCGATGAGCGGGCCCGACGGGATGCGCCGGAACGTTGCGCTCGTCCGCACGCTGCGCGAGGCGCTGGGCGAGGACGACGACATCATGCTGGATTGCTGGCAAGCGATGGAGCCGGGCTACGTCATCGATCTTGCTACGCGCATTGCGGAATTCCGGCCGCGCTGGCTGGAGGAATGCTGCATGCCGGATCGTATCGACAGTTACCGGCGGATCAAGGACAAGATCAGCATCCCGCTCGCAGGGGCCGAGCACGAGTACACGCGCTGGGGCTTCCGGCGGTTCATTGATGCCGGCGCGCTCGATATCCTGCAGCCCGACATCTACTGGTGCGGCGGCTTGTCGGAGACGCTGAAGATCGCGGCCTGCGCGACGGCGCATGACCTGATCACGATACCGCACGGGCACTCGACGCTGGCGGGCATTCATTTCTCGGTGACGCAGTCGCCGATCCACACGCCGTTTCAGGAATATCTTGTCAAATGGAACGATATCCACCAGCATTTCCTGGCCCATCCGGTCAGGCCGGACCGTGGCGAGATCCATCTGCCTGATCGCCCCGGGCTGGGTATGGATCTCGATCCTGACAGGATCGAGGCGGAGGAGGAGGCGTTCCCGCCGTAATGATCCCGGCGTTGTCCGCGGCGGCGTGGGCGGTGTGGCTCAGCGGTGGGTGCCCACGCCGATCTGGCGGCACATGGGCAGCAGGGGGCAGCGGGTGCAGTGTGGCCGTTCCCGGGTGCAGACGTGCTTGCCGAAGGGGACCAGCCGCTCGTTAATTTCTATCCAGTAACGCTCCGGCAGAACGGCCTGCAGCGCGGCCTGGGTGCGCTCGGGGGTAGAGACCGCCACGATCCCCCAACGGTTGGCGACGCGATGGACGTGGACGTCAACCGCGATCAGCGGCCGCCCGAGCGCGACGCCAAGCGCGAGCGCGGCGATTTTCGGGCCGACACCGCGGAAGGTCATCAGGCCCTCGGGCGTGTCTGGCGGCACGCCGGCAAATTCGTTCTCTATGCGTTGCGACAGCGCGCGGATGTCGCGAGCCTTCGGTTCGGGAAAGGTGACGCCGTGCAGCAGGCGCACCAGCGTGGGCTCGTCCAGGGACGCCATCGCCTCGGGCGTGCGGGCCGCGGCGAACAGGCGCAGGCAGACGGGAACCGTCGTCTCGTCGCGGGTGCGGCCTGAGACGAGGCTGGCCACGAGTTGCTCGAACACGCTGGCGTGGCCGCGATCGCGCAGCTCGAACATCGCGGCCTTGGGCAGATCGGTGACGGCGATGCGCAGGCGGCGGAACGCTTCGTCGAAGTCGAAGGGTTCCTTCCGTATCGTCAACGGGATGGTGCCCCGTGCGCGGTCCATGCCACCGGCCCGGCGCCTTCGGTCAGGCGCCGCCGATAGCCCGGATGATCTTTCCCGTTCCGCCGCAGTTCTCGCAGTTCCTGCCGCCGATACGACCTGATCCGGAACATTTCGGGCAGACATCCTCACCGCTTCCCGGTGTGCCGGGGGCAGCCTCGTCGCCCGGATTGAGCGGCCTTGAACCTGTTTCCGTCATGATCCACTCCCTTGGGTCCTGGAGCGCGTGCCTGTGACAGGGTTCCCGGCCGCGTCAGCCGTTGCCGGCACCCCGACGGACAACGTCGGCGCGGCCGGTTGGTTGCCACCCGTTGGGATCGGCAATGGCTGTCAGGTATCCGGCCCGCCGGCGAGGTGAGGAATATTTCTTTGTAGTCACGAGGCCCAGTTCTCCCGGAATTCGGCGTACAGGCTCAACCCCCCGTCCACATAAACCGTCTGCCCCGTAATATACCCCGCATCCGCCGACGCCAGGAACGCGAAGCACGCGGCCACCTCCTCCGCCGCCCCGCTCCGCCCCAGCGGAATGTGCCTGTCCACCGCCGCCCGCGCCCCCGCATCCCCCGTCCACGCCGCGTTCATCGGCGTCACCGTGGCGCCGGGTGCGACGGCGTTCACCCGGATGCCGCGCCCGGCGAACTCCAGCGCCAGGGTGCGGGTCACGTTGCCGATCGCGCCCTTGCTGGCGGCGTAGCCCAGGTAGCCCGGCTTGGGGATGGTCTCGTGCGCCGAGGAGGCGTTCAGCACCACGCCGCCGCTCCCCTGCGCCAGGAACTGCCGGATCGCGGCACGGGCGCACAGGACAGTGCCGCGCAGGTTCACCGCCAGCACGCGGTCGAAATCGTCCATCGCCAGGTGCTCGGACGGTGCCCGGAGCTGGATGCCGGCATTGTTGACCAGCACGTCCAGGCCGCCCAGCCGGGCGATCGCCGCCGCCATGAAGCGCGCCACCGCGGCCTCGTCCGCCACGTCGCCGGGCGCCGGCAGGTGGGGGCCGCTTGCCACCGGCGGCAGCGCGGCCAAGGCGGCTTGCAACGCCGGACCGTCGTCACGGTCGTTCAGCGCCACGCGCGCCCCTTCCTGCGCGAAGCGCCGCGCGGCCGCCAGGCCGATGCCTTGCGCCGCTCCCGTGACCAGCACCCGCAATCCGTCCAGTCCGCGCATCCTGTGGCTCCGCTGTCGTCGGCCGATCGGCACCCGACCCGATGGCGGGCGATCCCCGGCTGCGTCGAAGCCTACCTATTTTGGAGTCGCTGGAAGGACATCAATGCCCATCCGGCGCGCGGCCCGTGCCTCGGCCGAACACCACTGTCTGTTCGCCGCGCCTGGCGTACGGTCGCCAGCATGCCCCCTCTTCTCCGGCGCGTGTGGCCTCCAC
>NZ_NHRY01000066.1 GCF_002937115.1 Rhodopila globiformis | reverse complement strand
CCACCTATTCCAGCACTTGTGCCGCGACAGGTGGCCCGGACAAGCCGGGCCATGACGAAAGGGAAACGCAGCGGCGGACCGTTTCCGAGATGTGTGCATCCCGTAGGGACACGCCCGGCCATGACGGTGAGGGAGAAGACCTTGCTCCGCCGGACGCCCTATCCTGATACGCATTGGGCGTGTCCCGCCATGACGCAGAAGCAACCGCCGCACCGCCGGGGAGAACCGGATGCCAGGCATCGTCGAAGCTGTCAGCCAGCGCGCCGGTCATCATTTCAGCAAGCGGCCGGGGATGTGGATCACCCTGCTTGCCGGCCTGGGCGTGGAAGGCGACGGGCATGCCGGCGCGACCGTGCGGCACCGGTCCCGCGCCGCCCGCGACCCGACGCAGCCCAATCTCCGCCAGGTGCATCTGCTGCACCGGGAACTGTTGGATGAGCTGGCAACGAAAGGCTTCGTCATCGGCCCCGGCGACATCGGCGAGAACATCCTGACGCGCAACGTCGACCTGCTCGGCCTGCCCACCGGCGCCATCCTGCAAATCGGGGATGCTGCGCGAGTGCAGGTGACCGGATTGCGCAATCCCTGCATCCAGCTCGACCGTTTCAGGCCAGGGCTGATGGCGGCGACGCTGGACCGCGACGCCTCCGGCACCCTGGTCCGCAAGGCCGGCATCATGGCGATCGTGCTGGCGGGCGGCACGGTGCGGCCGGGCGATGTGATCGACGCCATCCTGCCGCCGCAACCGCACCTTCCGCTTCGCCCGGTGTGATTTTGCATCCCGCTGCCCATGGTGATCCACTGTGCCGAACCACGGGAGGATCCGGCCCATGTCATCGGAAGCATCATTCTTCGGCCTCGCCGGCCGCAAAGCCCTGATCGTCGGCGGCGGGCAGGGCATGGGCGAGAGCAGCGCCCTGTTCCTGGCCCGCGCCGGCTGCGACGTCGCCCTGGTCGACGTGGTGCCCGAACGGGCCGACGCCGTCGGCGGGCGTATCGCGGCGCTCGATCGCCGAGGATTGACCATTGCCGGCGACGTGCTGGACGACGCCCAGGTCCCGCGCATCGTCGCCGAGGCCGAGGACAAGCTCGGTGGCCTGGACGTGATGGTCTCGATCGTCGGCGCCGCGGCCTGGGGTTCCCTGCTGGACACCACGGCCGACGTCTGGGACCAGCAGATGCGGCTGAACCTGCGCTATTTCTTCCTGGTGGCGCAGCAGGTGGCCCGGTCGCTGATCCGGCGCCGGCAGCCCGGGGCGATCGTCGGCATCGCCTCGGTGGACGGGCAGCGGTCCAGCCCGATGCGCGGCGCCTATGGGGCGGCCAAGGCGGGGCTGATCAGCCTGGTCCAGACCATGGCGGTGGAGTGGGCGCCGCACAGCATCCGGGTCAACGCCATCGCGCCGGGCCATATCGTGACGCCGCGGCTGTACGACACGCCGCAGCGGGCCGAGGCCTACGCCGCCAGCCTGATCCCGATGCGCGCCCGCGGCACGCCGGACGATATCGGCCAGGCGGCGCTGTTCCTGGCCTCGGACATGGCGCGCTACGTCACCGGCACGACGCTGGACGTCGATGGCGGCCTGCTCGCCGCCAACCTGTTCCCGCGCGGCCTGCCCGGCGCCAACCAGGGATGAGACCGGCAGCCCGAAGGGCTGACCGGTCAACGCGCGGGGTTGGTGGGGCGGCCGCGCGAAAACAAAAAGCATACCGGCAGCCCGGCGCGTTCCAAAGCGGTCAGCTTCGGGCTGCCGGTATGACGCTTCACAGGCGGCCCGCATGCTGGCACCGTGCTGAAAAGGGGGAATCACCATGAACTTCGACTTTTCCGACGACCTGAAGCAACTGCGCGACCAGGCGCGGCGCTTCCTGTCGGAGCGATGCACGCCGGCGGTGGCCCGCCGCTCGCTTGACGGGCAAGAACGTTACGCGGTCGATCTCTGGCGCGAGATCGCCGGCATGGGCTGGATCGGCGCGGCAATCCCGGAGGAATTCGGCGGCGCCGGCCTGGGCTACGAAGGCCTGTGCGTGCTGGCCGAGGAAATCGGCCGCGTGGTGGCGCCGGCGCCGTTCGCCTCCACCGCGTACCTGGCGGCCGAGGCGATCCTGACCGCCGGGTCGGACGCCCAGCGCCGCGAATGGTTGCCGAAGCTGGCCGACGGATCGACCATCGCCTGCTTCGCCCTGTCCGAGGGCGCCGGCAACCCCGAGCCCGACGCGATCCACGCCCGCGCCGTCGGCGGCATGCTGAAGGGGATCAAGTGGCCGGTGGCCGACGGCGGCATCGCCGACATCGCCGTGGTTGTGGCCTGCAACGAGGCGCGGCAGGCCAGCCTGTACCTGGCCGATCTGGCGAATGTCCGCCGGCGGGATCTCACCACCGTCGATCCGACCCGCAACCAGGCGCGGCTGGACTTCGAGGCGGTGCCGGCCGAGCGGTTGGGCAACGGCGGCTGGGGCGCGGTGCAGCGTGTCCTTGACCGCGCGGCTATTCTGTTCGCATTCGAACAGGTCGGCGGCGCCGACGCCTGCCTGCACATGGCGCGCGACTATGCGCTGGAGCGCTATGCCTTTGGCCGGCCCATCGGCTCGTTCCAGGCGATCAAGCACAAGCTGGCGGATGTGTACGTGGCGCTGGAACTGGCGCGGTCGAACGCCTACTACGGCGCCTGGGCGCTGGGCGCGGACGCCACCGACCTGCCGCTGGCCGCGGCGACGGCGCGGGTCTCGGCCACCGAGGCGTTCCACCTGGCCTCGAAGGAAAACATCCAGACGCACGGCGGCATCGGCTTCACCTGGGCGGTGGACTGCCACCTGTTCTACCGCCGGTCCAAGGAACTGGCACTGGCGATCGGTTCTTTGCCGTTCTGGAAGCACCGTCTGGTCGATCTGCTGGAAACCCGCAACGCAGCGTAGAGGGAACGAACGTCATGGACTTCAACGATACCCCGGAGGAAGCCGCCTTCCGTGCCGAGGCGCGGGCGTTCCTGAACGCGCATGCCGAACCCAAGGCGGCGGCGCGGCCGGTGCTGCGGCAGAGCGGCCTCGATGCCGAGGGCGTGGCGCGCTGCAAAACCTGGCAGGCGAAGAAGGCCGACGCCGGTTTCGCCGGCCTTACCTGGCCGAAACGGTTCGGCGGGCGGGAGGCGTCGCCGATCCTGCAGGTGATCTACAACCAGGAGGAGGATGATTTCGTCGTGCCGCGCGGGCTGTATGAAATCGGCCTGGGCATGTGCATCCCGACCATGATGGCCTATGCGAAGCCGGAACAGCTCGACCGCTACGTGCGCCCGGCGCTGCGCGGCGAGGAAGTGTGGTGCCAGTTGTTCAGCGAGCCGGCCGGCGGCTCCGACCTGGCGGCCCTGCGCACCAAGGCCGAGCGGGACGGTGACGACTGGATCATCAACGGGCAGAAGATCTGGACCTCGGGCGCGCATCTGTCGGATTTCGGCATCATCGTCGTGCGCACCGATCCGAACGTGCCGAAGCACGAGGGGCTGACCTTCTTCTTTCTGGACATGAAATCACCCGGAATCGAAATAAGGCCGATCCACCAGATGTCGGGGGCGCGGCATTTCAATGAGGTGTTCTTCACCGACGTGCGGGTGCCCGACAGCCAGCGGCTGGGCGCGGTGGGGCAGGGGTGGCGCGTGTCGCTGACCACGCTGATGAACGAGCGGCTTGCCGTGGGCGACGTGCAGCGGCCGGACGTGGACGACCTGGTGGAACTGGCGCGCAAGATGCGGATCAACGGCAAGCCGGCGATCCAGAACGGCGCGGTGCGGGAACGCATCGCCGAGTGGCAGGCGCGGTCGCAGGGGCTGAAGTTCACCCGCTTCCGCACCATGACGGCGCTGTCGCGCGGCGAGACGCCGGGGCCGGAGAACTCCATCCACAAGCTGGTGAACGCCTCGAAGCTGCAGGACATCGCCAGCTACGGGATCGACCTGATGGGCGCCGCGGGGCTGGTGGTGGACGACGACCTGGCGGAGGCGTACGCGATGTTCCAATCCGCGCTGCTGAGTTCGCCGAGCATGCGGATCGCCGGCGGATCGGATGAGATCCTGCGGAACATCATTGCGGAACGGGTGCTGGGCCTGCCGCCGGACATCCGGGCGGACAAGGGGATGCCGTTCAACCAGGTGCCGACGGGGCGGCGGTAGGATACGTCTCTGCCGCTGCCGGACCAGGCGGCACGGGCGTTGCTATGTCGTCATGGTGGCCCTGTGGCCGCCATGACGACGGAATCAGTCGTGCCGCCGATGCCGCTGTTTTGGCGCCATTGGAGATACGCCCGGCCATGGTGGACAGCAATCGCCCGATACGCCGCTGTTGCCAGGGGCGCGTGACACGCGGCGGAAAAGCGAGACTCCAGTCAATGCCGATGATCGTCAGATTGGGATTGTAGAACGGATCGTTCCGGATCGCCTCCGGCCAGGCGCGCCACAGATTGTCGCATTCGCGGTGGAACTGCCGCAGGCGGCTGCCACCGGTCGCGGGGCCGAGGCTTGCGCTTTCATGGTGGAACAGTTGGGCGTGCGGGGTCCAGACGACGGCGAAGCCAGCGCGGTTGAGCCGCAGCCCGATGTCCACGTCGTTGAAGGCGATGGCAAAATCGCGCTCGTTGAAGCCGCCGACGCGCAGGAATACCTCGCGCCGCATGACCATGCAGGCAGCTGTGACGGCGGAGTAACGTTGTGCGCAGGCGGCGCGGCCGAAATAGCCCGGTGCCTCACGCGGAAGGCCCGTATGCGGATGCCCGGCTAGCGCGCCGATCCCGACGACGATGCCGGCGTGCTGGATCGTGCCGTCCGGGTAATATAGCTTGCAGCCGACCGCGCCGACTTCCGGACGCAGCGCCTGCGACACCATCTCCGACAGCCACTCGGGCGTGATCACCTCGATGTCGTTGTTGAGAAACGCCACCACCGGCGCGCCGGTCTGCGCCACCGCCCAGTTGTTGAGCGCGGCAAAGCTGTACGGCTGGTCGTAGCGCAGCACACGCACGCCAGGATGCTGCCGGATCCGCTGCAGGTACTCCAGCGTCGGCGCCTCGACGCTGCCGTTGTCGACGACGATGATCTCGATGGCCGGATAGTCGGTACGCGCAAGAACCGAGTCCACGGCGACCCGCAGCAGCGCCACCTTGTCGCGTGTCGGGATGATGATCGCCACGCGCGGCGGGTTTGGCGGCAACGGCCAGTGGACGCGGCAACAGCCCGGGGGGCCCTGGGATTCAACGCGCGCGCCGGTGCGGCCGGTGCGGTCGAGGTGCTGCTGCACGGCACGCGCCGCGGCCTGGTGCGGATCGTGCTGTTCGCCGCCGGCCGTCGGCCCCGGGATCGCGCGCCGATGGTACAGGATGAAGGGGATATGTCCAATGCGCCCGGGCGCGGTGCGCTCGGCGACCCGCAGCGTCAGGTCGTAGTCCCCGCTGCCGTCGAAGCCGCTGCGGAAACCGCCTGCGTCCTCGACCAGGCGGTGGCGGAAGACCGCGAGGTGGCCAACCGCATTCTGGCTCAGCATCAGGTCGTGGTTCCAGTCCGGCTTGAACCACGGATCGTGGCGCAGGCTTGCCGCGTCGATGCTGTCTTCGTCGGAGAAGATCAGGTCCAGGTCCGGCCGCTCCGCCAGCGCCTCGGCCACCATGTAGAGGGCGTGGGGCGCGAGTTCGTCAGCAGGATCGAGCAAAGCAACGAATTCGCCGCTTGCCAGGGCCAGGGCGGCGTTGGACGCAGCGGCGGCATCGCCGTTCTGCGATCGGCGGACGAAACGAATGCGTGGGTCGCCGCGGGCGTAATCCTCGCAGATGGCCGGCAGGTGGGGGGCGGTCGAGGCATCGTCCGCCAGGCAGAGTTCCCAGTGCGGCCAGAGCTGGCCACGCACGGACTCGATGCACTGCCGGAGCAAATGGCCGGGCGTGTCGCGCAGCGGCACAATGATCGAGATCGTTGGTTTCCCGCCGATGTCGGCGATGCGCCCGGCGATGGCGGCCCGGTCGCCGGCGTCCAGCCGGTCGTGGGCGCGGATCCAGTCGGCATAGGACGTGGTGCCCGATTGCTGCCGGTCACGCAGCATGTGCGACAGCACGCCGCGCAGGCCCGATTGGCGCCCGATCCGCACCGCGGCGGCGGCGTAACGGCTTGCCATGCCCGGCTGGCGCAGGCGGTGGACAACCGGTGCGACGCGCCGCAGCGCGACGCGCGCCAATCCGATACGCTCGATTTCGGGGCGATCGACCTGGAACCGGCCACGCCCGCTCAATGGGTCGAGCCGGAGCGCCTGGACCGTGTCGGGCAGGCGCAGGAGGACGCCGCTGCCCGTAGCTTCCTGCAACGAAATGCGCCGTGCGCCGCCGATGGAAAAGCCCGTGCCGTCGTCCACGGCGAGGACGGGGGTGAGGGTGCCGTCATCGGCCCTGGCGCCGAACCGCAGCAGGACCCAGCCCTTGGGCAGGCGACCGGAACGTGGGCGCAACAGAAAGCCGGGGGCGTCGCCGGTCGCGATCCAGGCATCGCCGTCCGGCGCCAGGTCATGCAATGGAACCAGGTCCAGTAGGTCAGCCATGCGATCCAGGTCCTGCCGGCAACGGGCGGCGTCCTGGGATCAGGCCGGGAATGCCGTGCACGTCCTGCTGGAAGACCTCCGGTGCGTCAGCGCGGGTCATGGCTGCGTTTCCGTCGCGGGTGTGTTCAGCGATACGGGTCGAAAGCCGTAACGTCGGTGCCTGCCGTATGGTGGGTTCGGACGACATCAGTGAGCGCGTACATGCATCCTCGGAGCTGGGTGTATCAGGCGGGCGCAGGTCGATTGGCGTCAAGGCAAATGTATGTGCATGGTCGATGCCGGGAAAACACACTAACTCCAAAACAATTACGGGAGCGGCCGGCCGAGATAACTGGGCGGCACGGCATTGCACGCACAGGCTGCATCGCCGGCAACCAGAAACTGGCCCGTAACGAACATCGCGGTCGACGGCGACCGAAGCTGGTTCCTCGTCTGGCGGTTGCGGCCTCCGACGGTTCCGGACGAGAATCCTGCATTGTGCCACGCACAGCAGACGTCAGTCCTTAAGAATCATGAAAACAGGGCAGGGATTCTTCACAATCGCGGGAGAAGCGGTTTGTTGTTCGGATTCCTCCGGATGACCGAATTCATGCCTGCTGGCGGCATCGTAGGCTGAGGGTCACTGGCCGCCCGTCCGCGTATGATCGCTGGTTGGAGCGCATTCACGGCAAGCCTGGCTGCACGACGCCGTCATGATGGGTGCACGCCCTGACACCGCGGGATCGGGGACGTGGCCGTTCCTGCACCTTCATGGTGGGCGAAGGCCCCATTGGCGTTAAAACAGGGCTGGCTGTTGCCTCCTCGTCATGGCTCGGCTTGTCCGGGCCACCTGTTCCAGCACTGTGCCGCGACAGGTGGCCCGGACAAGCCGGGCCATGACGGAATGGCAAGCATCGTGCCGCCGCCACGCCATTTTAACGCCAATGGGGCGAGGGCCCACCATCCACACCTGTGCCGCGGTATCAATATACCGCCAGGCGTGGATGGTCCGTCTTTGCAGGCCCAGGCGACGCAGGCCTCGATGCCCGTCACCGAGCCATCCGCGCCCTCAGCCGTTCGCCTTCGCCATGAACGCGGCGATCTCGTCAAGCACTGGCAGCACCTTGTCCGCCCCCTCCGACTCCACGTTGAACACCACGCGCTCCACGCCCATGTCAGCATAGCGCTTCATCAGGT
The DNA here is from genome assembly GCF_002937115.1 of Rhodopila globiformis. Lineage (GTDB taxonomy): Bacteria > Pseudomonadota > Alphaproteobacteria > Acetobacterales > Acetobacteraceae > Rhodopila > Rhodopila globiformis. The sequence continues at coordinate 27,595 of NZ_NHRY01000066.1, read as the reverse complement.
CCAACTCGCGGCGCGGGAACCAGACGGTGATGGCGATCTCGTCCGGGTTGCGCCCTGCCTCGGTCGCCATCTTGCGGAACTCGGGGATCAGGTCGCCGATCTCCTTGTAGCCGCCGCGAGCCGCCTGCGGAATCCAGCCGTCACCGTAACGGATCGCCCGGCGGGCGGAGTAGGGGAAGGCGCCGCCGACGATTACCGGCGGATGTGGCTTCTGCACCGGCTTCGGCCAGGTCATCATCGGGTCGAAGTTCACGAATTCGCCATGATATTCCGGCTTGTTCTGGGTCCAGATCGCCTTCATCGCTTCGACCCGCTCCCGCGCCACCTTATGCCGATCGGCGAATTTCACGCCGTGGTCCTCCAGCTCGTCCTGGTTCCAGCCGTTGCCGATACCGAACAGGAACCGCCCGCCGGAGACCTGGTCGATCGACGCCACCAGCTTCGCCGTCTGGATCGGGTCGCGCTGCGCCACCAGGCAGACGCCGGTGCCGACCTTCAGCGTTTTCGTCGCCGCGGCCGCCGCCGTCAGCGTCACGAACGGGTCCATGGCGTCGTAATACTTCTTCGGCACGTCACCGCCGCCCGGGAACGGCGACTTGCGCGACAGCGGGATATGCGAATGTTCCGGTGCCCATACGGATTCGAAGCCGCGCTGCTCCAGCGCCTGGCCCAGCGCCCCGGGGGCGATTGAATAGTCGGTGAAGAACATCGATACGCCGGATTTCAGCATCCTGAGCTTCCTCCTGCCGATTGAATCCGGGCATGCTGCCTCAATTAACTCCGATGCTCCAGACCCGGCGGTATTCTCTGGCCGCCGGCGCGCCGGCACGCTAGGGTGACGTTCCACCACAAGAAGGGAAAAACCACGGTGTCCGACACGGAGCGCGCCCCGCCAATCCGAACCGCGCCCGTCAAGATCACCGATGTGGCGGCCGCGGCCGGCGTCGCGCCGATGACCGTCTCGCGCGTCATCAACACGCCCGACCGGGTCTCGCCGGAGACCACCGCCCGGGTGCGGGCGGCGATCGAGCGCCTGGGCTACGTCCCGAACCTGATCGCCGGCGGGCTGTCCTCGCGCAAGTCCCGCATGGTCGCCGCCATCGTGCCGACCATCGCCCACCCGATGTTCGCCGGGCTGGTGCAGTCGTTCAGCGCCTCGATGCGCCAGGCCGGCTACCAGGTGATGCTGTCGATCAGCGGCTATGACCAGACGGATGACGAGGCGCTGTTCCACGCGCTGCTCGGCCGCCGGCCGGACGCGTTGCTGATCACCGGGTCCGCCTATACCCCCGGCGCCTTGCAGATGCTGATCGAGGCGCGCATCCCGGTCGTCGAGGTTTGGGACGTCTCCAGCCGGCCGATCGACATGGTCATCGGCTTCGACCACGCCCATGTCGGGCGCGAGGTTGCCGATTTTCTCCTGGGCAAGGGCTATGAGCGGTTCGCTTCGCTGTCGGCGCGGGATTCCCGCGCGCTGACCCGGGCGCGCGGCTTCACCGAGCGGGTGGCGGCGGTGGGGAAACCCCTGGTCCTGGAACAGACGACCTGCGCCCCCAGCACCGCCGGCGCCGGGCGTGACGGCATGCGCGCCCTGCGGCCGCTGCTGGATCAGCCCTGCGGGCTGTTCTGCAGCTCCGACCTGATGGCGTTCGGCGTGGTGACCGAGGCGCGGGTGCAGGGCGTGGCGCTCCCTGCCCAACTCGGCGTCGTCGGCTTCGGCAACTTCGAGTTCAGCGAAGTGAACGAGCCGCCGATCACCACCGTCAGCCCCGAAGGCAGCGGCACCGGCCGATCGGCCGCGACGTTGCTGCTGCGGCGGCTGGCGGGGGAGCGGGCGAGCGACAACGACCGGATGCAGGTGCCGTTCCGCATCGTCGAGCGGGCGACGACCTGAGCGATCCCGCGATCTTGAGACTTCGCCGCGCATTGCGCACAGTGCTCCGAGACGTCCCATCCAGGCGGAGCCAGCATGATCAGCGTTGAAGAAGCCCGCGCCCGTATCCTCGAAGTCCTGCGCCCGACGCCGGCCGAGGTCGTGGCGCTGGCCGAGGCGTGGAACCGGGTCACCGCGGCGCCGGTGGTGGCGCGCCTGACCCAGCCGCCGGTGGATGTCTCGGCGATGGACGGCTATGCGCTGCGGGCCGCCGACGGCGCGGCGGGGGCGGTGCTGGCGGTCATCGGCGCGGCGCCGGCCGGGCATCCGTTCGACGGCGTTGTCGGCCCGGGGCAGGCGGTGCGGCTGTTCACCGGCAGCGCCGTGCCGGCGGGCGCCGATGCGATCCTGCTGCAGGAGGACGCGGCCCGCGACGGCGACAGCGTGCGGGTGAACGAAAGCGTGACGTTGGGCCGTCACATTCGCCGGGCCGGGCAGGATTTCGCCGCGGGCGACGCGGTGATCCCGGCCGGGCGGCGGATCACCGCCCGCGACGCCGGCCTGGCGGCGGCCGCCAACCATCCCTGGCTGCCAGTGCACCGCCGTCCGCGCGTGGCGATCCTGGCCACCGGCGACGAGATCGCCATGCCGGGCGAGCCGATACCGCCGGGCGGCATCGTCAGTTCCAACTCGCACGCGCTGGCGAGCCTGGTGCGCGCGGCGGGCGGGGCGCCGATGATCCTGCCGAACGCGCGGGACGACGCGGCGGCGATCGCCGCGGTTGCCGATGCGGTGGCGGGGATGGACCTGCTGGTCACCACCGGCGGCGCGTCGGTGGGCGACCACGATCTTGTGATCGCGGCGTTGCAGTCGCGCGGCCTGACGCTGAATTTCTGGCAGATCGCGATGCGGCCGGGCAAGCCGCTGCTGTTCGGGCAACTGGGGACGACGCCGGTGCTGGGCCTGCCGGGCAATCCGGTCTCGGCGCTGGTGTGCGCGATCCTGTTCCTGCTGCCGGCGCTGATGCGGTTGTCGGGCCTGCCGGCGGCGGCGCTGCCGACGACCGCCGCGGTGCTCGGATCGGCCGTCAGGGCGAACGACCGCCGGGCTGATTACCTGCGCGCCTCGATCGCGTGCGACGCGGCGGGGCGGTTGGTGGCGACGCCGTTCCCGGTGCAGGATTCGGCGATGCTGCGGCGGCTGGCGAACGCGGATGCGCTGGTGCTGCGCCCGCCGCATGCGCCGGCGCTGGAGGAAGGCGCCGAGGTCAGCGTGATCCGGCTCGATTCCCTTGGTCTGTGAGGCGCGCTGGGTGTCAAAAAAGGCGTGTGCACGCCGGGATAATCAAAATTTTTCATGGTTTTGCTTGACGTCCTGGACGGAACCAACCTAGAACGCTCGCTATGGTTGCCGGTTTGTTCCGGAACCCGCGTGCGATACCGAGTGCAAGGACGCCCATCATGTTGACCCGGAAACAATACGAACTTCTGGTGTTTATCGACAGCCACCTGAAGCAGACGGGGTTTTCTCCGTCGTTCGAGGAGATGAAGGACGCACTGAACCTGCGGTCGAAGTCCGGCATCCACCGGCTGATCTCGGCGCTGGAGGAGCGGGGTTATATCGCCCGGCGGCATCATCGTGCCCGGGCGCTCGACGTGCTGCGGCTGCCGGACAATATGGTTCCGCGCGAAACCGCCGCGGCGTCCACCGGCACCGACGCGGCGGCGGGGTTCTCGCCGAACGTAATCCGTGGCGATTTCACCCAGCGCCTGCCGGGCGTGCGCACGGCGAATGACGCCGGGGCGATCGAGCTGCCGATGTATGGGCGCATCGCCGCCGGCCTGCCGATCGAGGCGTTGCGCGACACCAACAGCCATATCGAGGTGCCGATGGCGCTGTTGGGTGCGGGTGAGCATTACGGGCTGGAGGTCGCCGGTGATTCAATGATCGAGGCTGGGATCCTGGACGGCGACATGGTGATCATCCAGAAGGGCGACACGGCCGAGAACGGGCAGATCGTCGTTGCCCTGGTGGACGACGCGGAAGTGACGCTGAAGCGCCTGCGCCGCCGCGGCAACTCGATCGCGCTGGAGCCTTGCAACGTGCGGCACGAGACGCGGATCTTCCCGGCCGACCGGGTGAAGGTGCAGGGTCGTATCGTTGCGTTGATGCGGAAGTATTAGACCCTGCCACCCATGGACGCCCGGGGCGTGGGCGTGCCCCATGGTGCTGTCTGCCCGCTGCCGGGATGACGGGCAGGGCGTGACGCAAGACGGGAAGGGGAGATCGGCAGGCGTTGTGTGTGGACGTTACTTTGTTGTCATGTTCGGGATGGGCCGTCGTCGGCGCTACGCCGAACCATGGACAGGTTGAGAGCCTGTTTGAGTGAATAATGCTTGTGGATCAGTGGTTTACCGTGATGCCTGATAGACGAACACGGCCCACACGACCTCCATCGAGGGCAGGTCGTTGGAGGATGCGCACGGCTCGCGCCTGCCGACCCTCAAGAGCGGAGGTACCTCCCGGTCTACTGCGGTAAACGAGGAGCGGCTCAAGTAAAACAGGCTCTGAGACGACAGGTTGAGACAGGGCGACAGTGCGCCCTGACCGTCATGGCCCGGCTTGTCCGCGTAGGCACTAACCTAAAGGGGGAACAGGGCGCGGTCGTCTCTCTATCGTCATGGCCGGGCGTGTCCCGGCCATCCGCGCTGCGACGGTGGAGGGTGGATGGCCGGGACACGCCCGGCCATGACGGAGAAGCAATGGACACGGCCCTATCTCCGGGTCAGCGCGTATGCGGCTTGTCCGGGCCACTTATTGCAGCACGCGTGCCGCGACAGGTGGCCCCGACGCGCCCGGCCATGACAAGCGGGAACGCCCCCGGCGCTACTCCGACAGCCGCCGCGGCGTCCACGGCCGCAGGCCCGGACTGCCGACCCCCAGGAATCCCAGCTGCCAGCGCAGTTCCTCGATCGACAGCGGAAAGCTGCCGCCCTGGGCGGGCCGCAGGATCATGTCGGGCGCCAGGCGGGCCAGCATCGCCTGCAGGATCACCGCGGTGGACATCGACAGCCCCGCCTTCCAGGCCAGACTGACGACGGCCTTGGCGCTGCGCAGCGCACAGGCCCGCTCGACCACCTGCAGCGGCACGTCGGCCTTCGCCGCCAGCATCGCCGTCGCCACGCCGGTGGCGTTGCGCCGCAGCGCGTCCAGCATCGCCTGGTCATCCAGCCGTCCGGCATCGCGCAGCGCATAGGCGTGCGCCAGCGCGGCCTGCGGCGTGGTGTTCGGCGCCAGCGCCTCCAGCGGCCCGAACATCCCGGTCGGCGTCTGCGGCGGCGTGCGGTTCAGCCTGAGGCGCAGCTCCAGGCTCAGCTTGGGGTCGAGGTCGGTCCGCGCCACCAGTGTCTCCAGCAGATGGCTGGTGACGATCTCCGACAGGATGCGCGCCGCCCGCGGCGGCAAATGCGGCCGCCGCACCAGCGGCTCCTGCCAGGCGGTCTGCTCCTCGGACTGCGCCGCCAGCGCATCCAGCGCGGCCTCGCGGATCTGCGCGGTATGGTTGGCCAGCAGGGCGCCGATGGCGGCGACGTCGGCGGTTTCGACAATCGCGTCGGAGACCGCCTCGGTGATCTTCGGGCGCCGGGCGACCGCGGTCAGCGTGGTGGAGGGCGGACCCGCGGCGATCAGCGCGACCAGGTCCTCCTCCGTCAGCATCGGCGAGAACAGGATCACCGGCTCGGACACCATCACCGCCGGATCGTGCGCCAGCCGCAGGATGATGTCGCGCGGCCCGTCCGACAGGTCGCGCACCGCCTCGGCGACGCTGGTGCGCACCCGCAGCGCCGCGTCGGCCACCAGCGCCGTCAGGTTGGCCACCGCGTCCTGCTGCACCCGCTCCCGCGCCGTGTCGGTCAGGCCGGGCGTCAGGCTGGCCAGCTTGCGGCCGATGATCGAGCGCACCCGCGCATCCGCGTCCGCCGCCAGCGCCGCGGTCAGGCTGTCGGGCAGGGCGGGGTTCAGCGCGACGCTGGCGCGCACGGTGACGGACGGATCCTTCGCCAGCGCCTGCAGCACGTCAGGGCTGGTGTTGGCACTGGCGCCGCGGCGGACCCGGGCGGCTTCGTCGGCGTCCATCATGCGTCTCCCTCGGTCGATACCCGCCAGTGATTGCGGCCGGCGCGCTTGACGCCGTACATCGCCATGTCAGCCCGCCGCATGAGGTCCTCGATGCTTTCCGGGCTTCCGGGGCCGCGCAGGGCGATGCCGACGGACAGGCCGAGGCCGGCGACCGCCTCGGGCGCCACGCTGCCAAGCTCCGCCGGCGCGGCCTTGCACAGGTGGTCCGCCCGTTCCGCCGCCGTCGCCTGGTCGACGCCGCCGAGCCAGACCGCGAATTCATCCCCGCCCAGGCGCGCGACCAGGTCGGAGGGCCGCACCAGCCGGCGCAGCATGTCGGCCAGCCGGATCAGCACAGCATCGCCGACGGCGTGGCCCTGGCTGTCGTTGACCGCCTTGAATCCGTCCAGGTCGATGAACATCAGCGTGCCCGGCGCACTCTCGCGGTCCAGCCGCGCGGTCTGGCGCTGCATCGCCTCGAGGAAGGCGCGGCGGTTGAGCAGGCCGGTCAGCGGGTCGGTGCGCGCCTGCTGCGCCATCTCCTGCTGCACCGCCTCGTATTCCAGGATCATGCGCACGATGCCGGCAGCCGAGGTGGCGATCAGCGTGTCGTCATGGTTCCACGCGTGCGCCCGGGCGGTGCGCCAGAGCGCCAGCCCTTGCGCGAGCCCGGCGCCGGCGCCGAAGCGCGTGCGGCAGCCGATGGCCAGGACCCTGCGCCCGTCCGGGCCGGTGGCATCGGCTGCCTCGCTATCCGGCCGGACCAGCAGCCGATCGGCGGTATCGAGCGTGGCGGCGGCGCCGGGGCCGCGCTGGTGCAGGATGCGGCCGGGCGCGCCATCCGCGCCGCGCGCGACCACTGCCGCGCCCTCGGCGCCCAGCGCGTGGATCAGCGCCCAGAGCGCGGTATCCATCATCTGCTCGGCCGCGGCCTCCTGGCCGACGCGCGACAGGATGTGGTCGAGCACCTCGCCACGGCGCAGCCGGCCGGCGATCTGCGACGATTGAAGGTCGCAGTCGGTCAGGTCGATGCCGATGCCGCGCGCGCCGGTGATGCCGCCGCCGGCGTCGCGCAGCGGCGCGACCGAGACCGCCATCGTCGCCAGCGAGCCGTCATAGCGGCGCAGCCAGGCGCGGCGGCGCCGTATCTCGGTGCCGGGGCGGAAAGGATTGAACACCGGGCTGGCGCCGTCATCGCCCAGCAGCAGCTCCGACGGCTGGCCGATCAGCGAGCCGATGGGCCAGCCCAGCGCCTGGTCGGGGATGACCAGGACGAATCGGCCGCTGGCGTCGGTCTCGAACGCCACGTCGGCGGCCAGGATCACGAGCTGGCGCCAGCGCTGCCGGCTTTCCTCCAGCGCGTCGCGGATGAGGTCGGGCGCCGGTGCGGCAAAGGCGGCCGGAAGCGGAGAGTCCAGGATTGTGTCGGTCATGCGCGGCGCGTCCGAAGGATACCGGGAACGGCATGAAAGCCACGAAATCGTTAATGAAAGGTTGCCGGGTGGGGCGATTTGATCCGCCGGACGCGGTTTGTCGCCGATACCGGCACGGGGCGGTGGCGCGCCTTGATCGTCGTGCCGGGGGCAGGCCGCATTGGCGTTACCAAGGGAGCGTCAGGGAACAGCCGCGTCATTTGGTGCAGGGCACCGGCCCCTCAGCGTCATGGTCCGCGAAGGCGGATCATCCACGCCTTTGGCTGATCTCAACACCGTCAGGCGTGGATGGCGGGCCTGCGGCCGCCATGACGGCGAGAGGCAGCCTGCCACGTTCCTCACAATTTTAACGCCTATGGGGCCTGCACCCACCATGACGATGTGGAAACGGCCGTGCCGCGAATCCCACTGTCTTAACGCCAATGCGGCGCAGGCCGGCCATTCCTCTCCGAACAGTGTCCCGGCCTGTCTGCGGCCTGCTCGACAGCAAACCGCAGGTTGGTTGAGACACGGCGACGGCGCACCTCACTCGTCATGGCCCGGCTTGTCCCTACGGGATGCACACATCTCGGAAACGAGTCGGAAATGATCGTAAAATCAAGTGCTTGCCTGGGCGCCAAGAGCGTTCCCCCATCGTCATGGCCCGGCTTGTCCGGGCCACCTGTCGCGGCACACGTGCTGGAATAGGTGGCCCGGACAAGCCGGGCCATGACGATGAAGACAGGCCGTCTGCGTCCTAACTAACCTGCGGTCTGCTGTAGCGGACCGGGGCGCCGTCGTGGGTTACGAACCAGTCCAGCATCGCCGCCTGCTCGTCGCGCGGCCAGGCGTGCGACACATCGGCGATCTCCCGGTAGGTGACGGCGGCGCCGGCGGCGGTCAGGGTGCGCTGCGCGGTGCGGGCGCCGTCCACCGGGAACATCCAGTCCAGCGCGCCATGGACCAGGTATATCGGCAGGCCGGCCAGCCGCTGGGGACTGGCCGTGGCGAGCAGCAGCGGATGGAACGCCGCCGCCACCGGCGCCAGGTGGGTGAACGGCGATTCCGCGGCGACGCCGCTGAGCAGGGTGAAGGTACCGCCGTCGCTCATGCCGGTGAGCAGCAGGCGCGCCGGGTCGACGGCCCACCGCTCGCGCACCCGGCCGAGGATCCGGTTGAGATTTTCGCCGTCGATCTCCGGCTGCATCAGCGACCAGGTGCTGCCGGTGGCGGTGGGCGCGACGACGATCATGCCGCGGGTGCGGGCTTCCCGCACCCAGTTCCACAGGAACAGGCGGCCGTGGCCGGCGCCGCCGTGCAGCGCCATGATCACCGGCATCGGCCGGGTGGGGTCGTACCAGGACGGCACGTAGACCGAGAACCCGCCGCGCTCGCCGATGTCGTTGCCGGCGTGGAACACGCCGCTGCCGGGGGCCGGCGGCGCGGCGACGCGGGCCAGCACGGCCGGATCGTCGCGCCGGTGGGCTTCGAGGAAACAGCGGCTGACGGCGGGGACGGTCTCGGCCAGCGGGAACAGCGCCTCCAGCGCCTGGCTGTGGTGGCGCATGGCCCGGTAGGCCTGCCGCATGTCACTGTCCGGTGCGGCGGCGCGCAGCCCGGCACAGGCCTGCACGGCGTGCGCTACGGCCAGGTCCAGTTGCACCTGCACCGGGCCGGGTAGCGCGTCGGCCGCCGGGTCCGCCGCGCGCAGCGCCGCCTCCGGGGCGTCCAGCAGCGCGGCAAGCTGGGCCAGGCGCCGCGGGTGCATCAGGCGTGCGACGTGGGCGAGCATGTCGAGCAGCGCCAGCAAGGCCGGCAGTCGTCCGGTTTCATCCGCCATTCCGTCCCCCCTTTGCAGGCTTTGCGGCCTGCTGTTCCATACACCCCCTGGCACGTGGCCGCGACAGCAGGGGAGGAACGACATGCTGACATTGCGCAAGACCAGGCCGGGCTTCGGGCTGGACCTGGCGGACGCCGCCGAGGCGCCGCGGCCGGGGGCGGGCGAGGTGACCGTCCGGGTGGAGAACGCCGGCATCTGCGGCTCGGACGTGCACGCCTACGAATGGACCGACGGCTACGGCTTCATGGTGCCGCATCTGCCGGTGGTGATGGGGCATGAGTTTGCCGGCCGGGTGGTGGCGGCCGGAGCAGGGACGGCGCTGGCCGAGGGCACGGCGGTGACGGTGATGCCCGGCATCGCCTGCGGCGCCTGCAGCGCCTGCGCCCGCGGCGACCAGCGCAACTGCCTGCGCCGGGAGGCTATCGGCCTGACCCGCCACGGCGGCTTTTCCCGTTATGTCACCGTGCCGGCGGCCAACTGCCTGCCGTTGCCGGCGGGCATCGACACCGAGCTGGGCGCGCTGACCGAGCCTCTGGGCGTCGGCTGCCAGGCCGTCCTGACCGGCGCGGTGGGGCTGGGCGACACGGTGCTGGTGATGGGGCCGGGGACGATTGGCCAGGCCATTGCGCTGTTCGCCCGCGCCGCCGGGGCCGGGCGGGTGCTGGTGGCCGGCCGGGCGGACGGGCCGCGCTTCGAGGTGATGCGGCAACTCGGCTTCGACGACATCCTGGACGTCGCGGAGGCGCCGCTGGCCGATATGGTGATGGCGGCGACGGGCGGGCGCAAGGTGGACGTGGTGCTGGAGGCGACCGGGCATCCGGCCAGCGTCACCGACGGCCTGGGCGTGCTGCGCACGGCGGGCGTGCTGGTGGTCGCCGGCATCCATCCCGGGCCGGTATCGCTGCCGCTGACCGATTTTGTCCGCGCCCGCCACCAGTTGCGCGCCACGCACGGCTGCGACCGCTTCACCTGGGACAAGGTGCTGGCGACAATGGCGCGGGAGCCGGAGCGGTTCCGGCCGATGATCACGCACCGGATGCCGCTGGGGCGCGGGCTGGAGGGGTTCGAGTTGTCGCGCCAGCGGGCCGCGTCGAAGGTGATGCTGCTGCCGTAGGGGCGGGGGGCGTTGCTGAACGCCACGCCCAACCCGGTCAAACAGCCGCTCAGACAGCGATCAGCCCGACGACGTCGTCCTCCAGCACCGCGCAGGTCAGCGTCCCGCCGGTGCCGGCGCCGGTGTCCAGGCCGATGCGGTTGGCCATGATCTGCACCGCCGGATGCGAGGCGTGGCCGTGCACGACGATCACCCCGAAATCCTGCTCGGTGGACAGGAACGGCTGGCGCATGGACACCAGGTCGTCGCGGCTCTGCCGATCGAGGGTGACGCCGGGACGGATGCCGCCGTGCACGAACAGGTAGTCGCCTTCGCGATGCGTCAGCGCGAGGCCGCGCAGCCAGGCGACATGGTCCGGCGGCAACGCGGCTTCCCATTCCTCGCGCGGCAGGCCGGGATCGAGGCCCCAGCTTGCCAGCGCGTCCCGGCCGCCCGCCCACAGCCAGTCGGTGGCGGCGGCGCGGTCGCCGGACAGGGCATCCAGCAGCATCCGCTCGTGATCGCCCAGCAGGTTGACGACCTGCAGGCGCGGCAGCGGCGGCCCGGCGGCCAGCAGGGCGATGACGCCGGCGCTGTCCGGCCCCTGGTTGATGTAATCGCCCAGGTGCACCAGCACCACTGACTTGGTTGGCCGCGCCGCCATGTCGTCGGCGATCAGCCGGTGCAGCGTGGCCAGCTTGGCACGACGGCCGTGGATATCGCCGATGGCATAGACCCGCCGGCCGTGCGGCAGGCGGCCGGGGGCGCGCAGGAAGCGCAGGGCCTCGGCGGACTGCGCCATGGCGCGCGGGCCGTTGAACGTCGGCACCGCCGCGGACTCCAGCGCGGCCCGCAGGCGCGGGCGGCGCAACGGCCGCCTCATGCCTGCCTCCGGCTGTTTCCTCTTTTGGCGGGCCTGCTAAGCTGCCTCGGTAAGAGCAAAAGGAGGAGACACTTGGCCAAGATCACGTTTCCCGTCGAAGCGAGCCATATCATGATGTTCGCGCGCGCCGTCGGCGACGACAACCCCGTCTATCACGACGCGGCGGCGGCGAAGGACACCGAGGCGGGCGGCATCATCGCCCCACCCACCTTTGTCCAGGGGGTCGCGCAGTTCGATCCCGACTATCACCTGCGCCCGAAAGCCGGCGAGAAATGGTTCGGCTCCGGCAAGACTGCCAGCGGTGTTGAAGGCAAGCCGTCCTCGTCCGGCGGGCTGCATGCGGAACAGCATTACGAGTACCACCGCCACATCCGGCCGGGCGACGTGCTGACGGTGGAAACGAAACCGGGCCGGACCTGGGAGAAGGAAAGCAAGCGCGCCGGCAAGCTGACGTTCCGTGAGCGTATCACCGAGTACCGCGACCAGAACGGCGAGCTGGTGATCACCGCGCGCGGCGTCGGCGTCACCACGGAACGTCCGGTGGACCAGGGTTGAGGGGAGGAACAATCATGGCGCTGAAAGCATCGACCCTGAAAGTCGGCGACACCCACAGCGAGCGCGTGGCGGAGAACCTCTCGCGCACGCAGATCGTCCAGTATGCCGGCGCATCCGGCGACTACAACCCGCTGCACACCGACGAAGTCTACACGACCCAGGTCGCCGGCTATCCCAGCGTGTTCGCGCATGGGATGCTGACCATGGGCCTGACCGGCAAGATGCTGACCAACTACGTCGGCGACGGCCGGTTGACGACGTTCGGGGTCCGCTTCACCAACCAGGTCTGGCCCGGCGACACGCTCGACGCCAAGGCCACGGTGGCGGCGATCCGCGAGGAACGCGGCCAGCACTACGTCGACCTGACGCTGTCCACGACGAACCAGGACGGCAAGGAAGTCGTTTCCGGTTCGGCGTCGGCGCGGGTCGATCCGTAGCACGGAAGTAACAAGGAGACGGCCAAAGGGCGGCCATCTCCGATCGTCATTTCGGGCGAAGGCCGGCGTCCACGCCTTGCGGTGCCGCTATCAGCAACGGCGTGCATGCCGGCCCGGAGCCTGGCGAGTTGGTGTCACAACCAACCAGCGGCTTGCTGTGGACCTTGCCGGTTCGTCTCAGCCGGCATCATTCTTCAGAGCAAATTTTCGGCTCATGATTGCGAAGGCTCGTCTCGTGCCATCCAGGACCTGGACAACGCGCGCGGGAGACGGTCGATATAGCAGACCGCAGGTCGGTTGGGACACTGAGGCCCCCTGTCCTCATCGTCATGGCCCGGCTTGTCCCTACGGGATGCACAGATCTCGGAAACGGTCCGCCGCTGCGTTTCCCTTTCGTCATGGCCCGGCTTGTCCGGGCCACCTGTTCCAGCACTTTTGCCGCGACAGGTGGCCCGGACAAGCCGGGCCATGACGATGAGGGAGCGCCGTCGCCCTGTCTCAATCGACCTGCGGTCTGCTGTAGCTTGAGTGATAATCGCAGATAGTCCGCTCGGCGGCGACATCCCGATAGAGCGCGTCGGCCTCGGCCAGGTCCTGGTCGGCCGCAGCAGCCATGATCGTCCCGATCGGGGGTTCCGTGCTGTCGTGCCGCCGCGGATATTGATCCGGCCAGGGTTATCTTGGCAGGCGGTGACAAGTAAGCCCTTGTTCAGAAAGAGGAAATTGGCATGCGGCTTGCCAAGATAACCCTGGCCGGATCAATAAGTGCCATCCTGTTTGGTCAGGACCGGCCTGGCGAGCCAGAACAGGCAATCGTAGCAACAATGGGCAATGCTGCGGCTATGCTTCTGCGGCGACAGGCTCTCGGCTTCGGCAAGTCTGTCAGACGCATCATTGAACGCCTGCGCCGAGAATGCATGCCGCTCGGGACCTTACGGAAAGGGTGGTGGCGGTTTCTGCCCTTGAACCGGATCGATCACGGCGATACCCCATCGTGATCGATATGTCTCAGCAATCCGGGATCGACGCCATGGCGGTTCGTCGGAAGCCCGATCGCCGATACCTTCAGTCCGCGCAGGCGATAATCGGCACAAAGAAAATTCAGCGGACGGCTTTCCCGCCCGCGATCGAAGTCCGCGATGAACAAAGCGATATCCCAGTCGCTGTTCTCGCGCGCATCGTCCCGGGCGCGTGAGCCGAACAGGATCGCCCGGTCAAGGCGCCCCGGGTAGAGCCTTTCGGCATCGCGGCGAAATCGTTACAGCAATTCGGCTGATGATTCCATGTCCGATACCAACTGCCAGCCGTTGTTGCCATTATACGACGGGCGTGCCGTTGGCGCGAGGCGGATCATGGCGCCTGCGCTGCGCGTTCATGGATCGCCTGTATGGGCATTGGGCGGAAAGGTGGGATTCCGGCAACGTCTTAGTAACGTCCCGGCGATGCCGAAACCGCGTGCCTGGCCGATGCGGTTTGGCGCGACCGCGGGCCGCCCGAATCCTGCTCTGCGGGCTCTGCGCGCTCTGCGTTGAAACGCGGTGGCCGGAGTGCCGCCGGCGTTGGAGGTTGGGCGATTCACAGGCAGCGCCGATCTTTGTTGCGTCACCGCATTTTTTTTGACGCAGAGATCGCAGAGCGGAGCGCAGAGCCAGCAGAGGAAGCATAATGGTCGCCTGCGATCGCGGCGTTTCGGCGTCGATCGCCGTGCCGCTTTCGCACGGATCGGGGCGGCTGGCATGGTGCCGGTCGAGCACCAGCCACAGCGGGTTTCAACCGACAGCGGACAGCGCCAACATGGCAGCGGGCGCGATCATGGGCCAACACGTTGATGCCGACATGAGCGGAGCCTTCCAAGCACGATACAGCTCAGCGAGAGGGAGTCTGGCCCGATCCGCCGTCCGGATAACGAACGAGGTGGGGCGCCGGCGGCGCCTTTGATAGTCATGGCAACGATGCCGGCGAGGACAGCGTCGAAGACAAGCGGTCGATCTCTCGAGATTTGCTTCGGCCTGAGGGCCTGAGGCAGAATAACCGCTCCAATTGCCGCACGGGCGCTTCAAACCGTCATGGCCGGCGCAGGCCAGCCATCCACGCCTTTGCCGCAATCAGCACCGCGAGGCGTGGATGGCGGCCCTGCGGCCGCTATGACGCGGAGGGGCCGGTGCGCCGGCTTCGGTGGACCGGCCTCGACCGCCTGCCGCCCGCGCCAAGGAAATGCTGCGCATCAGCCTGCTGGCCGAAAGCGTCGGCGCCCTCGTCGCCGGCTTCGCACCACCCGGCGCCGGGACCGCCGCCCCGGCCGCCCGCCGGCACGCGATAGCCCCGCCGAGCCGCCCTACGCCGCCTTGGCCGGCGGGATCGCCGTTGACCCCCGATCCTCCCCGGGCGCCTCGTCCAGCAGAGACAGCCGGAACCACGGCTCGATCGCCGGCACGGTCGCGTTCCGCAACGTCGGCAGCACCGGCCGGGGGTCGTCCAGTTCGACCCGGTAGCGGGCCAGCAGCGTCGCCACCACCAGCATCACCTGCGACGTGGCGAAGGCGGCGCCGATGCAGACCCGCGGACCCACGCCGAACGGGATATAGTGCTCGCCGGGCCGGTCCTCGCGGCCGATCCAGCGCGACGGGATGAAGGCGTCCGGCTGGTCCCAGAAACGGTGGTGGCGGTGGATGATCCAGGGGCTCAGCATCACCAGCGTGCCGGCCTTGATCCTCACCCCGCCGACGACGTCGTCCTGCCGGGCCACCCGCGCCGTCACCGGGAACGGCGGGTACAGCCGCAGTGCCTCCATCAGCACGCGCCGCAGCGCCGGCCAGGCGCGCAGCCGCGCGAGCGTGCGGACCTGGGCCGGGGGCGCCGCCAGAACCTCGGCCCGCACCTCGTCCTGCACCGCCTTGTCGCAGGCCAGCAGGTAGGCCGTCCAGAACATCGCGTGCGTGGTCTCGAACCCGGCCGCCATCATCGTGGCGACCTGGTCGGAGATCTCCTTGTCGCTCAACGCCGGGGTGCCGTCGGCGGCGCGCGCCTGCATCAGCAGGTCCAGCAGATCCCGCGCGCCCCCCACCGACGGCTGCCGCCGCCGATCGGCGACGATCCCGTCGATCTCGGCGAACCAGCGGCGCTTGAAGTCGGAGCGCTCCTTCTGCAGCCAGACGTAATCGCTCTCCCGCCGCGCCAGCATGTCCCACAGCGCGATCCACCCGGCGTGGACGAAGTATTCCCGCACCAGCGCGGACATCCGGCGATAGGTGCCGTCCGTGTCCGAGGGCAGCGAGAACAGCGCCCGGCAGGCCGCATCCAGGGCGGCGTCCCGGATCCGCGCCAGCAGGTTGACCCGCCCGGCGCCCAGGTCGTTCGCCAGCGCCTCGCCTGCGGCGGCGAAATGCGGCAGCGTGAGACTGACATTCTCGGGCGTGAAGGCGGGCGCGAGGATGCGGCGCTGGTTGCGCCAGTCGGTGTCCTCGGCCAGCAGCAGGCCGTCGCCCGACAGCGGACGCAGCAGGCGGCGCGCCAGCACCGGGCGCTCGTAGTTCGCGGCGTTGGTCACGAAGACGTGGTGCACGGCGGCGGGATCGTTGACGAACACGGTCAGCCAGCCGAACTGGCGGCGCTGGTAGATCAGGTCCTCGTAGGCGGCGCGTGGGAACGTGGCCATGATGCTGCGCCGCCGCAGCAGCATGCCCAGCCGCCGCATCGGCGACAGCGGCTGGTCCGGGGTCGGCGGCACGGGCGGGATAAAGGGACTGTCCATACAGGTCACACCATGGTCGAGGGTGCGCGCCGGGCGGACAAGCGCAGGCGGTTCTGCGCCGAACCGGTCCGGGCCCGAACGCCGGGCGCCCCACGCCAGTCCGCGCGACCGCGCGCCATCCGCCAGAGGCCACCCGGTTGTGGCGATCATCGGGATCGCGCCGGGATAGACACGCTGACGCCGGGCCGGCCGAGCGGTGCGGGCCTCGACGGAGAGCCGCACGCAAGCCCGGCTGGCAGGACCCTGTGAGTGGGGGGCGGGCTGTTCGGTTTAAAGCGCTTTGGCAACACGAAGGCGTGCAATATCCGACTTGTGCGCTCGGATAATCCGGCTTGTGTACCCGGTTGAATCGAGATCGCCCCGTTTCCGGATGCGCACCGCCCGGCCGCGCATCCAGCCGCGATCGGCTTTAGGCCGCCACCTTGCGCGGCCGCGGCCACGTCGCCGCCACTTGTGGCAGCACGTCCTCCACCAGGCGCCGGGTCTGCGCCAGCATGTCCGCGTCGCCCTGCGCCACCGGCCGCAGGATGAACTTCGACGCACCGGCGTCCACGTAGGCGCGCAGCCGGTCCATGATCACCGCCGCGTCGCCCATGGCGAACAGATCGCGCGGATCGCGTCCGGTGCGCGCCTGGTAGCCTGCCATGACCGCCGCGACTCCGGGGTCGTCCGGACCGCCGAAGCGGAAGCCGAAGGCCGCGCCGTAGTGGTCTTCCTCGATCGTCCGGCCGGTTTCCGCCAGGGCCGCCTTGATCCCGGCGATGACCTCGCCCACCGCCGCCGGCGTCTCCGCCCCGGCCTGCCAGCCGGTGCCGATGCGTGCCGTCCGCTTGATCGCCGCCTCGGAGGAGCCGCCGATCCATAGTGGCAGGTCGGGCTGGACGGGCAGCGGGGCGATGCTGGCCTGGGTCAACCGGAAGTGGCGTCCGGCATAGTCCAGCACCTCGCCGGACCACAGACGGCTGATGATTTCCAGCGCCTCATCGGTCTTCCGCCCGCGGGTGGTGGTGTCCAGGTGCATGGCGGACCACTCGGCGCCGCGGGGGGAGCCGATGCCGAACCCCGGCAGCAGCCGCCCGTTCGACAGCACGTCGATGGTGGCGCATTGCTTGGCCAGCAGCACCGGCTCCCGCATTGCCACCGAGACGACGTTGACGCCGAACTTGATCCGCCGCGTCCGCCCGGCGATGGCGGCCAGCGCGGTCATGCACTCCAGGAACGGCGTGCGGCTGACCAGGCGGTCGGTCTGCCAGATGGAATCGATGCCGCCCTGTTCGCACAGGTCGACCCAGCGCCAGAACCCGTCCGCCGTGTCGAACGGGTAGTCCATGATCCCGATGCCAACCGCGATGCTGCGCGCCATGACCGCCTCCCGGGGTTTGCGTGGTGTGAGTGTGACGGGAAAGCGCGCGGTTGTCATGGGAGGCTGTGCCGCGATCGGCTTCGCGCCTGCACTCATGGGACTGTGCGTCAGGAGACCGGTCTCAAGACCAGAGCGCAGCGAGAGGCGGCAAGCTTTCGACGTCACGTTGAGAGTGGTACCTGCAAAGAGCGGCGCGGCGCTGCTCTTCCTCGGACCTGCAGCTTGGTGTAATGGCAGCACATAGGTAACGAGGAACCGATGAGCGGCTTGAGAACATCGGCGGAACGCGCGATACTGATCTACAACGAGAGAACCAAGCTGATCGCGAACGCCTATGATCGTGCATCAACCGTCATTGGTGCCGGCAGCTTCCTTCCCCTGATCAACCTCTCCAAACCCAGCGACGGGACAATCACCGCACCGGCGATATTTCAATTTGCCCTCTCGGCGCTGTTTTTCGCATTTTTCGCCGGCGTGCTACACTTGCTTGCACGTCGGGCTTTGAGAGGGCTCAGGTGATGGATCCGCTGCTGCTGTTGGCGTATTTCACTCTGCCAGCGGCGATCACTCTGATCGCATTTGCCGCTTTGAAGTTACATGAACGGAGCGCACCTCCGGGGGAGGACGTTAGCCCCAGCGAGTCGGAGCAGCATGAGCAGGTCGTCAAGGCTCCCATCAACAACGGGGCCAGGCTCGGCACGCTGAACCACAGCGAGGACGCAATCGCAGTCTATGACGACGTGGTGGCCCGCTATGACACGGCCGGCGACCCGGGGCTGCGCGAGCCGGTGGCCAGGGCCCTGGTCAACAAGGGATACACGCTCAGCATGTTGAACCGCAACGCCGAAGCGATCGCGGTCTATGACGAAGTGGTGGCCCGCTTCGGCACAGCCGGCGACCCGGGGCTGCGCCGACCGGTCGCCACGGCGCTGGTCAACAAGGGATTCACACTCGGCACGCTGAACCGCAGCGCCGAAGCGATCGCGGTCTATGACGAAGTGGTGGCCCGCTTCGGCACGGCCGGCGACCCGGGGCTGCGCGAGCTGGTCGCCAGGGCGCTGGCCGACAAGGGGTTCACGCTCGGCACGCTGAACCGCAGCGCAGAGGCGATCGCGGTCTATGACGAAGTGGTGGCCCACTTCGGCGCCACCGGCTAGAATGACGACTTCGACCAGATCCGCCGGGCCTCGCGGCTGGATGACCTGCGAGGACTCGCCGCCTCCCGGACTGGCGGCGCAGGGTCCGAGGGGGTTGCTCAAGCGCCTGCTTAACACGCTGATCAATGTCAAGACTGGCAACGAGCCAGCGCGCAGGGATGCGTTACTGATGAGCCTGGCCTTCGCCTCGCGCCGCTTCTTTGCATCGGCCGGATGGGCGCAGCTCCGGGGCTGTGCGTCGTCGCGGCTGAGGCGGTGTTGCTGAACGGTCCAACGGGCGTCAGGTCCGCATGCAACGGAACCGCAGGATAAAATCGTTGGACCGCCAGTACAAGATGATCCGATTCAAGGCGCTGCGGGGGACGCCGCGCCTTCTCGCCGTTGAACACCTCGCTGGCGACCGAACCGCGAATTTGGCGGTGCGGTTCGATACCTCCGTTAAAACTTGAACGCTCGGCAACGTCTCGCCACCCGCCCCCGTCATGCCTCCACGCTCTCCCGATTCCGCCCGGTAGGCAATGCAGGGGAAGAAGGGGTGGCGCCCAGCCGGCGGGTGCGCGGCACCCGGGTCCAGGCGGCATACAGCGCCGGGACGAAGAACAGCGTCAGCACCGTGGCGCCGACCAGCCCGCCCATGATGGCGATCGCCATCGGCCCCCAGAACACCGACAGCGCCAGCGGCACCAGCGCCAAAATCGCCGCCGCCGCGGTCAGCAATATCGGCCGCGTCCGCCGCACCACCGCCCCGGCGATCGCCGCCGCAGGATGGAAGCCCTGGTTCCGGTCGTGCTCGATCTGGTCCACCAGGATCACCGAGTTGCGCATGATGATCCCCGCCAGCGCGATGAACCCCAGCATCGCCACGAACCCGAACGGCGCGCCGGTCACCAGCAGCGCCGAGGACAGGCCGATCAGCCCCAGCGGCGCCGTCAGGATCACCATCGCCATGCGCGAGAAGCTCTGCATCTGCACCATCAGCAGCGCCAGCATCACCAGCACCATCAGCGGCATCCGGGCGTTGACGGAGGCCTGGCCCTTGCCGCTCTCCTCGGTCGCCCCCGCCGTCTCGATCCGGTACCCCTCCGGCAGCGCCGCCTTGATCGGGGCCAGCAACGGCAGCAGCGCGGCAGTGACGTCGGGCGCCTGGACGTCGCCGACGATGTCGCCGCGCACCGTCAACGCCGGCAGGCGGCCGCGGCGCTCGATGAAGCCTTCCTCCATCGCCGGGCGGATGGTGGCGATCTGCGACAGCGGCACGGGCCTGCCATTACTTCCCCGTACCGTCACCTGCCCCAGGTCGGCAAGGTCGTGCCGCTCGGACGCCTCGGCTCGCAAGACGATCGGGATCAGGTCGAGGTTTTCCCGGTACTCGCTCGCCGTCACCCCTTGCAGCAGCGTCTGCAGTGTCTGCGCCACGTCCTGGCTGGAGAGCCCGAGTTGCCGCGCCTTGTCCTGATCCACGTCGATACGGACGGTCTTCGCCAGGTTGCCCCAGTTGTCGCTGATGTTCCACAGGTGGGGATTGTCCCGCATCACCTGCCGCACCTCCCCGGCGATGCGCCGCAGGGTCGCCGGATCAGGGCCGATGATGCGGAACTGCACCGGGTAGCCGACGGGCGGCCCCATCTCCAGCCGCGAGGCGCGCATCCGCACATCGGCGAAATCGCCGGCCTCGATCGCCGCGTCCAGCCTGGCCAGCAGCGCCTCGCGCGCCGGCACGTCGGCGGTGTTGATGACGAACTGCGCGAAGTTCGGCGTCTCCAGCACCGGCGAGAACGCCAGGAAATACCGAGGCGCGCCGCTGCCGGCGTAGGCGACCCAGGACTTGATCCCGGGCTGTTGCTTCAGGATCGCCTCGACCCGCGCCACCGCCGCGGCCGTCGCGGCGAAGGAGCCGCCCTCCGGCAGGCGCATGTCGATCATCACCTCCAGCCGCTCCGACGACGGGAAGAACTGCTGCGGCAGCCGGGTGAAGCCATAGGCCGAGATCACGAACGCCGCGACGGTGCCGCCGATGACCCACCACCGGGCGTTCATGCACCAGAACACCATCCGGCGGATCATCCGGTAGAAGCGGGTGTTGTAATGGTCGGACTCAGGCCGCTCGGCATGGTCACGGTGCTCCGGCAGCAGCGCCGCGCCGAGATACGGCACGAACAGCACCGCTACGAGCCACGACAGCACCAGCGACAAGCCGACGACCCGGAAGATGTCGCGGGTGTATTCGCCGACGGAGGACTCCGCCAGGCCGATGGGCAGGTAGCCTGCCACCGTCACCAGCGTGCCGGTCAGCATCGGGAAGGCGGTCGAGGTATAGGCGAAGCTGCCCGCCCGCATCTTGTCCCAGCCCTGGTCGAGCTTCACCACCATCGTCTCCACCGCGATGATGGCGTCGTCCACCAGCAGCCCCAGCGCGATGATCATCGCCCCGAGCGAGATCCGCTGCAGGTCGATGCCGATGAGCTTCATGCCCACCAGGGTGCTGGCCAGCACCAGCGGCACGCTGATCGCCACCACCAGCCCGGTGCGCCAGCCCAGCGACAGGAAGCTGACCAGCAGCACGATCACCAGCGCCTCCAGGAAGCTCTCCTGGAAGGTCGAGACGTCCTTCGCCACCACCTCCGACTGGTCGTTGACCCGCACCGCCTCGACGCCCAGCGGCAGGGTCGGGGCGATCGCCCGCATCCGCGCCGCCACCAGCCGCCCCAGGTCGAGGATGTTGCCGCCCTGCGCCATGGAGATGCCCAGTGCCAGCGCCGGCTTGCCGTTGACCCGCAGCGTCGCCTCGGGCGGATCGATCACGCCGCGGCTGATGGTGGCGATGTCGCCCAGCGCGATGCGCCGCCCGCCCGCCTGCACCGGGATCGCCCGCAGCGCCGCCACGCCGTCCAACCCGCTGCCGGTGCGGACGTAGATCCGGTCCTGCCGGGTTTCCACGAAGCCGCTGGCCTGCACCGCGTTCTCGCGCGCGACCACGGCGAGGATGTCGGGCACGGTCAGGCCAAGCTCGGCCAGCCGGCGGTGGGAGACGTCGATGTACAGCCGCTCCTGCTGCTCGCCCAGCAGGGTGATCTTGCCGACGCCGGGGACGCTCAGCAGGCTTTCCCGCACGTCCTCGACGACATGGCGCAGCTGCGGCAGGGAGAAGCCGTCGCCGGTGAAGCCGTAAACGATGCCGAAGACGTCGCCGAACTCGTCGTTGAAGTACGGCCCCTGCACCCCCTGCGGCAACGTCGGGGCGATGTCGCGGACTTTCTTGCGCACCTGGTACCACAGCCCCTCGACCTCCGCGGGCGGGGTGTCGTCCTTCAGGGAGACGATCATGATCGCGTGGCCGGGCTGCACCGAGCTGTCCACGAAGTCGAGCGAGGGCAGTTCCTCCAGCTTGCGCTCGATCCGGTCCACCACCGACCGTGCCATCTGTTCCGGCGAGGCGCCGGGCCAGTCCACCTGCACCACCATCTGCTTGATGGTGAAGGGCGGGTCCTCGCCCCGGCCAAGCGACAGATAGGCCCAGACGCCCGCCGCCGCGATGGCGAGGATCAGGAACGCCGTCAGCGAGCGGTGCCGCAGCGCCCAGGCCGAGAGGTTCACCGGATGGCTCCGGCCCAGGCCGTCACCGGCATCGCCGCGTCCAGCTGCGAGGCCCCGGCGGTGACCACCTGCGCCCCCTCCGGCACCCCGCCGGCGATCGCCACCTCGCCGTCGCCGAGCCAGGCGGCGATCGTCACCGGATGGGCGGTGGCGCGATGAGTCGCCTGGTCCAGCACCCAGACCGACGGCACGCCGTTCACCGACACCACGGCCGAGGCCGCCAGCCGGGCGATCCGCCGCCCGCCATCGTGGCTGAACCGGACGGAGGCGGTCATGCCGAGGCCGGGCGCTTTACCCAGTATGGTGACCTTGACCGCGAAGGTGCGGCTCATGGGATCGGCCAGGGCGCCGATTTCCCGCACCCACCCGGGCAAGGCGCGGCCGGGCTGCGACCACAGGCGTATCTCGATGCCGTCGGCGGCGCGGATGTCGGGCAGCCGGTTCTCCGGCACGTCCAGGGCGACCTCGGTCTCGGCGGTGTGGGCCAGGGTGATGACCGTCTGCCCGGCGGCGACGACCTGCCCGGGCTCCAGCTTCAGGTCGGTGATCACGCCGTCGGCGTCGGCCTGGAGCTGGGTGTAGGCCAGCTGGTCGCGCGCCAGGGCGAGCTGCCGCTGCGCCTGCGCCAGGTGGGCCTCGGCGCCGTCCGCGGCCGCCTGCCGACGATCGTATTCCGAGGCGATATAGGCCGGGGAGAAGCGGCCAAGCCGCTGGTAGCGCTGGAATTCGGCCCGGGCATTCACCGCCTCGGCATCGGCGGCGCGCACCGCCTGGATGTCGGCCTCCACCGCCAGCCGCGCGTCGGTGGGATCGAGCCGGGCCAGCACCTGGCCGGCGGTGACGTGGTCGCCGACGTCGACCAGCCGGGCAATGACCTTGCCGGGGACGCGGAAGCCCAGGTTGGCCTGCACCCGCGCCTGCACCGTCCCGGCATAGGTCACGGACTGCTGCCCGGGCTGGAAGCGGACGGTCTGCACCCGCACCGGCCGCGGCGGCGGTTCCGCCCGGGTGGGTACCGCGGCGGCTGCCGAGACGGCGATCAGGCAGGCGGCAACACGGGTGATCTGGACCATCGGACACCACGCCTCTTCAGCCAGTTCAGACTATATCAACAATGTTCACTGATCAATGTTCACATTCATGCTGCCAAGCCTTTCAGGATGATGTCGATCTCCCTGGCGACCAGCGCCGCCGGCTCGGCCTTCAGGTGCTCGGCCTGGTCCAGCAGCAGCGCGGTGATGCCGTGCATGGCGGCCCACACCGCCTCGGCGGTCAGCAGCGGGTCCGCCTCGGCGAACGTGCCGGCGCGCATCAGGCCGGCGATCCCGTCCGCCAGGATGTGGAACGAGTGGTGTGCCGCCGCCGGCGGCTGCTCGTTCGCGCACGGGCGGCCCGGTCCGGTGGAGGCCATCATCTTCGCCAGTAAGGTCAGCCGGTACTCATCCGGATGCGCCAGGCCGAAGGCGACATAGGCCTCGAGCGCCGCCCGCAGGCGATCGAGGCCGCCGCCGTCGCGGCGCTGCGTTTCTTCCAGCCGGGCCAGCAGCGTCTCGAAGGTGGCTTCCGCGATCGCCCGCAGGATTGCGTCCTTGTCGGGGAAATACAGGTACAGCGCGGCCGAGGAGACGCCGACGGCGGCGGCGATCTTGCGGATGGTGGTGCGCTCGTAGCCCTCGGTCAGGAACAGGCGCCGGGCGGCGGCCAGGATCTCGCCGCGGCGCGACGGACCCTGGCCCCGCGGCTTGCGCATCGATCTGCCGGCGGTCATGTCGTCCATGGCTGTCCTATAAACAATGTTCAGGCGCATGTCAGCTTGTTACGGCTGGAAGACGGAGCCGGCGGCGCCTGTGCGCCCCATAGGCACTCAACAGAGTGGGCTGGCGGAGAAGCCGTTGCCTCACCGTCATGGCCGGGCGTGTCCCGGCCATCTGCTTCGACGGCGGGGGGTGGATGGCCGGGACACGCCCGGCCATGACGGTGAGGGAGCGGGCGCCGCTATCTTGGTGCCCAGGCCTATGAGCCCGGCCATCGTGTTCGCCGCCGGTGCCTTGGGAACTTCGTTGGCACCGGCGTGTTGCAGCGCAACCATGACCGGCCGGCAGCGTCCTTGGCAGCCAGGCAGAAGAAGGAAACAGGCATGATCCGTCCCAACTCCGTCCCCGGACCCGGGGCGCCGGCGTCCATCGGCGCGACCGCGGCATGAGCGGCCGCCCTTCCTCAGGCCTGGTCGCGGCGACGCGGATCGCGGCGGGCGACGACCGGACGCGCTATGACGGCGTGGCCAGGACGCTGCACTGGCTGACCGCCCTGCTGGTGCTGGTCCAGTTCGGCCTGGCCGAGGCCTGGGACCTGCCAGCGCGCCCGGGCAAGCACCTGATGATCGTCGCGCACATGTCGTTCGGCATCCTGTTGGCGCTGGTGCTGGCGGCGCGCATCGCCTGGCGCCTGATGCCCGGCCACCAGATGCCCGCCGCGGTCGCGGGCTGGGTGGAGCGGGCGTCGAAGGCGGTGCATTACCTGCTGTATGCGCTGCTGGTGGTGCAGGCCGTGCTGGGCTTCGTGCTGCGCTGGTCCGGCAACGAGGCGATGAGCTTCTTCGGCCTGCTGATCCCGCCGCCGTTCGCGCCGTTCCCGAAGCCTGCGCACCATCTCATCGGCGCGGCGCACAACTGCATCGGGTGGACCATCGTCATCCTGGCGGCCGGCCACGCCCTGGCGGCGCTGTTCCACCATTTCGTGCTGCATGACGACGTGCTGTGGCGCATGCTGCCCGGGCGCCGCGCGCGGCGGGAGGCGGTCCGCGCCCCAAAGACGCCAATTTAGGCGGCCAGGGGCACGGCCATTGCCGTAACGTCATGGTGGGCCTTCGCCCCATTGGCGCTAAAATAGCGTGGCGGCGGCACGATGCTTGCCATTCCGTCATGGCCCGGCTTGTCCGGGCCACCTATTCCAGCACTATGCCGCGACAGGTGGCCCGGACAAGCCGGGCCATGACGATGGGGAACGCTCTTGGCGCCCAGGCAAGCACTTGATTTTGCGGTCATTTCCCACTCGCTTCCAGGATGTGTGCATTGCGTAGGGACAAGCCGGGCCATGACGAGGAGGCAACAGCCAGCCCGATTTTAACGCCAATGGGGCGCAGGCCCACCATCCACGCCTTTTGCCGATACCAGCACCGTAAGGCGTGGATATCGGCCCGGAGCCTGTGCCCGGGCTTGTCCCGGGTAGCCGCCATGACGGCGGGACAGTGCACCGCGTCTCGTCGCCTAATTTGGCGCCTATGGGTCCGCGCCCCGCCACCGCCGGCGTCACAGCGGCGGTGGCGGGCGCGCTGGACACCGGCCGCGCCGGGCCATTTCAGCCCGGGACAGAAACGTCCTGGCCGGGGCCGGCGGTTGCCCAGCCGGCCGACCAGGCGGGCACCGCGGCGAGCGGCAGCGGACGGGCGACCAGGAAGCCCTGCGCCTCGTCCACCCCCAGCGCCCGCATCTGGTCCCAGACCGTGGCCGATTCCACGCCCTCGGCGACCACGGTCAGGTCGCGGCACTTGCCCTGGGCGATGATCGCGGCCACCGAATCGCGGACCGCGCCGGACCCGGCGACGCCCTTCACCAGCGCCTTGTCCAGCTTCAGGCTGGTGAACGGCAGATCGAGCAGTTCCCGAAGCCGCGGCACCGCCGAGCCGGCGTCGTCGATCGCGGCGCCGTAACCCAGGGTGCGCAGCCGCTCCAGCGAGCGCCGCAGCACCGGGAAATCCTCGACCGGGCGGCTTTCCGTCAGCTCGACGACGATGCGCGCGGCGGGAACGTTGCAGGCCGCCCGCAGCGACTCCAACCGCTGCAGCGCCGCGTCCTCCAGCAGCACGTCCAGCGGGAAATTCACCGACATCCGGATGCCGTGGTCGACCAGCCAGGGATCGGCCATGTCGGCGAAGGCGCGGGCCGAGACCAGGTCGGTGAGTTCCGCGCCCAGGCCGGCATCCTCGAGCTGCGGCACGAACCGGTCCGGCATCAGGGTGCCGTGTTCCGGATGGTTCAGCCGGGCCAGCGCCTCCAGCCCGATCACCCGCCGATCGGCGATGGCGACGATGGGCTGGTAGCGGTTCTCGATCATGGTGCCGCCGAGCGCGGCCCGCAGTTCGGCGAGGTCCATGGCGCTTCGGTCGCGCGGCGGAACGCTCGTCATCAGTGCCTCTCCAGGGTTCGGGCGAATATGTCCCGGGTCGTCGGGGGGTGTCCGCGATCGTTCCGGTTTCCGAGGGGCCGGCGTTGACGGCCTTGGCCGCGCGCGCCCCGGACGGGTCATCGGAACCGTCGCGGGCGGCCGGGCCTGACCGGTACGCTGGCGATCCGCCGTCCGGGCGGGGCGGCGCCCGGCGCGGAGCAGAGGAGGACGCCGTCCGCCCGGGCCGCGCCGCTTACCGCCGGGGTCCGGGCCTGGCGGCGGCCAGGCCGGCGCAGGCTGATCCCGCCCGAGCGCAACTGCGCGTGCCAGGGCCGATCATCCGGGCTGATCATCCGGGGCGGGGACAGAGCGGGCGAGCCGTCGTTCATAATGGCCTGCTATACCAATCGGGGTGCCGAGGCGAGAAAAATTGCTTTCTTCATCTGCTAATTGAGCGGGAACGGGGGCTGGTCTAAAAATATCAACACATTGCGCGCACTTTTTACCAGAGCCGGGCACGCGCGAGTCGCGTGCCCGGGGGCGCGTTGCCCCTATTGGAAGTTGGGCTTTCGCTTCTCGATGAACGCCGCCATGCCTTCCTTCTGGTGCGGCGTGCCGAACAGCGACAGGAACAGGGCGCGTTCGTGCCGGACGCCCTCGGCCAGGGTCGTTTCGAAGGCGCGGTTGACCGCCTGCTTGGCGAACTGCACCGCGACCGGGGAGAGATCGGCGATCTTCGCGGCGATCTTGAGGACCTCGGGCAGCAGCTGGTCGGCTGGGAACACGCGGGAGACGAGGTTGGCGCGCTCGGCTTCCGCGGCGTCCATCATCCGGGCGGTCAGGACCATGTCCATGGCCTTGGACTTGCCGACGGCGCGGGTCAGGCGCTGGGTGCCGCCGGCGCCGGGGATGACGCCGAGGTTGATTTCGGGCTGGCCGAACTTGGCGGTGTCGGCGGCGAAGATCATGTCGCACATCATGGCCAGCTCGCAGCCGCCACCGAGGGCGAAGCCGGCGACCGCGGCGATGACGGGCTTCTTGACCTTCAGCACGGATTCCCAGTTGGCGCCGATGAAGTCCTCCATCATGGCGTCGGGGTTGGTGCGGCCGTGCATCTCCTTGATGTCGGCGCCGGCAGCGAAGGCGCGGTCGCTGCCGGTGATGACGATGGCGCCGATGGCCTTGTCGGCGTCGAAGGCCTGGAGCTGGGCGCCGAGTTCGCGGACGAGGGCGTCGCAGAGGGCGTTGAGGGCGGCGGGGCGGTTGAGGCGGATGAGGCCGACGCGGCCGTGGGTTTCGACGAGGATGTTGTCGTAGGTCGGCATGGTGGGGTCCTCCGGTGAGGGGGGCGGTT
>NZ_NHRY01000065.1 GCF_002937115.1 Rhodopila globiformis | reverse complement strand
TCGAGGCCTTCATCGCCTACTTCAACCGCACCCTCGCCAAGCCGTTCAAGTGGACCATGACCGGCAAGCCGCTCGCTGCGTGAGCGGCCGTCGAAATGGGGTTCGTTCTTCCGGCGAGGTGTACTAGCGGGTGCAGCGCTTCTTTGCCGCCCTGGTCGGCCGGCGGTGGCTGGTGCTGGTGCTGGCGCTCGCCATGATCGTCGCCGGCTGGTTCAACCTGCAACAACTGGCGATCGACGCGGTGCCGGATATCTCGCCGAAGCAGGTGCTGGTGCTGACCGAGGCACGCGGGCTGGGGCCGCTGGAGGTCGAGCGCCTGGTCACCTTCCCGATCGAAACGCAGATGGTTGGCCTGCCACTGCTGAAAAATATAAGGTCGAAATCCCGGTTCGGGATTTCCGCCGTGTACCTGACGTTCCGGGACTCGGCCGACGTGCAGATCGCGCGCGCCGAAGTGGCCGAGAGGCTGCCGCAGGCGAAGGCGCTGATGCCGCCGGGCGTGGGCACCCCGCAGGAGGGGCCGTTCGCCACCGGGCTGGGGGAAATCCTGGAGTTCCGGCTGCGCGGGCCGGGCTATACGCAGATGCAGCTCTACCAGTTGCTGAAGTGGAAGCTGGTGCCGCAGATCCAGCTGGTGCCGGGGATCGTCAACGTCGACATCTACGGCGGCAAGCTGCAGACGTTCCAGGTAGAGGTCTCGCCGCAGCGGATGGAGGCGGAAGGGGTCACCCTGCCCGCGCTGTTCCACGCGATCGAGTCGAACAACGAGACCCGCGGCGGCGCCTATATCGAACGCGGCGACGAGCAGGAGATCGTGCGCGGGCTCGCCCTGGCGGAGAGCAAGGCCGACATCGCCGCCATCGAAATCAGGACGACGCCGGATGGCGTGCCGATCACGGTCGGCGATGTCGCCGATGTTCGGATGGCGCCGCAGGTGCAGATCGGCGCGGTCACGCATGACGGCGAGGGGCAGACGATCGTCGGCGTCGCCGAGATGCAGTACGGGCTGAATACCAGCGACGTGCTGCCCCGGGTGAAGGCCAAGCTGGCGGACCTGCGGTCGCAACTGCCGCCTGGCGTGAAGATCGACACGTTCTACGACCGCTCGCAACTGATCCAGCGGTCGATCCACACAGTGGCGCACAACCTGATCGAGGGGGCGTTGCTGGTGATCGTCATCCTGCTGGTCATGCTGGGCAGCTTCCGCGCCGGGCTGATCGTGGCCGCCGTGATCCCCCTGTCGATGATGATCGCCTTCGCCGGCATGCGGGCGTTCGGCATCCCCGGCAACCTGCTGAGCCTCGGCGCGATCGACTTCGGGCTGGTGGTGGATGGCGCCGTGGTGATGGTGGAGAACGTGCTGCGCCAACAATCCGCGACCAGGGAAAAGGATCAGGCGGACCCGCCGAAGATCGTGCCGAAGGCCGCGGCGGAGGTGGCGCGGCCGGTGATCTTCTCGGTCGTCATCATCCTGATCGTCTACCTGCCGGTGTTGTCGTTGCAGGACGTCGAGGGGAAGGAATTCCACCCGATGGCGCTGACGGTCATGATGGCGCTGACCGGGGCGCTGGCGATGACGATGGTGGTGATCCCGGCGCTCGCCGCCACCTTCCTGAGCGCCACGCCGGCCGATCGGGATGCGCTGGCGGTGCGGTGGGCGCGGAAGGCCTACACGCCGGTGCTGCGCCGGGCGACGGATCACCCATGGATCACGTTCGGCATCGCGGGCGCGCTGTTTGCCGGGGCGGTGTTCCTGGCGGGCCAGTTGGGCGGCGAGTTCATCCCGACGCTGCAGGAAGGGGCGATCGTCGTCACCTCGAACAAGCTGCCCAGCATCAACCTGACGGCGTCGCTCCGCACGGTGACACAGATCGAGGAGGTGATCCGCAGCTTCCCCGACGTGGAGACGGTCGTCTCCCAGACCGGCAGCGCGGCGGTGCCGACCGACCCGATGGGGGTGCAGAGCACGGACAGCTACGTGATCCTGAAGCCGCCGGACCAGTGGACGACGGCGCCGACCCAGCAGGGCATCCGGGCGGCGATGGAGAAGAAGCTGAAGGCCGCGATCCCCGGGGTGAACTGGGAGTTCTCGCAGCCGATCCGGATGCGCATGGACGACCTGCTGCAAGGCGCCCGCACTCCCGTCGTGCTGAGCATCTTCGGCCCGGACATCGGCGAGCTGCGGTCGCTGGGGAACAAGGCGGCGCAAATCCTGCAGTCGATCAAGGGGGCGGCGGACGTGCAGCCGGAATATCCCGGTGTGCTGCCCGCGGTGACGATCGCGATCGACCGGCAACGCCTGGCGCGCTACGGGATCAGCGCGGCGGACGCGCTGTCGGTGGTGCGCGCCATCGGCGATGCCACCGTGGGCACGGTGTACGGCCAGAACGACGAGCAGACGCCGATCCAGGTGCGGCTGGCGCCGGATGCGCGGCAGAACGTCCCGGAGATCGCGGCGCTGCCGGTGGGACTATGGAACGGCGCGCCGGTGGCGCTGTCGGACGTCGCGAAGATCGGCATCTCGGCTGGGCCGCCGCAGGTGCTGCGGGACCAGTTGAAGCGGGAGCAGATCATCGACATCAACGTGCAGGGCCGGGACGTCAACAGCTTCGTGACCGAGGCGCAGCGCAAGGTGCCGAAGGAACTGCATTTGCCCTCGGGCTACAGCCTGCAATGGTCCGGGCAGTTCCAGAACCTGCGCAGCGCCTCGGCGCGGCTGATGCTGGTGGTGCCGATGGCGATGGCGGTGATCTTCCTGCTGCTCTACCTGAACTTCAACAGCCTGCGCCAGGCGGCGCTGATCTTCCTGAACGTGCCGATGGCGGCGACCGGCGGGATCGTGGCGCTGACCGTGCGCGGCATGCCGTTCAGCGTGACGGCGGCCATCGGCTTTATCTCGGTGTTCGGGGTGGCGATCCTGGATGGCGTCGTGCTGGTCAGCTACATCAACGAGGAACGCGACACCGGGAACCAGGGGCGCGATGCGGCACGGGAGGCGGCGGAGAAGCGGCTGCGGCCGGTGCTGACGACGGCGCTGGTGGCCTCGATCGGCTTCGTGCCGATGGCGGTTTCCACCAGCGTGGGAGCGGCGGTGCAGCGGCCTCTGGCCACGGTCGTCATCGGCGGGCTGATCACGGCGACGCTGCTGACTCTGCTGGTGCTGCCAGCGATGTATCCGGTGGTGGGGGAGATGCGGATGCCGGATACCGGGCGGATGTGGCGGCGGTCGCGCAGGGTGATGAGTGGCTGGATCGGCCGCCCATAGCAGTGCGTGCAACCTGAAGACGACAGGAGACACTCCTGTGAAAATGCGGTCCCACGGGCGCCAATGGCAGGGCGAAGCCCGGTCGTCTTCCTATCGTCATGGCCAACTATGACGGTAAGGCAACGGGCCTCTCGCCCATTTTCCGCCGTCGTGGTGCCGGCGCGGCCTTCAGGCGCGCATCGCCTTGGCGAACAGGGTCGTGTTGTAGCGCAGCATATCCAGGTAGGTCGGCGCCGGACCGTCCGGCGGTGACAGCGCGTCGGAATAGACCGTGCCGCCCAGCGTGGCTCCGGTTTCCTCGGCCAGCATGCGGGCCATCCGGTCGCTGGTCATCGACTCGATGAACACGGCATGCACGTGCTCCCGCCTGATCTGCGCCACCAGCGCGGCGATCGCCCGGGCCGAGGGTTCGGACTCCGTGCTGATGCCCTCGGCCGCCAGGAATTCGATGCCGTAGCGGGCGCCGTAGTAGCCGAACGCTTCGTGCGTCGTGATGATCCGCCGCCGCGCCTGCGGGATCGGCGCCAGCGTCGCCGTGATCCAGTTGTCCATGTCGGCGATCCGGGCGGCATAGCGGGCGGCATTGGCGCGGTAGGACGCCGCGTTGGCCGGATCGACCGTGGCCAGGCCGCCGGTGATCGCCTGCACGTAGAGGATCGCGTTGCGCGGGTCCTGCCAGGCATGCGGGTCCGTGGCGACGGCACCGCCGGCCTGGACCATGGTCCGCGGCGTGACCTTCTCGGTGGCGGTGACGATAGTGCCCTTGAAGCCGGCGGCCTCGGTCAGGCGCACCATCCAGCCCTCCAGGCCCAGGCCGTTCTGCACCAGCAGGCGGGCGGCCATCAGGGTGCGCAGGTCCTTCGGCCGCGGGCTGAAGACATGCGCGTCCTCGTTCGGGCCGACCAGCGGCGTGACCGAAACCGCGTCGCCGCCGATCTGGCGGACCATGTCGGCCAGGATGGAGAAACTGGCCACCACCGGCACGGGCTCGGCGGCCGGGGCGGCGAACGGGGCCAGGGCCGCGAGACCCAGCGAGGCGATGACGGTGCGGCGGCGCATGACGTCTCCTGGCAATGTTATATCATAACGTGTACCCGCGCCGGCGGATGCACGCAAGTTCGGTTGACGAATCAGGGGATTCTCTGCGCATTCATCCTATGGACGAGTTCCCACCCGAAACGCTTGCCCTTCCGTCGGGTCCGGCGCGCGTGGAATGGCGTCGCAGTGCCCGCGCCCGCCGCGTGTCGCTGCGGATCGACCCGACCGGTGGCGTGGTGATCGTCACCCTGCCGCTGCGCGCCTCCCGCAAGGCCGGCATGGCGCTGCTGATGGGGCACGCCGACTGGGTCGCCAACCGCCTGGCGGCGCTGCCCGACGTGGTGCAGTTCGTCGATGGCGCGGTCGTCCCCATCGGCGGGGAGCCGCACCGCATCCGTCATGCCCCCGCGGCGCGGGCCGGCACCTGCCTGCGGGACCGGGAACTGCACGTCAGCGGCGCGGCCGAGTTCCTGTCGCGCCGGGTGCGCGACTTCCTGCGGCAGGAGGCGCGGCGGCGCCTGACCGCCCTGGTGATGGCCAAGGCCGGCACGATCGGCATCCTGCCGAGCCGGCTGACGCTGAAGGACACCAAGAGCCGCTGGGGCAGCTGCGCCCCCGACCGCTCGCTGGCGCTGAGCTGGCGGCTGGTGATGGCGCCGCCCTTCGTGCAGGATTACGTCGTGGCGCACGAGGTCGCGCATCTGCGCCACATGAACCACGGCCCGCAGTTCTGGGCCCTGGTCGATGAGCTGACTCCGCACGCCAAGGCGGCAATCCCCTGGCTGAAGGCCGAGGGCGCGCGGCTGCTGCGGATTGGCTGAGGCGGTCGGTTCGGCATCCGGATGGCGCAGGCCGAGGCGCCGGACGTTCCGGACTCGCTGCCCGCGGGTGCCATTGCCGATCGGCAGGTCGTAATGGGCGGGCCTTAGCGGTTCCTTGTTTCGACTGGCCGCTGCTTGCGTCCTCCCGCGGGCCGGATCGCGTCGCCAACGTCAGGCCCGGCCGGGCGTCGCGATGCGCCTGTCCGATGACCGGTTCGCTGTTGCGGCGGGTGGCAGCAAGTCCATTTCACCGGCCACCCGATCAGGTTATCCTGCCGGCTGGAGGGTTCCATGGGTGTGGTTCAGGTCAGGCTGCCGGAAGAGCTTGAAGCAGCGATTGATCGCCGGATCGCCGAAGGACGGATCGCCAGCAGCGCCGAATTCCTGGTGGAAGCCGCACGGCGATACGCCGCCGATCTTGACCTTGACGACGAGATTGTCACCGAGGCCGAAGCGGGCATTGCCGAAGCCGAAGCCGGGCGCTGATGGCTGATCCGGGCCTGCATCAAATGGCGACACAGGCTGCACAAATCCCGGGATCACCGCCCGCCGACGACCTTCCGCGCGAACAGGTCGTCGATTTCCGCCGCCGAGTAGCCATGCTCGGCCAGCACCTCGCGGGTATGCTCGCCCAGCGTCGGCGCATGGGCACGCCGTGTGCCGCTGACGAACGGCGGCAGTCCGGGGATGTTCGGCATCGGCACCGGCTCCGGCACGCCGGGCTGGTCCAGCCAGGACATGATGCCGGTGGCGGCAACCTGTTCCTCCTGGAGAAATTCCTCGTAGCTGTTGACCCGGCCATTCATGATGCCGTTCGCGGTCAGCCGCTCCGACAGCCACGCCGTGGTCTTCGTCGCCAGGACCGGCCGCAGCACCGTGTAGAGCTCGTCGAGGTTCTCGGCGCGGGCGGCATGGGTGGCGAAGCGCGGGTCGTGCAGCAGGCCCATCTGGTCGATCGCCTCGCAGAACGGCTGCCAGTCGCGCGGGCGCACCATGGTGACGTTGACCTGTCCGTCCGCGGTGTTGAACACGCCGTTCGGCATGCTGGTGCGCTGCGTCGTGCCGCGCTCCAGGTGGTGCGCCATCAGCCGGATCACCGAAAGCAGCGCGCCGCCCTGCATCAGGCTGAGTTCGAGGTAGCGGCCCTTCTTCTCCGCCTGCTCGCGTCGTACATACAGGGACGTGGCGATCGCCTGGAACCCCAGCAGGCCGGAGAACATGTCGATCAGCGAGATGGCGATGCGGTGCGGATGCCCGTCGTGCTCGCCTTTGTTCTCGGTGACGATGCCGATGAAGGCCTGCAGCACCGGGTCCATCGCCGGCCGCGCCGCCAGCGGCCCGGTCTGCCCGAAGCCGGAGATCGCGTAGTAGATGATCCCCGGCTCCCGCGCGCTGACCGCGTCGTAGCCGAAGCCGTAGCGCTGGATGGTGCCGGGGCGGAACCCCTCGATGAACACGTCGGCGCCCTTGATCAGGCGCCACAGGATCGCCTTGCCTTCCGGCGTCTTCAGGTCGACCGCGAGGCTGCGCTTGCCCAGCGTGCCGTACAGCGAGAATGCCGAATGGTCCTCATAAGTGCGGCCCAGGATCCGCGACCAGTCGCCGCCGTGATGCGGCGTTTCCACCTTGATGACGTCCGCGCCGTGCTGCGCCAGCATCATCGCGCAGGACGGCCCGGCCACACCGCCGCTCAGGTCGATCACTTTCAAACCGGCGAAGGCGTTGTCGTAGTCCATGCGTCCCCCCATTCATCCGCGCCGGATGATAAGGGGGGATCGGTTGGAAAGGCTACCCCCGGGTAGCACCCCCAGTCGCACCGGGGCGCAACTGCCCCGTCGTCATGGGAGCCGAAGGGCCACCATTCACGCCGTTGCCTGTATCAGCACCGTAAGGCGTGGATAGTGGGCCTTCGCCCACCATGACGGTGATAGTGGGCCTTCGCCCACCATGACGGTGTAGCAACACCCATGCCCCTGATCCCGCTATCGCAACGCCAATGCCAGCTTGTCCGGGCCATGACGCTGGAAAAACGTGCTCGCCCGGCAGCGCCGGCGTCGCAATCGGCGGCGGAGCGGGAAACCCCCGCGGCTATACCCCACGGCTATACCCCTGCGGCCACGTGCGCCGACGCCAGCAGCGCATTGATCCGGTCGACAAGCTGCGGTCCCGCCACCGGCTTGCGCAGCAGCGTGAACGCGCCGGTCACCGCCCCGCCGATCGCCAGCGCCGCGCCGCCGCCGGCGTATCCGGTCAGCAGCACCGCCGGCAGGTCGGGACGCTGCTCCTGCGCCTTGCGGATCAGCGTCACCCCGTCCATGCCCGGCATCGTCAGGTCGGAGACGATCACGTCCGTCCGCTCGGCCGCGGCCAGGGCGGCCATCGCCTCCGGCCCGCTTGTGGCCTGCGTTACGCGGTAGCCGGCGTCATCCAGCGACGCGGCGAGCACCTCGCGGACGATCGGGTCGTCGTCGACCAGCAGCACGCGCGGCCGCCGCGGGCCGGCCGCCGCCTCCGGGGCGGGCGCGGGCGCCAGGGCGGGGCCGGTGGACGCCTGCGGCAGCCAGAGCACGATGCGGGTGCCCTGTCCCACGACGCTGTCGATGAACAGGCCGCCGCCGCTCTGCTCGACAAAGCCTTTGGCCATGGCCAGCCCCAGGCCGGTGCCCTGCCCGGTGCCTTTCGTTGTGAAGAACGGCTCGGTCACCCGCGCCAGCACCGCTTCGTCCATGCCGCTGCCGGTGTCGGCCACGGCAATCCGGATGTACCGCCCCGGCCGCAGGCTGACGGCATGCGGCGGCGCGTCGCCTATGACCTCGGCGGCGGCGCTCATGGTCAGGGTGCCGCCGGAGGGCATGGCGTCCCGCGCGTTCGTCGCCAGGTTGACCAGCACGGTTTCAAGCTGCCCGCGGTCCGCCAGCAGCGGCGGCAGCCCGGGCGGAACATCGACCGCGCAGGTGACCGAACCGCCCAGCGTGTGCGTCAGCACCTCCGCCATGTCGCGCAGCAGCCGGCCGGCATCCAGGCTTTCCGCCCGCAGGTCGCCGCGGCGCGAAAAGGCCAGCAGGCGGCTGGTGATCGCCGCGCCGCGCCGGGCGGCATCCAGGATCATCCGCGCATACCGCGCCACGCGCTCGGGATCGTTCGGGCGACCCTCGACCAGCGTGGCGCCGCCGGTCACCGCCTGCAGGACATTGTTGAAATCGTGCGCGATCCCGCCGGCGATCTGACCCAGCGCCTGCATCCGCTCGGCATGCGCCGCGCGCTGCTGGGCGTCCTGGCGGGCGGCGATTTCCGCCTGGACGCGCTGCTCCAGCCGGGCGTTGGCCTGCTGCTGCAGGTCGATCAGGCGCTTCTCGGCGTCGATGTCCTGCAGGATGGCCAGGGCTTCCTGCACCTGCCCGTTCTCCCAGCGCAGCGGCAGGGCGCCGACGCTGATCCAGGTCTCCTTGCCGTCTTCGCCGCGATAGAGGAACTCGACGCCCGGCAGCACGGTTTCGCCGCGCAGCGCCCGCTGGACCGGATAGTCCGCCGACGCCATGCGGCGGCCGTCCGGATGGCAGGCAACCCACCGCTCCGCCTTCGCCCGATCCAGCGACGGAACGGTCGACCCGACCAGGCTCTGCATGATCGGGTTGCTCAGCATCAGGCCGCCGGACCGGTCGACGATCCCGACGCCGATGGGCAGTGCCTCGATGATGTCGGCAAGCCGGCTTCGCTCGGTTTCCAGCATGGCGATCAGCCGGTCGCGGGCCATTTCCGCTTCGTACCGGGCGGTGACGTCCATGTTGATGCCGACCATGCGGATGGCGTGGCCGTCGGGGCCGCGGACGACCTGGCTACGGCTGAGCAGGCGGCGCAGCGATCCGTCCGGCAGGACAACATTGTACTCAACGGCGCAGGCATAGCCCGGCGTGACGATCGCAGTCCGCAGTTCCCCCAACGCCCGCGGCAAATCGGCCGGATGCACGGTACGCTGCCAGTCCTGTGGCGTCAGCCCGCCGGGCCGCGGCTCCAGGCCATGCAGGTACCAGTTGTGATCGCTCCAGGTGAGAGCGCCGCTGACGATGTCCCAGTCCCAGATGCCCAGGCTGGCACCCTGCCGCGCCAGTTCCAGCCGTTCCTCGTTGATGCGCAGCCCGGCCTCGGCCTTGCGCAGGTCGGTCACGTCCATCTGGTTGAGCAGCACCACGGTCCGCCCCGACACCACCAGCGGACCCGCGGCGACCAGCAGGTCGCGCGGTCCCTTGCGGCCGGTGAGTTGCGTTTCATAGCGCAGGGTCTGGCCGGCGGCGACGGCCCGGCAGGTTTCCCGGATCTCCTCCACGGTGCGGCTGAGGCGGAACTCGGTGATCCGGCAGTGGCGGAAGTCCTCGACCGAGTAGCCGACGATGGCGGCGGCGGCTTCGTTGGCGTCGATGATCTCGGTGGTGTCCGGATCCAGCAGGATGGTGCCGCTGGACGAGCGCTCGAACAGCGCGCGGAAACGCTGCTCGCTTTCCGCCAGGGCGCGGGCGGACTCGCGCCGCTCGGCGGAAGCGGCCAGCAGCGCGCGGGCGACGGTGTCGGTTTCCGGCAGGCCGGTCGACGGTGGCAGCAGCCCATCGGCGGCGATCTGCCGCAGGCGCTCGATCGGCCGGGTGATGTGGCGGGCGGCGAGGCGGGCCAGGATCAGCGCCGCCGCCAGCACCGCCAGGCCGGCGAGGGCGATATGGACCATCGCCGCGCGCATCGGCGCGAACAGCACATCCTCGGGCGCGCCGGCCGCCACCGACCAGCCGAACGGCGCGATGCGGGTGAACGCCACGAGCACCGGCGTGCCTTCCAGGGTGCGAGCCACCGAAAGGCCGTCGGGGCTGGCCTGCATGGCCGCCCACAATCCTGACACGACGCGGGAGCCGATGAAGCGTCCGGCCGGATCGGGCACCCGGGCGACGACGACGCCGGATGCGTCGATCACCGTCGCGATGGTGCGCGGCGGCAGGTGCTGGCCCTCGATCAGCGCCGCCAGCGCGGCCGGCGGCAGCCGCATGGAAAGGTCGTAGGCCACCCTGGCACCGTCGAACACCGGCACGGCCACGCTGAAGCCGGCCTGGCCGGGTTCGTCCCCGCCATGCAGGCCGGTCACCAGCGGACGGCCCGTGACGAACAGGCGGGCGACGTCCTCCGGCCGCGCCGCGGCGGCGTGGGCGGGTTTGCCGTACAGGCGGATCGGCCCGGCATCGGGTCCCGACAGGCCGAGCCGCGTGCCCGGCGGCTGGCTGGCCAGGAACGCCTCGGCCTGGGCGTCGAAGCGGGCGAGGCCGCCCGGCTGCAGGGCCGGCGACGTGGCCAGCGCCTCCAGCGCCACGATGCGCGACTGGATGTCACGTTCCACCGCCACGGCGAGTCCGCGTGCGGTGGTTTGCAGACTTTCGGAAGCCTGCTGCCGTTGCGCCAGATAATTCCAGTACTCGCGGGCCATGCCCAGGCCAACCAGCGGCAGGATGCTGGCAACGACCAGCAGCAACAGCCGGGACCGCAGCGAGACGGCGGGGCGACCCAGGGCACACAGCGCCTCGGCCGGAGGCGGGCCGGATATCGAGACGCCAGGTTCCTGGTCCTGTCGGGTCAGTTCGATCCCCTGTGCAGGTTGCATGCCGGTGACCGCGACGTGGTTGCGGCGGCCGGTCCCATTCTGCGACCGCACTTAACCACGCGGCGTGCCCGCAGGGGGCTCCCTCTTGTATCACAGTTTCGTGAAACTGCTTTTCGGTGCAACCATTGCGCAGTGGTACGCTGATGGGGATCGTTTGCGGGAGGGGGGTGAAACCCTGCGCCTGGCCTGGCTCGCATCGCCTCGGCTGTGGTCCTGTCGGTCAACCCTGGGTTGCGCGGCACGTCGTCGCGGCGGGCCTGGCAGGCGACCCGACCCGCAGGCGAGGCGTCAGAACCATCTGCATCCCATCAGCGGGACGCCGAGACCATGCAGATACCTGGCGAACACTTCCGGTGCGTTGACACGGAACGGGATCGGGCGGCACCGCCCGTCATCGAGATGGGATGTTCAGTTCAAGCCGAAGCCTGTCGCATGATGCGGGATGCTCCGCCTGTGGTTCCTCGAAAGGGGCAAGAAGCCGTCTTGCCCCGGTCGTGTTGAAGCCTTTCCGCTTCAGTCTGGCGATAAGCCCGCGTTGCCGGGCGATGTGGCGCTCACCAAGGACGACGTGCTCCTCGGCCACGATCAGACGCTGCTTCAGCATCTCCGGGTGCACGCGGCATTGTAGCGCACTGCGGCGCGTCTGCTACAGCAGACCGCAGGTTGGTTGCGGCGCAGAGGTGGCCTGTCTGCATAGTCATGGGCTGACCTCCGGGGCCGCCTGTTCCAGCACGCCACTGGTTCGGACGCCGCTCCGGCGAGGTGGCGCGCCTGCTTCCGG
Organism: Rhodopila globiformis; assembly: GCF_002937115.1. GTDB lineage: Bacteria > Pseudomonadota > Alphaproteobacteria > Acetobacterales > Acetobacteraceae > Rhodopila > Rhodopila globiformis. Next base: position 23,502 of record NZ_NHRY01000065.1, on the reverse strand, counting down.
GGGCCGCCTGGCTTCACCGGGCACGCGCCATGCCGTTCGTTTGAACCATTCTCATCATCCGAGCGTCTTGGTATCAGCACATCCGGCCGATCGCCCGGGCACGGCGCCACAGGCGAGATGATCAGGTATGGGCGATCTGCACCACCATGCCGTGCGTGTCGTGATTGGCATCGGTATGTTACAGCAGACCGCAGGTCAGTTGGAACACTGAGGCCCCCCTGTCCTCATCGTCATGGCCCGGCTCGTCCCTACGGGATGCACACATCTCGGAAACGGTCCGCCGCTGCGTTTCCCTTTCGTCATGGCCCGGCTTGTCCGGGCCACCTGTCGCGGCACACGTGCTGGAATAGGTGGCCCGGACAAGCCGGGCCATGACGATGAGGGAGCGCCGTCGCCCTGTCTCAATCGACCTGCGGTCTGCTGTAGCCAACCGCTTGAAGCGAATCATTGAGTCCCTCCGCATCCGCGTAGTCGCCGACAATCTGCCCAATGTCGTTCAGCCCACTGGCCTCGGTTTGCACTGCGCCCGGAACGGCCACCAATAGCGAGCCGCCCTTGCCGTCCAGGAAGAACGATTCCTCCTGGCCATTGGTGAGAATGCCGTGCCTCACCATCCGGCCGAGGTTGTTGATATCCGACAGATGGACTCTTCTGAGACCTGCGATGGATATCGGGGTCTCTATGCCCGTTGCTATATTGTATTGAGACGGATTCTGGTCGCCCAGATTGTCGCTTGTGGCATTGCCCACGGCCACGCCAAAGTCGCTCACGCTGTCCAACCCGGACCCGAAGTTTCCTTGCGGCAGCCGAGTGACCGTGCCGTTGTCATCGACGAAGCCGGTTGAAACGTCCGCGTTCAGACCGGCAACAGCAGTTGGAGCCAGGGCAACACCAACACTGACCCCCTGGTTGTTTATCCCGTCAACGGCAAGGACCTGCCCGCCGATGAAGGGCACGACGCTGAGGTTCCCTGCGGGCGACAAGGTATAGCCTGTCGGTTCACCTGACGCCGAAGTGAATCCGCCGCTGACGATCCCCGCGTCGTTGATTCCGTCCACAGGACTGCCACGCGGGCTGAGGGTGTCTCCGATATCCTGACAGGAAGCCGCAACGAACGCCACTGCTTGTAACGCCTGTTCAATTGAGGTGCGGGTGTGCCGCTCGCCGTTGCCCGAGCCATGTCATGTGGATTCGACACCCTCCGCTTCGGCGAAATCGGCCTGGCATGATTGCTGTGGCCTTCGACAGATCGGTGACCACGATCACGCCTGGGACAAGAAATCTCGATGATGGGCTCAGTCCCATTGGCGTTGAGACAGCGGCGGTCGTTGCTGCTCCGTCATGCCGGACGCAGGCCCGGCATCCACGCATTGCGCTGCTGATGCCGCGGAAAGGCGTGGACGACGGGCCAGTTGTGCCGACTGTCGCGCTATTTTATGGATCCGGCCTTTATTGTCTTGAACGCCAGGCCGCGCGTTGCAACCGGAACAGCCCGGTTGCGTTTGAGCCACCGCGGCCGCAGGCCGCATGATTTCTTCTCTGCGTGCTCTGCGCCCCGCTCTGCGATCTCTGCGTTTTAAAAATGCGGTGCCACTACAAAGACCGGCGTTGCCAGTGTGGCACCCAACACCCAACGCTGGTGGCGCCCCGGCCACCGCGATTCAACGCAGAGATCGCAGAGCGGGGCGCAGAGCACGCAGAGAAAGGATTCAGGCGGCCTGCAACCGCGATGGATGTGCGTTGCTCATCATGGCCAAGACAATCGGGGCCGAATCTGCAACGCCCATGGGGTTCAGCCTGCAAATCAGCATCCGATCCCCGGGCTTCCGTGCAGTTCCGGTGCCCGGTGCGGGTTTTGCCGCGGCGGCCCGGACAGGGGCGAGTTTCCTTGAGGAGGTTGCGCGAAGGGGAACCAGTTGCGCCAGGTCCGACCACTGTTCCCTCACCGCGCATGAGGCATGATCTGATCCGTGCGCATGCCCTGGCGCATCCCCTGGCGCATCCCCTGGCGCTTTCCCCTGGGCGACCAGGCCGGAGCGGGCGCAGTTTGGCGGCCTCACCCGTGCGAAGAACAACCCAGTTGCCGGAATTGATGACAAGCGCGGCCAGGCCGCCCGGGCCGATCCGGGGAGCGTCATGAACGGAGCAGGGAACAGTCAACCGGCCCGCTGCGCTGACGTCCGGCCAGGTCCCGCCGCCGGTCCGATGCCTGACGCAGCAACCGGACCCGGTTCATGGCAACCGCATGTTCCCCCGCACCGGCTTCGGGTCTAGAGTTGGTGGCCCGGCATTATGGCCAGATCAGGAGTTTCACGCATGGCACCACCCCCCTCGTTCGGCGCGAATTCCGCCGCCGCCCGCGATATCGCCAACGTCCTGCACCCCTACACCGACCTCGAATCGCACCAGCAGGTCGGCCCGGTGGTCATCACGCGCGGCCAGGGCGTGCGGGTGTGGGACGAGGCGGGCAAGGAATACATCGAAAGCGTCGCCGGGCTGTGGTGCGCCGCGCTGGGCTTCGACAACGAGCGCCTGGTGCAGGCGGCGGTGACGCAGATGCGCAAGCTGCCGTTCTACCACGGCTTCACCGCCAAGTCGCACGAGCCGATGATCGACCTGGCGGAGATGCTGATCGCCCGCGCGCCGGTGCCGATGAGCAAGGTGTTCTTCGCCAATTCCGGCTCCGAGGCGAACGACTCGGCCATCAAGATGGTCTGGTACATGAACAACGCGCTCGGCCGGCCGCTGAAGAAGAAGATCATCGGCCGGGTGAAGGGCTACCACGGCATCACCATCGGCTCGGCGTCGCTGACCGGGCTGGCGGCGAACCACCGCAGCTTCGACGTGCCGCTGCCGGGCTTCCTGCATGCCAACACCCCGCATCACTATCACGGCGCGCGGCCCGGCGAGTCGGAGGACGACTACGCCACCCGCTGCGCCAGGGAACTGGAAGACCTGATCCTGGAGGAAGGGCCGGAGACGGTCGCCGCAATGTGGGCCGAGCCGGTGATGGGCGCGGGTGGCGTGATCCTGCCGCCGCGCGGGTATTTCCCGAAGATCCAGGCGGTGCTGAAGAAATACGACATCCTGATGGTGGCCGACGAGGTGATCTGCGGGTTCTGGCGCACCGGCACCTACTGGGGCAGCCAGAGCTTCGACATCCAGCCGGACATCCTGGTCTGCGCCAAGGCGCTGTCGTCGTCGTTCCTGCCGATCAGCGCGGTGATGGTGAACGAGCCGGTGTTCCAGGCGATCGCCAAGGAGAGCCATACCATCGGCACGTTCGGCCACGGCTTCACCTATTCCGGCCATCCGGTGCCGGCGGCGGTGGCGATCGAGACGCTGAAGATCTACGACGACCTGGACATCGGCAGCCATGTCGCCGTCACCGGCCCGCATATGCAGGCCGAACTGCAGCGCCGCTTCGCCGGTCATCCGCTGGTGGGCGAGGTGCGGGGCATCGGGCTGATCGGGGCGATCGAGCTGGTCGCGGACAAGGCGGCGCACGCGAACTTCCCGCCCGCCGCCAAGGTCGGCCCCCGGCTGTCCCGGCTGTGCGAGGAGAACGGCGTCATCGGCCGCACGCTGGCGAACGACGTGCTGGCGTTCAGCCCGCCGCTGATCATGACGAAGGACGAGATCGACGAGATGCTGACCCGCGTCGGCAAGGCGCTGGATGAGCTGACGGTGCAGCTTCGCCGGGAGAAGATCGCGGTTGTGGGCTGAGATGGTTTCATCCGCGCTGTAGGTGACTGCGGCGCGGATGGGTGCGTGAGGCAAGGCCGCCGCCCCATCGGCGCCGCCTTATTCCGCCGCACGCAAGAAACGATCCACCAGCGCGTCGGCCACCGCCCGCTCGGCCCGCAACTGCGCGCCCTGGCGGTTGCGCGTGCCGGAGGTCAGGTAGAAGCGCTCGTACTGCTCGTTCCGGCTGGCCAGCGCCGTGCCGGCGAAATCCCAGCCCAGGCGGAAGATCCGCGCGCGTTGCTCGGCCGTGATGTCGCGCGCGCCGCGCAGGTACTTGTCGATCAGCGGCCGCAACTGCGGATCGGCGAACTGTGCCGCCGTCGGCGTGCACAGGACGTTGTGCGAGCCGATCAGCCGGATGATCTCGTTCACGCGCGGGAACCAGTATGGCAGCGTGGCGCGCAGAGCGTTCAACGGTCGCTGGTCCAGAAACCAACAGCCGTTGCCGTATTCATACGATCCCTGCTCGCCCGCCATTACCGCCGTACGGGTCAGTTCGGCATAGCTCCAGATCTCGCCGAGCATTTCCTGCGTCACCGGATCGCTCGCGCCGATGGCCTCGGCCATGCGCGTGGCGAGGCCCCAGGCGAACTCCAGCTTGGTCCAGGCCCGGATCATCGTCTGGTGCATCGCGTTGCCGCGCCAGCTTGCCGACATCACGCTGTTGTAGACAGGCAGGTTGCCGTCGATGAACACGCGGTGGCGCGGCACCTCGACGCTGTCGAAGATGACGAAGGCATCCTGCTCGTCGAACCGGCTGGAGAACGGATAATCGAACCGGTTGACCGGGCGCGCCACGCTGTCGCGGCAGAGGAACTTCAGGCCCGGCGTGTCCATGCGGATACAGAACGACAGCGCGTGGCGGTGCGACGCGTCGGGCATCGGCTGGCTGGGATAGACGGCAAGCTCGTCGGCGAACGGCGCCAACGTCGCCAGCACGCGGGCGCCGCGGACCAGGATGCCGTGCGCGGTGTCCTCGACCTTGTGCAACTGGGTGTCGTCGAAGCCGGTCGGCACGTGGCCCTTCGACTTGTCCACGGTAGCGTGGATCAGCGTATGGGTCAGGCTGAGGTCGGCGCGGGCCAGTTCCTTCTGGAAGGCGATGAGGTTGGCCGCGCCTTCGTCATTGCCGTTGATCCCCCATTCGTCGGCACGCCCGGCGAAGCCAGCGTAGGTGACGTTCATGTAGTCGGGCGTGCGGCCCATCAGCCCGACGGAGAACTCCGCCACGCGCCGCAGCGCCTTGTGGCGGCGCAGCAGGTCGTCGCGCGAGCGGGGGATCATGTGGCTGACGGCGATCGGCTCCCCGGTTTCCGGGTCGGGCATCAGGCAGTCGTCCGGATGTTGGTGGTGCAGGTCGAACACCGCCGCGATCGCCTCGGCGGCGCCGCGCAGGTCCGGATGGTCCAGCGGGTCGGTGACGCGATCGGCGCCGATCCAGACGGCGCGGGAATCGCGGAGGCCGTGCAGGAATTGCGCGCCGGTACGGGCTGGCATGGCTGGTTTCCTCTCGGTTATGCCGCTGATGCGGTTCTGGTTGATGCGGCCGGCAAGGCCGCAGCGTAGCGGACTTCGCCGGCCGGCGGCGAGAGGCGCCGCCGATCAGGCTTTCGTTACGGACAATAAGCGAAATCGATCGCTACGCCGGGCCGTAGCCGCCACCGCCGGGCGTCTCGATAACGAACACATCGCCCGCGGCCAGTTCCGCCTGGTCGGTGCCGGTCAGGACATCCCGTCCGCCATCCGCGCGTTCCACCCATTGCCGCCCGGATGCGCCGTCGGCGCCGCCGTCCAGGCCGAACGGGGCGACGTTGCGGCGCGAGGAAACGATCACCGCCGTCATCGGCTCCAGGAAGCGGATGCGGCGGACCGCGCCGTCACCGCCGCGCCATTTGCCCGCGCCGCCGGAGCCGCGGCGGATGCCGAAATGCTCCAGCCGGACGGGATAGCGCAGTTCAAGCACCTCGGGGTCGGTCATGCGGGTGTTGGTCATGTGCGTCTGGATCGCCGAGGTGCCGTCAAAACCCGGCCCCGCGCCGGTGCCGCCGCAGATCGTTTCGTAGTATTGCCGCGTCGCATCGCCGAACAGGAAGTTGTTCATCGTCGCCTGTGAGCAGGCGATCACGCCCAGCGCACCGAACAGCGCGTTGCAGGTGGCCTGCGAGACTTCGGTGTTGCCTGCCACCACCGCGGCGCCGGGGTTCGGAGAAAGGAACGTTCCAGACGGAATGACCAAGGTCAGCGGCTTCAGGCAGCCGTCATTCAGCGGAATGTCGTCGCCGACGAGGCAGCGGAACACGTACAGGACGGCGGCGCGCGTCACTGCGGGGGGTGAATTGAAATTACCCTCGTTCTGCGGCCCGGTGCCGGTGAAATCGACGATCGCGCTGCGCGTCGCCTGGTCGACGTGGATGGACACCACCAGCCGCCGCCCATTGTCCATCTTGTAGTCGAAATGGCCGGAGCCGATGCGGTCGATCACCCGGCGCACCGACTCCTCGGCATTGTCCATGACGTGGCGCATATACGCGCTGACCACCGGCCAGGAGAACTGCGTCACCACCCGCTGCAGTTCCTGCACGCCTTTTTCGTTCGCCGCCACCTGCGCCTTGATGTCGGCGACGTTCACGTCCGGGCTGCGCGCCGGATAGCGGGCGGACCCCAGCAGATCACGGAATTCCGCCTCGCGGAAATGCCCACCGTCGACCAGCAGAAAATCGTCGATGACGACGCCTTCCTCCTCCAGGCAGCGGGACACCGGCGGGGTCGAACCCGGGGTGATGCCGCCGATATCGGCATGGTGGCCGCGGCTGCCGACGAAGAAGCGGATGTCGCGGCCGGCCTCGTCGAACACCGGCGTAATGACCGTGACATCCGGCAGGTGCGTGCCGCCGTTGAACGGGTTGTTCAGCGCCACCACGTCGCCCGGCTTCAGCCGCCCGCGCCGGCGCGCCAGCACGGTGCGCACGCTCTCGCCCATGGCGCCGAGGTGCACCGGCACGTGCGGCGCGTTCGCCACCAGGTTGCCGCCGGCGTCGAAAATGGCGCAGGAAAAGTCCAGCCGCTCCTTGATGTTGACGCTCATCGAGGTGTTCTGCAGCACCGCGCCGGTCTGTTCCGCGACGTTCATGAACAGGTTGTTGAACAGTTCCAGCAGCACCGGATCGGGCTTTTCGCTGCCGGCGGGCACGCGGCTCGGCAAAGGCTGCGTGCGGCGCAGGATCATGTGGTCGAGCCTGGTGACTTCGGCGCTCCAGCCGGGCTCGATCACCGTGGTGGCGTTGGCCTCGCGGATCAGAGCCGGTCCGGCGATGCGGTCGCCGGCGAGCAGCGAGGTGCGTTCCAGCACCGGCGCCTGCACCGCCGTGCCGCCGGTGAAGATGCTGACGCGGTCGAGGATTTCCGGTTCACCGCTGTTCCGCGGCGGCAGTTCCGCCTCGGTGGCGGCCATGCCGGGCAGGGTCGCCTCGGCGGCGACGGTTTCGGCGATGACGGCGCGGTCGGGCGTGGCGAACCCGAAACGGGCACGGTGGGCGGCGGTGAAGTCGGACAGGATCGTGTCGAGATCGCGCAGCGGAACAATCAGCGCGGCCTCGGTGCCGGCGTAGCGCAGGTGCAACGATCGCGCGATGCGCACGTCCGCGGGGTTCGCGCCCTGTGCTTCCAATGCCGCGACCGCGTCGGCGCTCAGCCTCTCCGCCAGGGTTTCAAGTTGCGGCAGGGTCCCGGCCGAGAGCGGGACCTCGACCGCCTGCTCCTTCATCGCCGCCTGGTCCGCCAGGCCCATGCCATAGGCGGACAGCACGCCGGCATAGGGGTGGATGAACACCGTCTCCATGCCCAGCGCGTCGGCCACCAGGCAGGCGTGCTGGCCGGCGGCGCCGCCGAAGCATTGCAGGGTGAAGCGGGTCACGTCGTGGCCCTTCTGCACCGACACCTGCTTGATCGCGTTCGCCATGTTGGCGACGGCGATCTGCAGGAAGCCCTCGGCGACCTGCTGCGGCGTCCGCCCGCCACCGATTTCCTTCGCCACATCGGCGAATTTCGCGGCGACGACAGCCGGATCGAGCGGTTCGTCGGCCTGCGGCCCGAAAATCGGCGGGAAATGCGCGGGCTGGATCTTGCCGACACAGACATTGGCGTCGGTCACCGTCAGCGGTCCGCCGCGGCGGTAGCACGCCGGCCCCGGATCGGCCCCCGCCGAGTCCGGCCCCACCCGCATGCGCGCGCCGTCGAAGTGCAGGATCGAGCCGCCGCCGGCGGCAACCGTGTTGATCGCCATCATCGGCGCCCGCATGCGCACGCCGGCGACCTGGGTTTCGAACGCGCGCTCGAACCCGCCGGCGTACAGCGCCACGTCGGTCGAGGTACCGCCCATGTCGAAGCCGATGATCCGGTCGAAGCCAGCCATGCCGGCGGTGCGGGCGGCGCCGACGATGCCGCCGGCGGGGCCGGACAGGATCGCGTCCTTGCCCTGGAAGCTGCCCGCCTCGGCCAAGCCGCCGTTGGACTGCATGAAATACAGGTTCGTGCCGCTCAGTTCCGCCGCCACCTGATCGACGTAGCGGCGCAGGATGGGCGAGAGGTAGGCGTCCACCACGGTGGTGTCGCCACGCGGCACCAGGCGCAGCAGCGGGCTGACGGCGTGGCTGGCGGAGACCTGGGTAAAGCCGGCCTCGACCGCCAGCGCGGCAAGCCGCTGCTCGTGCGCGGGGTATTTCCAGGCGTGCATCAGCACGATGGCGCAGGCGGCGATGCCGGCGTCGCGGGCCTTTGCCAGGATGGCGCGGGCTTCGTCCTCGTCCAGTGGCTCGATCTCGGCACCATCGACGCCGACGCGGCCGCCGACTTCGGCGACCTGCTCATACAGCATCGCCGGCAGGGTGATGGCGAGGTCGAACAGCCGCGGCCGCGCCTGGTTGCCGATGCGCAGCGCGTCGGCAAAGCCGCGGTTGACCAGCAGCAGGGTGCGGTCGCCCTTGCGCTCCAGCAGCGCGTTGGTGGCGACGGTGGTGCCCATCTTCACCGCCTCGATCAGGCCGGGCGGGATCGGCTGGTCGAGCGGGATGCCCAGCACCGACCTGATGCCGGCAATGGCGGCGTCCTTGTAGCGTCCGGGATTTTCCGACAGCAGCTTGTGTGTGGACAACGTGCCGTCCGGATGCCGCGCCACGATGTCGGTGAAGGTGCCGCCGCGGTCGATCCAGAATTGCCACATGGTGCTGTCCTGCCGGTTGCTGTCGGAGCCGCAGAGGACAGGCTCCGGGTCGCCGAGGCAAGCCCCCGCGTGACGCCGGGCGATGATTGGCCGGGGCCGGGCCCGGCCAGGTCGCGTGGAACTGCGCGCGCCCGGTCACGTTAGGCACACGGACGATCCCAGCGACAGGCGCGTGATGACGCCGACAACGAAACTTGGCATCGGGCTTGCCCTGCTCATCGTCGTCATTCTGGTTGCGCGGGCGGGCGAAGACCACCGCAATGACCATCCCGCAGCGGCGGCATCGGGGCCGGTCTCGATTGCCCAGGTCAGCCAGCGGCTGGAGAGCCAGGGATACCAGATCCGCAAGATCAAGGAGGACGACGGACGCTACAAGGTGACGGTCCTGACTCCTGATCGGCACAAGGAGAAACTGTCCATCAGCCCGCGCACCGGCGAAGTCATCGGCAAGAAGAACGATGACGAGGATGATGACGAGGATTGATCCGTCCCATTTTGCCTTGTCACCGTTCGACTGGCGGAAATACAGATAACCACAAGCCTGGATTTCCCCGGATTGCTGCACGGATTCACACAGAACGTGCGGCGGCCGGCCGGTGCCGCGGAATTGCCGGTTCGTTCCTCGGCTTGGAATGGCGCTTCGCGCGGCGGGATTCCCATCCGTGCAAATCCGTGCAGCAAACTGTGTTGATCCGTGTTTGTACTTTGCCGTCACGAACACGCCGGTTGGTGGCACCGGACGGTATGGCATAACGCGACAACCGGGACGCACCAGCCGTCAACAAACAGGAATCAGGCGCCCCGTTTGCCGTCAGGCCAGCACGGTTCAATCAGCGACGATAAACCTTTTCGCCTGCGCGTCGTAATCCGCATAACCCAGCGTCGCGCGCAGCTCCGCCGGCTTCAGTGCACTCGTCGCCTCCGCCGCGCCAGCCGCCAAAGCGTCCAGCCCCGCCTTCATGCCCGCCACCGCCGGCGACAGCAGGCCCGTGGGATAGGTGCCGATCCTGAAACCAAGCGCCGCGGCCTCGGTGCGCGTGGGCGTGGCACGTGGGGAACCTGGCGACAGCACGGCAAACGACGGCCTGTCCCCGGCCGCGGCCACGGCGCGGCGGATTTCGTCCTCATCGGCCGGCGAATCCAGGAAGACGATGTCGGCTCCTTCCGCCACATACATCTCGATCCGCGCCACCGCCTCATCGATTCCCCGGGTCGGCCGGCAATCGGTGCGGGCCAGGACCAGGATGCCGGAGTCCTTCGCCGCCTCCACCGCGGCGCGGATCTTCATCCGGGCTTCCTCGCGCGGCAGGCACGGCTTGCCGGCCGCCGTCAGGGCGCGTGGCGTGATCTTGTCCTCGATCAGCACCGCGGCGGCGCCGGCGCGGCCGTAGGCGCGGACCGTGCGCTGCACGTTCATGGCGTTGCCATAGCCGTGGTCGCCGTCGGCAAGGATCAGCAGGTCCGGCGCCGCGCCGTGTGCCATGGTGAAGGAATCGAACATCTCGCCGAAGGAAATCAGGTCGAGGTCGGGCCCGCCCAGGCGACTCGCGGCAACACAGGAGCCGGACAGGAACGCCGCCTGGAATCCGGCCGCTTCCGTCAGTTTCGCGCTCAAACCATCCCACACCGCCGGCATCACGACGAAATCGGGCCTGCCCAGCAGGGCGCGCAAGCGATCAGGCGGGGTCATGGCGTTTTCCTTCCGGCCTATTCTTGGTCGTCCGATGATAGGCGGGATTTCCGGCCACCGCCAAACCCACGCCGACCCCGGCGATCGTTGCCGTACGCGCCGTCGCGCCTGATGATCCCCGCATGCCATCGCCGCACCTCGAGCCCCGGATGCCGTGGGCCCTGCTCGCCGCCGCTTGCCTGGGCATGTTCGCAGCCTCGTGCAGCGGCACCACCCGCGCGCCGTTCCTGATCGCTATGGCGCACGACCTGCGGACCAGCGTGCCGCTGGTGGCCAACCTGATGGCGATGACCTCGATCGCCTGGGGCATCGCCTCGCTGGCCGCGGGCAGCGGCTCCGACCGTTGGGGCCGCCGCCCGTTCCTCATCGGCGGGCCGATCGGCCTGGCCGTGTGCATGGTGGGGGTCGCCGCCTCGGACGATTATTTCGGAGTCGCTGCCTGGGCCTCGGGCGGCGGGGCATGTTCCGGCGCCTTCACCGGCGTGATCATGACCGAGGCGGCCGCCCGTGTGCATGACCGCCAGCGCGGCCGCGCGCTGGGCTGGGTGATGGCGGGGCAGTCGCTGACCCTGCTGGTCGGCGTGCCGCTGGCCGCCTGGATCGGTGCCTATATCGGCTGGCGCGGCGTCAACCTGTGCATTGCGGGAATTGCCCTGGCCGCCGCGTTCGGCCTGTTCGTCACCACGCTGCGCCCGGCAGAAAAGCCGTTGCCGCACCGGTCAGCCCCGGCCAGTTATCGCGCCGCGCTGTCCGGCCCGATACTGCGGCTGCTGGCCATGAGCGTGACCGAGCGCATCTGCTACGGCCTGACCACAGTGTATTTCGCCACCTTCCTGCAATCCACCTACCACCTGAAGCTGGGCGGCGTGGTGATCCCGCTGGCGGTCTTCGCCCTCGGCGCCATCCTCGGCACCGTCCTCGGCGGCCAGTTCGCCGATCGGCTGGCGAACCGGATGGCGACGTTCGCCACGGCGATGATCGGCTCGGCGGTGGTGGCGCTGCCGCTGTTCGCCTGGACCCCGAGCCTGGCCGCGTCGGTGGCGCTGGCGTTCGGCTACGTGTTCGTCAACGCCCTGGCACGGCCGAGCCTGATGGCGGCGCTGGCGAACGTGCCGGGGGAGATCCGCGGCACGGTGCTGGGCCTGAACGTCACCGCGGCCTCGTTCGGCTGGCTGGGCGCGGCGTCGCTGGGCGGCTGGGTGATGGCGGTGTCCGGTTTCCCGATGTTCGGGCCGCTGGCGGCCGGGATCGCGGTCACCGGTGGCGTGCTGGCGCTGACGGCGCGGCGGTGACTACAGCGCGCCCAAATGCGGGTCCACCAGCGCGAGCACCGAGAACACCGCGCCCACCAGGCCGAACGCCAGCGCCATCAGCAGCAGCGGACGCGCCCGGGTGATTGCCGATGCGGTCGAAAGCACGATACCAAGCTCCATCGACGCGGCGCCATTGTGATAGGCGTGGGTCTGCTCCATCGCATGGTCCCGCGCGTCCTCGAAGCCGCGGGCGCGGGCGGCGATGGCGGTCTTGCCGTCCTTCGGGTCGTTCTCGAACCGGTCCTGGTCCTGGTTGAACTGCGCGATCAGCTGGTCGCGGCGTTGCATCACCGAGGGATCGGGCGAGCCGAGGACGGAGAGGACAGCGGCGAGGTCCTTGCTCAGCGTGCCGCGGGTCGATTTCGCCTGGTATTGCGCCCAAGTGTCGGTCGCGGCGATGGCGTTCTGCTGCACGCGGATTTCCGCCTGCTTGGCCCCCTGCTCGGTGATCGCGAGCCCGGCCGCGAGCACCGCGACCAGCAGCGCCGCCATCTGGTTGAAGCGCCGCTCGGGCCCTGACGTCTCGTGCGCGTCGTGGCCGTGCGCGATGTGCTCGGCGTGTTCGTGGTGTTCCAGAGCCTCTTGCATGCAGTCCCTCGCTGTGCGGATCCGCCGCGCCAAAGGCGGCTGTTTCGTCCGGATCGATTCCGGCGCGACGACAACCGAACTTTGCCGGCATGACGGACCTGATTGTGGTTCAGCTATGATATCCCGCGAAACCGGTCAAGTAATTCGTGAATTCCTGCTGGAATACTGACAAGTCGCAATAGACACCTCGCCGCCCGGCAGCACAGGACTGGACAGACCAATAGCACGACTGTCAGACTACCGGCCGGGACAAATACAAACCAGCCGGTAGGCCCGTTGCCCGCAGGCCAGTTGCCCGCCGGCGGCGGATTCTCATTGCAGGTGCAACCGCCGGCGACCGACGAGACCATCAACCGAGGGAGTGGAACCATGAACGAAGTCCCCATCAACGCACCGAACCTGTGGCGGCTGGAAACGCCCGGCCACTCGGGCTGGGTGCGTACGGCGCACGCGAGCGACCCGAAGAAATACTTCATGGTTTCCACCGACAGCCATGCCAACGAGCCGCCCGATCTGTGGGAGAAACGGATCGAGCCGAAATACCGGGAACGCGTGCCGCGCATCATCACCGACGAGAAAGGCGTGCAGTGGCGCTATTGCGAGGGCTACCGCCCCGACCGCGTGCGGGTCATGAGCTTCGAGGGCGAGGACTGGGTGCGCTCGAAGGCCGGCGCCGACGTGCAGGAGCGGATCCGCGACAACCGCGCCGACGGGGTGGATGTGGAAATCATCTTCCCGAACAAGGGTCTGGCCATGTGGGCGACGCCCGATCCGGTGTTCGCCAACGCGCAGTGCCGGGTGTGGAACGACTGGGCGTGGGAGCAGTACGGCCCCCATCCCGATGCGATGCTGCCGGTCGCCTCCGTCGCCACCGGCGACCTGGAAGGCGCCATGAAGGAAATCGAGCGCGTCGCCAAGATCGGTTTCCGTGCCCTGTCGCTGCCCTGCAAGCCGATCTGGGGCGGGCATGACGTGGATCATGTGAACTACAACCTGCCGCATTTCGACCCGATGTGGCGGCTGATCGAGGAAGCGGACCTGCCGATCACGTTTCACGTCTCGACCGGGCGCGACCCGCGGGCGGCGCGCGGCAATGGCGGGGCGGTGGTGAACTACGTGACGCACTCGCTGGCGCCGACGATCGAGCCGGTGGCGAATCTGTGCGCCTCGGGCGTGCTGGAACGGTTCAAGGGCCTGCGCTTCGCCACTGTCGAGGCCGGCATCGGCTGGGTCGCCTGGCTGCTGGAGGCGATGGACGAGGCCTACCGCAAGCACCACATGTGGGTGCGGCCGAAGCTGCAGGGCCTGCCGAGCGATTATTACCGGGCGCACGGGCTGTCCACGTTCCAGGAGGATCCGGTCGGCCTGTACACGGCGGAACGGTTCGGCCTGATGGACAACTTCGCCTGGGCGAACGATTACCCACACCACGAAGGCACCTGGCCGCACTCGGCCGAGGCGATCGAGCGCACCATGCCGGGCCTGACGGACCAGCAGCGGGCGAAGATCCTGGGGTTGAACGCGGCGCGGTTCTTCAAGCTGACGGTGCCGGAGCACCAGCAGATCGCGGCCTGACGGCGGGTGGGCACGGCGTGGCGGGGGCCGCGCGTCGTGCCGGCCGCGGAGAGGCCGGATCATTTGCGGAATGGATTGACGATACGCAGCCTCTCGGAGAGTTCCATGCCGTGCTGCATGTCCTCCGACCAGAGCGTATCGCAGCCGGCATGCAGCGCCGCAGCGACGATCATGGCATCATACGTGGAGAAGTTGTAGCGCTCGGCCAGCGCGAGGCCGGTTTCGTGTGTTTCGACCGTCAGCGGCTCGACGGACAGCAATCGGCGCATGATCGAAAGGAATGCATGGATGTCCAGCCAGGACATTCGCATCTTCCTGCGGGCGACGTTGGCCAGTTCGTTCAGTACCTGGATGCTGATTGTCCCACCGCCGCCGATGATTTCCTCCACACGGTCGGCCTTGGTATCGTCGCCGGAAGCAAGATATACCAGGACATTGGTGTCGAAGAACCTACCGGGCATTCGCCTCATCCCGGTCGAACCTGAAGTCAGGCGGCAAACGGCCGCGAAAAGTGCGAAGCCGCTTCAGCAATTCCTCCCGGCCGGGCTTGCGGGCGACGGCGAATTCCTGTGCGCCAAGGACATGGATTTCGATCTCGTCGCCCTCCGCGAGCCCAAGCGCCTCGACCACGGCAGCGGGAAGGCGAACCGCAAGGCTGTTGCCCCACCTGGCGACCTGCATGACACACCCCTGGATATACCTAGCCTCCAATGTATATCCAGGACGGCGGAGCGTCAAGATCCGCAATCGTGGTGCAAGGCAGCCTGGTCACCCGTTATGTGCCAGCGCGAGAGCGGCTTCACCTCGACCTCGCTTCATACTGGCGACCCATGTCCCGGAAAGCATCGCCCGCTCTCCATGGCCGGAGAAGACATGGAACAGTAATCTCGCCAGTCATGGTCTTTCAGCCTGATCCCGACATCCGTGTTGACATGCTTGGCCGGAGCGGTCCGCAACACTCAGCTCATCCAGTTCCCACCGTCGATGTTATAGGTCTGTGCCACGATATAATCCGCATCGGAACTGGCCAGGAACGTCGCCAGCCCGCCGATTTCCTCCGGCCGGGCCATGCGGCCGAAGGGCACTGCCGCGCCCACCTGCCGCTTCTTCTCCCCGGGCACCAGCCCTTCGTATTTCGCGAACAACGAATCCACATGGTCCCAGTGCTCGCCGTCCACCACCCCCGGCGCGATCGCGTTGACGTTGATGCGGTACCGGATCAGGTTCAGCCCCGCGCTTTGCGTCAGGCTGATCACCGCCGCCTTCGACGCGCAGTATACTGCCACCAGTGCCTCGCCCCGCCGCCCGGCCTGGGAGGCGAAGTTGATGATCTTGCCGCCCTGGCCCTGCGCGATCATCTGCTTCGCCGCGGCCTGCAAGGTGAACAGCAGCCCCTCGACATTGATCGCGAACACCCGGCGATAGCTGTCGCGGGTGATCTCCACAATCGGCGCCAGGTCGAAGATGCCGGCGTTGTTGACCAGGATGTCCAGCCGCCCCTTTTGCGCCACCACCGCCTGGATCATCGCGTCGATCGAGTCCTGGCGGGTGACGTCCAGCTTCAGCGCCGCCGCCTGCTGGCCCAGCGCGGCGGCGACCGCCTGCGCCCTCGGCTCGTCCACGTCGGTGACGAAGACGAAGGCGCCCTCCTGCACGTAGCGTTCGCAGATCGCCCGGCCGATGCCGCGTCCGGCGCCGGTCACCACGGCGATCTTGCCTTGCAGATTCATTACAGGCCTCCCCGGCGATACAGGTCGCGGTAGCGCGCCAGTTGCGCTGTATAGGCGTCCGCCAGGACCGGATCGGGCATCACCGTTTCCTCACGCGCCGGACGGACGCAGACCGCCTCGGGCGCCTCGCCGGTCACTGCCATCCGCGCCAGCCGTGCCGCGCCGAACGCGCCGCCGTGCTCGCCGGCGGCCAGGCGATGCAGCGGGATGCCCAGCGCCGCGGCAATGATCGCGATCCACGTGCGCGAGCGGGATCCGCCGCCAATGACGTCCGCCGCCTCCACCCGCGTGCCCGAGGCCGCCAGCGCATCCAGGCAGTCCCGCAGCGAGAACGCCACGCCTTCCAGCACCGCCTGCGTCATCAGCCGGCGGCCGGTGTCGTGCGACAGGCCGGCGAAGGCGCCGCGCACCGTGCCGTCGTTGTGGGGGGTCCGCTCGCCGCCCAGGTACGGCAGGAACAGCGCCGGGCTCGGCGCCGCCGGCGTGCCGAGTTCGGCCAACAGGTCCGCCTCGGGCAGGCCGGTGACGCCCGCCCACCAAGCCAGCGAGGACGCCGCCGACAGCGTCACGCCCATCTGGTGCCATGTCCCCGGCATGGCATGGCAGAAAGCATGCACCGCCGCCTTCGGGTACGGCCGGAACCGATCGGTGGTGGCGAACAGCACGCCGGAGGTGCCGAGCGACACGAACGCATCCCCCGGCCGGATCGCCGACAGGCCCACGGCCCCGGCGGCATTGTCCCCTGCCCCGCCCGCCAGCACCGGCCGCCGCGCCATGTGCCAGCGCGCCGCCAGCGCAGCGTCCAGCGTCCCGGCGGCGGCATTGCCCTCCACCAGCCGCGGCATCGCCTGCCGCGCCAGGCCCGTGGCGGCCAGCGCCGCGTCCGACCAGTCGCGGGCGCCGACATCCAGCCACAACGTGCCGGAGGCGTCGGACATCTCCTCGATCATCTCCCCGGTCAGGCGGTAGCGGATCCACGCCTTCGGCAGCAGCACCGTGCGCACTTGGTTGAACACCGCCGGTTCGTGCTTGCGTACCCACAGCAGCTTGGGCGCGGTGAAGCCGGGCATGGCGATGTTGCCGGTCACCTGCCGCAGCGCCGGGAACGCCGCCTCCAGCTCCGCGCATTCCGCGGCGGAGCGGACGTCGTTCCACAGGATCGCCGGCCGCAGCCCCTTGCCCGCCGCGTCCAGCAGCACGGCGCCGTGCATCTGCCCCGACAGGCCGATGCCCTCCACCGCCGCCAGCGCCGCCGGATGGTCGCGGCCGAGCGCATCCACCGCGTCCAGCATCGCCTGCCACCAAGCCTCCGGGTCCTGCTCGCTGTGCCCCGGCGCCGGGCGCTGCACCGTCAGCGGTACCGAGGCGCTGCCAACCACCGCCTGTTCACCATCCACCAGCAGCGCCTTGACCGCGGAGGTGCCGAAATCCAGGCCGAGGAACACGGCACGCGCCCCGGGTCAGGCCGCCAGCGGGTGGCGGTCGAGATGCGGCAGCGCCTGGCCGGCCTTGTCGAACAGGTGGCAAGCGGCGGTGTCGACCGACAGCCGGATGTGCTCGTGCGCGCGGACCGGGGTGCTGCCCTCGATCTGCACCGTCATGTCCTGCTCGCCCGGGACCCGCACATGCAGCAGCGTCAGGCCGCCGAGGCGCTCGACCATGGTGATCTCGGCCGGAATCGGGCCGGTGTCGTCGATGCGCAGGCTTTCGGGCCGGATGCCCAGCGTGACCTCGTCGCCCGGCCGGGCGCCGCCGCTGACCGGGACGATGCCGTGCTGCCCCGACGGCAGCGCCACCGTCATACCGGCCCCGCTGGTCTCGGCCACCTTCACCGGCAGCATGTTCATGCGCGGCGAGCCGATGAAGCCGGCGACGAACAGGTTGGCCGGGTGGTGATACAGCTCCAGCGGCGAGCCGACCTGCTCGACCTTGCCGGCCTGCAGGACGACGATCTTGTCGGCCATGGTCATCGCCTCGATCTGGTCGTGCGTGACGTAGATCATGGTGGCGTTGAGTTCCTCGTGCAGCCGCGACAGCTCGATGCGCATCTGGCCGCGCAGCGCGGCGTCGAGGTTGGACAGCGGCTCGTCAAACAGGAACACCTTGGGCTGGCGCACGATGGCGCGGCCGATGGCGACGCGCTGCCGCTGGCCGCCGGACAAGTCGCGCGGGCGGCGGTCGAGATAGGGCTCAAGCTGCAGGATGCGGGCGGCTTCCAGCACTTTGCGGTTGCGCTCGGCCCTGGGGACGCGGGCGAGGCGGAGCGCGAAGCCCATGTTCTGCCGCACGGTCATGTGCGGGTACAGCGCGTAGGACTGGAACACCATGGCCAGGCCGCGGTCGGCCGGCCCGATATTGTTGACGCGCTTGCCGTCGATCAGCAGGTCGCCGGCGGTGATTTCCTCCAGCCCCGCGATCATGCGCAGCAGCGTCGACTTGCCGCAGCCGGACGGCCCGACGAACACGACGAACTCGCGATCCGCGATGCCGAGGTCGACGCCCTTGATGACTTCGAAGGAGCCATAGCTTTTGCGAATGTTGCGCAGCGTCAGGGTTGCCATGCGCGTTCTCCTTCAGGTTTGCGGCAAGTTACCGACGGAGCAAGGTCGTCGCCCTATCGTCATGGCCGGGCGTGTCCCCATGCGTATCAGGATAAGCGGACCGGCGGAGCAAGGGCTTCTCCCTCTCCGTCATGGCCACCACAGTTTTCTCCAGAGCCGCCCTATCCTGATACGCATGAGCCCTGTGCC
This sequence comes from Rhodopila globiformis, assembly GCF_002937115.1. Classification (GTDB taxonomy): domain Bacteria; phylum Pseudomonadota; class Alphaproteobacteria; order Acetobacterales; family Acetobacteraceae; genus Rhodopila; species Rhodopila globiformis. Next base: position 4,891 of record NZ_NHRY01000065.1, on the reverse strand, counting down.
CGGCCGTGAGGGAGAGTGAACGACCCCTCATTTCACCGCCCCGAACGTCAGCCCCTGCACCAGTTGCCGTTGGCTGAACCAGCCGAACACCAGGATCGGCGCCACCGCCATCGTCGAGGCGGCCGACAGCTTGGCGAAGAACAACCCCTCAGGGCTGGAGAACGAGGCAATGAACGCCGTCAGCGGCGCCGCGGTGACCGAGGTCAGGTTCAGGCTCCAGAACGCCTCGTTCCAGCACAGGATCAATGACAGCAGGCCGGTGGAGAAAATGCCCGGCAGGCTCAGCGGCAGCAGCAGGTACCAGATTTCCCCGCCGGTGCGCGCCCCGTCCATGCGCCCGGCCTCCAGGATATCGTTCGGCACCTCCTTGTAGAAGGTGAACAGCATCCACACGACAATCGGCAGGTTCATCAGCGCATAGATGATCACCAGCCCAATGCGGGTGTCGAGCAGCCCGCCATTGCGGAACAGCAGGTAGATCGGCACCAGCACGCCGACGGGCGGCAGCATCTTGGTGGACAGCATCCACAGCAGCGTGCCGCGGGTCCGCCTGGTCGGGTGGAACGCCATGGCATAGGCGGCAGGGATCGCGAACGCCAGCGCCAGCGCCGTGGCGCCGAAGGAGATGACGACGCTGTTCCACGCGAAAGCCAGGTAGTTGGCGCGGGCGAACACCTCACGATACGACTCCAGAGTCGGCGTGAAGAACAACGCCGGCGTGGTCGCGGCGGCCTCGGACTTGAAGCTGGTCAGCACCGTCCAGGCGATGGGAAAGAACAGCAGCAGCGCCGCGCCCCAGCCGAAGATGATGGCGAGCGCGCGTTGCAGCGGTGTTGCTTTCATGCTCAGACCTCCAGCCGGCGGCCGATGCTGCGCACCAGGAAAAACGCAACGATATTGGCCAGGATGATCGCCACCACGCCGCCCGCCGAGGCGCCGCCGACGTCGTACTGCAGCAGCGCCCGCGCGTAGATCAGGAATGCAAGGTTGGTCGTGGCGTTGCCCGGGCCGCCGGACGTGGTGACGAAGATTTCCGCGAACACCGTCAGCAGGAAGATCGTTTCGATCATTATCACCACGCTGATGGCGCGTGACAGGTGCGGCAGGGTGATGAAGAAGAACTGCGCGACCACCCCGGCGCCGTCCATGCGCGCCGCTTCGCGTTGTTCGTTGTCCAGCGACTGCACCGCGGTCAGCAGGATCAGCAGCGCGAACGGCAGCCATTCCCAGGCAACGATGGCGATGACCGAGGCGAGCGGAAACTGCGCGAACCAGTCAACCGGCTGCAGCCCAAACCCGCGGGCGATCGCCCCGAACACCCCGTAGATCGGGTGCATCAGCAGGTTCTTCCAGACCAGCGCGCTGACCGTCGGCATGACGAAGAACGGCGAGATCGCCAGCACGCGAGCAATGTTCCGGCCGGGGAAGTTCTGGTTGAACACCACGGCCAACAAGGTGCCGCCCACAACGGTGACGAACAGCACCGCCGCCAGGATGATCAGGGTGTTTTCCAGCGACACCCAGAAATCCGGGTCGGTGACCAGGTAGCGGTAGTTGTCCCAACCGGCGAACCCGGTCAGCGTCGGGTTGACCAGGTTATAGTACTCGAACGAGAACCACAGCGTCATCACCAGCGGGATGATCATCCACGCCAGCAGGACAATGACGGACGGCGCCAGCAGCAACCGCCCGGCGTTGCGCGACATCGGCAGCGCCGCCTCGACAGGCGGAGGCGGCGTCTGGACGTCGGGTGCGGTGGCGACCGACATCGCAGGCCGCCGTTATCTGTAGTATCCGGCCATGCGCATCGTTCGCTCGGTCGCCGATTGCGCGGCGTGCAGCGCCTGGTCGACCGACATCTGGCCGGTCAGCGTCGCGGCGATGGTCTGGCCGACCTGCGTGCCGATGCCCTGGAATTCCGGAATGGCAACGAACTGCGCGCCGGTATAGGGACGCGGCTGCTCGGTCTGTCCGTTCGGGTTGGCGACATCGATCGCCTTCAGCACGAACTCCGCGAACGGTGCCGCCTGCTTGTAGTTGGGATTGTCATAGGTGGATTTGCGCGTGCCGGGCGGGACCGAGACCCAGCCGTTCTCCTTGGCCACCAGTTCAATGTATTCCTTCGACGTCGCCCAGGTGATGAAGGTGCGGGCCGCGTCCTTCTGTTTCGATGTCGTGGGGATCGCCAGGTTCCAGCTCCACAGCCACGTCGGCGCTCCCTTGAAGCTGCCGGTTGGCATGGCGGCAAAGCCGACCTCGTCGGCGACTTTGGATTGCTGCTTGTTGTACAGCAGGCCGCCGGCGACCGTGGCATCGATCCACATGCCGCAATGGCCGCTGGCGAACAGCGCCAGGTTTTCGTTGAAACCGTTGGACGTCGCGCCCGGCGGCCCATCAGCCTTCAGGATGGAGTCGTAGAAGCTGATCGCCTTGTGCCAGGCCGGCGTGTCGATCGTCGGCTTCCATTTCATGTCGAACCAACGGCCGCCCTCGGCATTCACCAGCGAGGTCACATAGGCCATGTTCTCGCCCCAGCCCGGCTTGCCGCGCAGGCACATGCCGTAGATCTCGTGCGGCTTGTCGGTGATCTTGTCGGCGAACTGGCGGATCTGCTCGTACGTCGGCGCCTCCGGCATCGTCAGGCCGGCCTTCTTGAACAGGTCGGTGCGGTAATAGGTCATGGCGCTTTCGCCATAGAATGGCAGGGCATACAGCTTGCCCTTGTACGTCAGCCCCTCCCGCACCGGCTTCAGCAGGTCATTCACGTCATAGGAGGCTGGCAGGTTGTCCATCGGATCCAGCCAGCCCTGTTTCGCCCATATCGGCACTTCGTAATTGCCAATCGTCAGGATATCGAACTGGCCGGCCTTGGTGGCGATGTCCGTGGTGACACGCTGGCGCAGCACGTTTTCCTCCAGGACCACCCAGCGCAGGTGGATATCCGGATGCTGCTGCTCGAAGTGGGAGGACAGCCGCTGCATCACCACCATGTCGCCGTTGTTCACCGTCGCAATGGTGATGGTGGAATCGGCGCGGGCAATGGCGGAGCCGGCGAAAAGCCCGATGATAGCGACTGCGGCGGCCTTCAGGACGCTGTGACGATGACGGGTTATGGCACGTCCCCCCTCTGTCATTGTTCTGTCTTATGTAACCGGATGGCGCCGAACGCTTGCACTGTCGCGCGACGGCGTCAACGCATCCGTGCAGCCACGGTTTCGGCCGCGAGTCAGAATTTGAGTACGCGCGACGCTTCCGCCAGGGTTTCCCGGCTGCCTTTGGCGTACAAGGATTCCAGCCATTTTTGCACCGGCCCGACCAGCCGGGGGTCCGTTCCGGTGTCGCCGAAAAGCTGAACCATTCTCAGCAGTGGGCGCGGGTCCGGCCCGCCCTCGATCGCTTTCACGCGCAATTGCTCGGCCAGCGGGTGCCGCACGTCGATCGTCTGGCCCTGCTCGTCCTCGCCACGCACCCGGCGCAGCCAGGCGGCCAGCGCCAGCGCCAGCAGATCCAGCGGCTGGTTCGCGCGCAGGCGATCGCGGATCGGGTCCACCAGGATGTTCAGCGGCGCGTCGGTATTGACCCGCTCGACGGTGTCCTTGATGGCTGGGTTGGCGAAGCGCTCGATCAGGGTCTTCTTGTACTGTGGCAGGTCGATGCCCGGGACGTCCGGCAGCGTCGGTCCGGTCTCCCGGTCCATCAGCGCGCTCATGTAACGAGTTATCAACGGATCGGCCATTGCCTCGTCGATGGTGACGTAGCCCGCCAGGCGGCCAACGCCGGCGACGGCGAGGTGGCTGCCGTTGAGCAAACGGAGCTTCATGAACTCGTACGGCGCGACGTCTTCGACGAACTGCGCGCCGACATCCTGCCAGGCCGGTCGGCCGGTGGGGAAGCGATCCTCGATCACCCATTGCGTGAACGTTTCGGAAAACACCGGCCAGCGGTCGATGATGCCGAAGCGGTCGGCCAGCGCCTTGATGTCGGCCTCGGCCGTCACCGGCGTGATGCGGTCCACCATGGTGCTGGGGAAGCTGACGGCGCCGGCGATCCAGTCCGCCAGCGCGGCGTCGCGCAGCCTGGCCAGCGCCAGCACGGCCTCGCGCAGCACGGTGCCGTTGTGCTGGATGTTGTCGCAGCTCATCGCGGTGAAGGGCGCAACGCCGGAGTCGCGGCGGCGGCGCAGGGCTTCGACGATGATCCCGATGGCGCTGGCCGGACGTTCCGGGTGCGTAAGGTCGGCGCGGACCAGCGCGTGATCGGGATCGAGTTGCTTGGTCGAGCGGTTGAGGCAGTAGCCGTGCTCGGTCACCGTCAGGCTGACGATGCGGATCTGCGGCCGATCGATGGCATCCAGCAGGGCGGCGCTGGAGTCGCCGGCAAAGATGACGTTGGCAAGGGAAGCGATGACGGCGACCGTCTCCCCGGCGGCGTCCCGTTCCACCAGCGTATACAGATTGTCCTGCGGCCCCAGGCTTTCCTGCATCCGCCGATCGGCTGGCATCAGGCCGGCGCCGGTGATGCCCCAGGACAGGGCATCGGGGCGGCGCTCCATCAAATTGTGGGTGTAGCGGGCCATGTGCGCCCGGTGGAAACCGCCCAGGCCCAGATGTACGATGCCGCCGGTGACGGCAGCCGGGTCGAACCGCGGCACCTGAACCGGTGGTTGCAATTGCGCCAGGTTGCTCCGGTTGAGCGGAACGGGCTGCGCCATGCGTCTTCCTCCCCGGGATTGACGGTCGGGGTGGTATATCAGACGCTGGCGGGCAGGGCAATCGCACTTCAGAATAGTGCCAGGAGGCGAGCGAGATAGGCGTTGTCCCAGGCGGCCTTCTGGAACTTGCCGCGCAAGGCGTCCTTGTCGCCGTTCGTCTGCATGACATTGATGGCCATG
>NZ_NHRY01000064.1 GCF_002937115.1 Rhodopila globiformis | reverse complement strand
GTCAACGGACCGCTGCTCACCGTCAGCGTCGGTTTTCACCAACCGCACAATCCAAGCCACGCGTCCACCCCCAATCAGAGAACAGACACGAAACTATCGCGCCGTCGTCCGCACCCCCAATCTTCAGACAGTCCCGGCGGGATCCGCTGACATGGTCGTGAGCCAAGCGCATTGTCCCGATTGTGCTGTCGTCATGGCTGGCATCTTGCCGGCACCATGCTGAGGTGGCCCATCAAGCCGCTGCCCCGCAGTCAATCAGCGAAGGCGAGGCCATGATCGGCAAGGCCAGGCGCGGCATGGCATGCCACATGCATGACTGACCTCCTGATTGTCACAGGAGCGCATCGATGGAGCTTGGCGTCTTCATTCCCATTGCCAACAACGGCTGGTTGATCTCCAAGGCCTCGCCGCAATACCAACCCAGTTTCGCGCTGAACCGCGACGTCACGCTGCTGGCCGAACATTACGGCTTCGAATTCGTGCTGTCGATGGTCAAGCTGCGCGGCTTCGGCGGCCAGACCGAGTTCTGGGATCATGCGCTGGAAAGCTTCACCTTGATGGCCGGCCTCGCCGCGGTGACCCAGCGGATCAGGCTGTACGCCTCCACCGCCGTGCTGACCCTGCCGCCGGCGATCGTCGCGCGCATGGCCTCGACCATCGACAGCATCGCGCCAGGCCGTTTCGGCATCAACATCGTCTCCGGCTGGGCCGAGGCCGAGTACGCGCAGATGGGCCTGTGGCCGGGCAAGGAGCATTACGAGCGCCGCTACGAATACAGCGCGGAATACGTCACCGTGATGAAGGACCTGTGGGCGACCGGCACGTCGAACCACAAGGGCCGGTATTTCCGGATGGAAGACTGCAAGCTCAGCCCGCGCCCGGCAGCGATGCCGTCAATCGTCTCGGCCGGGCAGAGCGACGTCGGCATGGCATTCGCCGCTGAATACGCCGACTACAACTTCTGCCTCGGCGAGGGCGTCAACACTCCCGCAAAATGTTCCGCAACGATCGCCCGGCTGATGCAGGCAGTCGCCGGGACCGGCCGCAAGGTCGGTGCCTACGCGCTGTTCATGGTGATCGCGGATGAAACCGACGCGGCGGCTCAGGGGAAATGGGAGAGCTACAAGGCCGGCAAGGACCTCGACGCGCTGAAGTGGCTGGGCGACCAGGCAGCGGCCGATGACAAGGCGGACGCCGGCGGCACCGCGCAGAGCATCAGCAATCCGGTATCGGCGGTGAATTTCAACATGGGAACGATCGTCGGGTCGTACGCCTCGGTTGCGGCGATGCTGGATCAGCTTGAAAGCATCGACGGGCTGGCCGGCGTCATGCTGACGTTCGACGATTTCATCGCCGGGTTGCGGAATTTTGGCGAGCGGATTCAGCCGTTGATGGCAAGCCGCCGGCGGTAGCGGGGCGCGGTCCGAGACGAACTGGAGCGGATGGCGACGATTTCCGTCGTCGCGGCCGTTCTCCCTCTCGTCATGGCCGAGCGTGTCCCCATGTGCATCGGGATGGGGCAATGGGTGGAGGAGGATTTGGCGCCGCGGTCGTTCTCTATCCGTCTGGCCGGGCGTATCCCGGCCATCCACCCCCCAACCGTTGAAGCGCAGATGGCCGGGACACGCCCGCCCATGGCGGCGGGGCAACGGCCGCTGCCTTTTTCCGCCAGCGGTCGGGCGTCCCGCTCAGTGCGGCTGCGACCTGATCTCCAGCAACTCATCCATCACCGGGGCGTTCGGGCAGAACTCATGGCAATGTTCCGCCGCCGAACCGGCCGCAAGCTCGCGCTGGCAGGCTCTCGCATCCCGGCAGCGGGCGCAGGTCACCTCTATGTCGCGCATCACGCCGCTGAACGCCAGCCGCACCACGTCCGGGTCCAGCCCACGCGCCAGCATCATCTGTTTCATCAGTGCGTCGTGATCGGTGATCCGCGGCCCGATCGCCCGCAGGTCCGACACGCTGACGCCGATATCCGACGCGAGGAACTGCAGGTCCTGGTACGACATGGCCGCCAGTTCCGAGTCCTGCGCGAGCCGCGCCTTGATCCAGTCGAGCACCCTGGAAAGCAGGCTCGACTCGCCGGATGCCGACATCGAAAGCGTCCTCTGAAATAAAACCACGCGGACACTGGCACGGCGGGCCGGAAAAAGCCTTGATCCATGTCAAGGCACACCGCTACTCGGCGACCAGCCGGTTGCTGTCGCGGCTGGCGAAGAAGATGTCCGGTGTGATCTCGTCCACCCGGTTGCAGCCGGTATAGGCCATGGTCTTGTCCATTTCGCCGCGGATGATGCTCACCGCCTTCGCCGCCCCCGCCTCGCCGCCCACCGCGGTGCCATACAGCGTCGCCCGCCCGGTCAGCACGCACTTCGCCCCCAGCGCCACCGCCTTGACGATGTCGGAGCCGCGGCGCACCCCGGAATCCAGGATCACCGTCGCCTTGTCCCCCACCGCCTGCGCGATGTCCGGCAGGATGTCGATCGTCGCCGCCGCGCTGTCCATGTTGCGGCCGCCGTGGTTGGAGACGATCAGCCCGTCCACCCCGTAGCTGATTGCCTTCAGCGCATCGTCCACCCGGTTGATGCCCTTCAGCATCAGGATGCCCGGCCACTTGTCGCGGAAGATCCGGATGTCGTCCCAGCACAGCGAGTCCTGCCGCATCACCTCCTGCGTACTGGCGTCGCTGGTGACCGGGCGGCGGTACGGGTCCGGATAGTTCTCGTTGCGCGGCATGCCGATGGTGGTGAAGTACTTCAGCAGCACCGTGCCGAACCAGGTTGGGTGCTGCATGATGTCCCAGGTGAAGCGCCAGGTCGGGTGGAACGGCAGCAGGAAGCCGTTCTTCGCGTTGTACTCCCGGTTCGGCGAGACGATCGTGTCGGTGGTGACGATCAGCGCCTCGAACCCGTTGGCCTTCGCGCGCTCGATCAACTGGTACGACAGCTCCCGACGCTTCCAGACATAAAGCTGGAACCACAGGCGGAAATTCGCCTCCTTGGCGATCTTCTCCATCGCGGTCATCGCCCCGGTTGCCAGGGTGAAGGGGATCTTCGCCCGCGCCGCGGCCTTGGCCAGTTCCAGTTCGCCCTCGTGCCAGCACAACCCGGCCGCGCCGGTGGGGGCGATCGCCATCGGCAGGGCGATCTCCTTGCCGAACAGGGTGGTCGTCGTCGCGCGCCCCGACACGTCCACCAGCGCCCGATGCAGCAGCTTGATTTTCTCGAACGCCGCGCGGTTGTTGCGCAATGCCAGCTCGTCCTCGGTGGCGCGGTCGACGAACTCGAACACGCCCCGGGGCAGGCGCCGCCGGGCGGCCTCGCGCAGGTCGAAGACGTTGTAGCAATGGTCAAGCGCCGCCATGTTCCGCTCCCCTTGGTTGTCCCCGTGGCTTCGGGACGATGAAACCGCCGGGCGGCCCGTCAGGCAAGGCGGCGGGTCGTCCCATGCGTCTCGGGACACGGAATGTGGCGGCGCAAGGTCGTCTCCCTCTCGTCCTGGCCGGCCATCCACCCCCCGCCGTTGAAGCGCAGATGGCCGGGACACACCCGGCCACGACGGTGAGGCAACGGACCAGGCCGCCGGATCCCGCTCGATCCGCCGCCCCGTTCTGATCGCCACGGCGGGCCGCCTACCGCTGCAATCCGCCGCGCGCATCCCATCTATGGACGAACCCTCGAACCCGGTATGATTTGCCAGCCGCAGCGAAGGAAGCGCCTGATGACCGACTCCCTGACCCTATTGTCCGACCTGATCCGGCAGGCGCGCTCCGCCGGGGCCGACGCCGCCGACGCCGTGCTGATCAACGGCACCGCGCTGTCGGTGTCCGCCCGCCACGGCAAGACCGAGCACCTGGAACGGTCCGAGGGCCACGACCTCGGCCTGCGGGTGTTCGTCGGCAAGCGGGCCTCGATCGTCTCCTCCTCCACCCTGGACCCGGCGCACTTCCCCGACCTGGCCGAGCGGGCGGTAGCGATGGCGCGGGTGGTGCCCGAGGACCCGTTCACCGGCCTGGCCGACACCTGGGCGCCGCCCGCGGCGCTCGACCTCGACATGGACGACCCGGTCGAGCCGTCGCCGGACGACCTGGCCGCCCGCGCCATCGCCGCCGAGGACGCGGCCTTCGCCGTGCCGGGCGTCACCAACTCCGAGGGTGGCGACGCGAGCTATGGCCGCAACGAGATCGTCCTGGTGACCTCCGCCGGGTTCGCCGGACGCCGCGTCGGCACCAGCCACTCGATCTCCGCCACCGCCGTGGCCGGCAGCGGCACCGAAATGCAGCGTGACTACGACTACCACGGCACGGTACATCTCTCGGACCTGGACGACCCGGCCGGCATCGGCCGCAGCGCCGGCGAGCGGGCAGTGGCGCGGCTGCACCCGACCCGGCCGGCGACGGCGAAGATCCCGGTGGTGTATGATCCGCGCGTCGCCGGCGGGTTGATCGGGCATTTCGCCAGTGCCATCAACGGCGCCAGCATCGCCCGCGGCACCAGCTTCCTGAAGGAGAAGCTGCACCAGCGCGTGTTCGCCCCCGGCATCTCCATCCACGACGACCCGCGGCGCGTCCGTGGCCTGCGCTCGCGGCTGTTCGACGGCGAGGGCACGCCGACGAAGGCCTGGGCCCTGATCGAGGACGGCATTCTCACCACCTGGCTGCTCGACAGCCGATCGGCGCGGCAGCTGAAGCTGGCGTCGACCGGCCATGCGGCGCGTGGCACCAGCGGCCCGCCGTCGCCCTCCACCACCAACCTGTACCTCGCCGCGGGCACGCTGAGCCCGGCCGAACTGATGGCCGACATCAAGCTGGGCTTCTACGTCACCGAGTTGATCGGCATGGGCATCAACGGCGTGACTGGCGACTACAGCCGCGGCGCCGCCGGCTTCATGATCCGCGACGGCGCCCTGGCCGAGCCGGTGGCCGAAGTGACGGTGGCGGGAAACCTGATGGACATGTTCGCCAACCTGACCCCCGCCTCGGACCTGCGGTTCCGCCGCGGCACCGACTCACCGACGGTGCGGATCGACGGCATGACGATGGCCGGCGCCTGAGGGCCCGAGCGCTGCTGCCGGTGCGGTTCGTTGTTGCGGCGGGCGCACGGTGCGGCCGCCGGATGGCGATCGTTTGACTTCGATGATCGCGCTGCTGTTCAGTAGAAGCTATAAAGCGCCGCTGCCGGCCTCGCCGAGACCCGCACTATTCTGTCCTCTGCGGCGATCCGCCGGCTACACACTGAACGGGAGGGTCGAATGAATAAGAGCAAATCGCAGAGCAAGCAGGCCAAGGCTGATCGTGAGCCCGAACGGATGGAGAGTCAGTCCGATCTGAACCGCGCGGCCCACAAGATCGCCTGGACGCGGATGAACGGCCGGAACGACGCGTTGAATCCCTTTACCGGGGCGGAGGCCGACGGCTCGGCGCGGGAAGAGCGGCAGGAATAGCCCGCGCAGCCTGCATTGGCCACGGCCACCCGGTGGGCGCGCCGCGGGGGCCGTGGCCAGTTCCGCTTGGCTACAGCAGACCGCCGGCCGGTCGAGACCTGCCGTCTTTGCGTCCCAACCAACCTGCGGTCTGCTGTAGCCTGCCGGCGCCGCCTGGCCGGATCCAGGACGGCGGCGAGGTCAGCGCGGCAGTACCGCATTCAAAACAGACCGTCGAAGAATTGAACGTCGCTCACACCGTTGTGGGCTGAGTCGAATCGATCAAGGTTCGGAGTTGGCACGAAAATCCGAACTGCGGTCAGCGGGCCGCGCATCTGGTCCCGGCAGCGCCGCCACGGGTCCGGGCGGTGCGCCTGGCGTCCGGCCAACCGGAATGGAGCGGTGAATCCGGCACGGGCCATGACGCGGTGGCCGTGCTCCCGCGTCCCATCATGTGGGCGCTTTCGGGGGGCATGGCGGAGCGGCAACGGACATGGCACGAAATCGTTGTCGATCCGCCACCTTGTCCCGATGCCCGTGCGGCGTGCCGCTATCCGGCGACGGCGGCACGGATGTCCCGCACCGCCTGCGCGCCGTCGCGCGCATCCACCGCCCGCCAGTCGCCCGCGCCGGGATCAGCCGCCACCGCCTGGCGCAGCACCGCGACCGTGGCGTCGGAGGCATCGCCCTGCCGGGCCGCAATGCGCCGCTCCAGCACCGCCAGCGGCGCCTGCAGCCAGACGCCGGTGAACGGGATCGATTCGGCCCGGATGGCAGCGCCCAGGTCGTGGCGCATTGCCCTGTCGAGGAACGTCGCATCCACGATGACGCCGTGGCCACCGGCCGCACCGGTGCGGGCCAGGTCGATCAGGGCGTGATTCACGGCCGCGTTGGCGGATTGGGAATATGCCTCCGGCGGCAGTTTCGCCTCCGGCGCCACGCCGTGCAGGCGCTTGCGAAGCTCGTCGCTGCGCAGTACCAGCGCGCCCGGCGCCGGGCCGAAGTCCGGGGCGATCGCCCGTGCGATGGTGCTCTTGCCGGTGCCTTGCAGGCCGCCGATGGCAAGTACCCGGGCGGGCGGCGGCGACAGGTAGGCGCTCGCCGCCTGCAGGTACACCTGCGCCTCCTCACCACGCTCCATCGCCGCCAGCACGTGGGCGCGCACCATCGCCCGCTGCGACAGGAACACCGGCAACCCGGCGGTCAGGCCGGCGTCGCCGGTGCGGGCAACATAGCGGTTCATCACCCGATTCGCGGCCGCCCGCCCGACGCGGTGGTCGAGGTCCATCAGCAGGAAGGCCAGGTCGTAGCCGACATCGATCGTCGCCATCGCCTCGTCGAACTCCAGGGCGTCGAAGGCGACGGGCACGCCCTGCCACAGGCACAGGTTGCCCAGGTGCAGGTCGCCGTGGCAGCGCCGGACGAACCCGCCGCCGGCGCGTCCGGCGAGCCAGGCGGCGCGCGCCATGATCGCGGATTCCATCCCCTGTTGCCAGCGGCGGACCTCTGCCTCGGGCAGGCGGGCCGCCAGCGCCGACTGGACGTTGCCGCGGGTGATGCGCCGCAGCGCGGCGGCGCTGTCCCAGTCCGTCACTGGCGGCAGCGGCGCGTGGTAGCGTGCCACGCAGTCGCCCAACGCATCCTGCAACGCCAGGGTCAGCCCGCCTGCCGCGGCAATGACGTCGAGGAAGTCCTGCTCCGGCACCGGCGCCATGCGCAGCACCCAATCGACGGCAGCTTCGTCCTCGGCGGTCAGCGCCAGGCTACCGTCCGGGCGCCGCCCCACGGCGGCGACGTCGCGGTAGATACCGGGCGCATGCGGCTGGTTCAGCGCCAGCTCGCGCCGCAGGAAATGATGCCGCGCCGCCACCGTGGTGAAATCCAGGAACGGCATGCGGACCGCTTTTTTGAGCTTCCAGACCGTGTCGGCGCCGATGAAGACCGCGGAAATATGCGTCTCCCGCGGCGGCCCGCCGGCAAGCTGGCTGAGGAAGCGCGCGGTTTCGGCCTGCTCCGGCGGAACCGTCACGGCGACAGCCCCGGCGGCGCGCCCGCGTGGCGCCGACCCAGCGGCCCGGGGCGGGCGCTGACCGCGGTGATGACGGCGACCATGGCCTGAACCTCCTGCGCTGGCGGCGCCGGCGTCATCATGGTCGGTTACCCGGCGGTCCGCCAGTCGCGATATGCGTGCGTGCGCCAGTGCGGCCACGGCAAGACCCGGAAGGCGTCCAGGTCGCCATTCGTTGCAGGCTACTGCCGCCCGCCGGAGATACCCTCGGCCCTTGCCGATCTTGGCAGGCCAAAGGGCAAAGGGGTTCCGTCTCGGCCCGGTGGGGCGACATGTGCGGCACCGTCCTGGGCGGGTCTAAGCGGCGGCGGAGCCTGGATCGCCTAACGATTTTCAACACGGAGGACGACGGAGGACCTCCGAGGGCCATGAAGGGGTGTGAACGACTCAGGCGATGAAGAGCACGGCCCCTTCTTCAGGCACATGGTATCCAGGCAGGCCTGTAGCGGCGCTGATGCGCCAGCCCGATCATGTGGCTGGTCAGGTCCCGATGCGCCAGCAAGGTCCGGTCTTCGTGACCCTTCGCGGTCCTCCGCTTTCTCCGTGTTGAGAATCGCGGAAGGATGAACGGGCACGGACGGTTCCGGATGACCCTGGCACCACCCGCCAAGGACCCAGCCCCCAGTCGTTGCAGGTCATGGCCAAGGCAAGCGGCGAAATACCTTCCGCCACGTCCAACAGGGCCGGTTCTTCCAGCGACCGGCACTGTGTCATGCGCCGCGAAAGCCTATGTCAGCCTCATTGTTGCCGCCGCGCCGGAGATCCGCCATGCACGACCTCACCCTGCATCCCGAAGCCGACGACCGTCCCATCGCCGATCGGCTTGACGCCCTGGACTGGCCGGGGATCGGCGCCGCCCTGGACGCCGACGGCTACGTCGTCATCGGGCCGCTGCTGACCGTGGCCGAATGCGCCGGGCTCAGCGCCGGCTTCGATACCGACGCCGCCTTCCGCAACCGGGTCGTAATGGCCCGCCACGGCTACGGCCAGGGCGAGTACCGCTACTACAGCTACCCGTTGCCGCCGCTGATCGAGGGCCTGCGCACCGCGCTGTATCCGCGCCTGGCCGAGGTGGCGAACCGGTGGGAAAGGGCGCTCGGCCGTCCGCCGGCGTTTCCGCCGGACCACGCCGCCTACCGCGCCCGCTGCCATGCCGCCGGCCAGACCCGGCCGACGCCGCTGCTGCTCCGCTACGGTCCCGGCGACTACAATCGTCTGCACCAGGACCTGTACGGCGACCTGTGCTTCCCGCTCCAGGTCGCCTTCCTGCTCAACCGTCCCGGCGAGGACTTCACCGGTGGCGAATTCCTGCTGACCGAGCAGCGGCCACGCATGCAGGTGCGTGCCGAGGTGGTGCCGCTGACGCGCGGGCAGGGCGTGATCTTCGCCGTCAACCAGCGGCCGGCGCAGGGCACGCGCGGCGCGTTCCGAGTGGCGATGCGGCATGGCGTCAGCCGGATCCGCAGCGGGCAGCGGCACACGCTGGGGGTGATCTTCCACGACGCGAAGTGACGCCGGCCCGTCGCCGCGGTCGCATGGCGCGCATCGTCCATCCCGGGCCACGATGCCGCTTACTCGTCCGCCGCCGCCCGGGGATCGGTGCCACGCGCCCATTCGTTGACCAAGGTAAAGGCGATCCCCAGCAGCACCGGCCCGAGGAAGATCCCCAGCAGCCCGAAGCTCAGCGCGCCGCCCAGCACGCCCAGCACCGTCAGCAGGAAGGGAAGTTGCGCGCCGCGGGCGATGAACCAAGGCCGGATCAGGCTGTCGGAGCCCGAAATCGCCACCAGGCCATAGGTGCCGAGGAAAATGCCCCAGCCGAGATGGCCGCTGGTCATCAGCCAGATCGCAGCCGGAATCCACACCAGCGGCGCGCCGATGGGCAGCAGTGCCAGGACTCCGGCGACGCCCGCCAGCAGCAGCGGCCGCGGCACGCCGGAGATCCACAGGCCGAACGCCGTCAGCAGCCCCTGCACGACCGCTGTGCCCAGGATGCCGTACACCACCCCGCGCACCGTCGCCCCCGTCACCGTGATCAGCCGATCGGCCTGGACGCCGGCGATACGGTGCAGGATCAGGCGCAGGCGCTCGGCAATCGGCTCGCCATAGACATAGAAGAAGAAGCCGGCGAACAGCGCCAGCAGGAACATCAGCACGCCGTTGGCGATGCCCAGCAGCAGGCTCAGGCCGTTCTCCAGCACGATGCCGAAATAGGGGCGCAGCGCTTCCAGCATCACGCTGATGTCGGCCGCCCAGCGATCCCAGAGACCACCGAAGGTGTGGCCGACCAGCGGGATGTCGAACACCCACGGCGGCGCGCTGGGCAGCCCGGCGCGCAGGGCGCCCATGACGATGTGGCGCAGGTTCGAGACGTCGTCGGCGCTGCTCGGCGCCGCCACGGCAATCGGCAGCACCAGGACCACCGCGGTCAGCGCCACCATCGCCGACGCCGCCGACACGCGGTTCAGGCGCAGGCGCTCGCGCAGGAGCTCGTAGACCGGCCAGGTGGTGTACACCAGGATGCCGGCCCACAGCAGCGCCGACAGGAACGGATACAACACAAGGATGCAGCCGACCGCCACCCCGCCCAGCAGCAGGCCCATCAGGATCCGTTCGGCGATCATGCTCACCATCCGCGGTTGAACGAGGTCAGCCCAGCCGGCGGCTAGCCAAGCCCACCGCTCGCCTGTAGCCTCCGTCCCGGCCGATGCCTATCTTGTTAAAGGTAGGTCCAGTGGTTGCGTGTTTCGGACGGGCAGGCAAGGGGCATGTTTGCACGGCCCCAACCGCAGACGGTTCGGCCCAGGGGGAGTCAGGGCCTAAAGGAAATCAGGGAGGTCCGCCATGCCGCGCTTCGCCGCAAATCTATCCATGATGTTCAACGAAATCCCGTTCCTCGACCGCTTCGCCGCCGCCCGGAAGGCGGGGTTCGAGGGCGTCGAGTTCCTGTTCCCCTATGACTGGCCGGCGGCGGAACTGCGCACCCGGCTGAACGGCGAGGGCCTGACCCAGGCGCTGTTCAACATGCCGCCGGGCGACTGGTCGCAGGGCGAGCGCGGCATCGCCAGCCTGCCCGGCCGCCAGGGGGAGTTTCGCGAGTCGGTCAAGAAGGCGCTGGACTATGCCGCCGCGCTGGACTGCCGCCTGCTGCACTGCATGGCTGGCATCGTGCCCGCCGAGGTGTCGCTGACCACGGC
Organism: Rhodopila globiformis; assembly: GCF_002937115.1. Lineage (GTDB taxonomy): Bacteria > Pseudomonadota > Alphaproteobacteria > Acetobacterales > Acetobacteraceae > Rhodopila > Rhodopila globiformis. The sequence continues at coordinate 24,950 of NZ_NHRY01000064.1, read as the reverse complement.
GACCGCGGTGTATGCCGCGAACCTCGCCTGGGCGGCCGAGCACGCACAGCCGGCCGGCGTGCGGCTGGTGATCGAGCCGATCAATCACCGCGACATGCCCGGGTATTTCCTGCACACCCAGGCCCAGGGGGCCGCGATCGTCGAGGCCATCGGCCGCGACCGCCTGGGGCTGCAGTTCGACGTGTACCACGTGCAGATCACCGAAGGGGACATCACCCGGCGCATGGAGCAGTTCATGCCGATCATCGCGCACATGCAGATCGCCGATGTCCCGGCACGCAACGAGCCCGGCACCGGGGAGATCGGCTGGTCCTTCGTGTTCCGCCGCATGGACGCGCTCGGCTACCAGGGTTGGGTCGGCTGCGAATACCGCCCCGCCGGCGAGACGACCGCCGGACTGGGCTGGCGCGAGACGTTCGGCGTTTGAGACGGCTCCGGGTCCGTTGTCCCTCTGTCGTGGCCGGGTGTGTCCCCATGGCTATCAGGATAGGGCACCGCTTGGAGAAGGATCTGGTGCCCGGTCCGTTGCCTCACCGTCATGGCCGGGCGCGTCCCGGCCATCTGCGCTTCGACGGTTGGGGGTAGATGGCCCGGACACGCCGGGCCATGACGATAGGGAGAAGCCCTTGCTCCGCCCGACGTCCTATCCTGATACGCATGGGGACACGCCCGGCCATGACGGGGGGCACGACCCCGGACGCAACGACACGCCAGTCACCATAGGGAGTGAACGACATGAAAATCGGATTCATCGGCCTTGGCATCATGGGCCGCCCCATGGCCCTCAACCTGAAGAAGGGCGGCCATGAGCTGATCGTGCCCGAGCGGGCCAGCCTGACCGGGGACGTCCGCGAAGCTGCCAGGGTCGTCGCGACTCCGCGCGACGTGGCGGCCGAATCGGAGACCCTGATCCTGATGCTGCCGGACACCCCCGACGTCGAGACCGTGCTGTTCGGCGAGAACGGCGCGGCCGAGGGGCTGCGCAAAGGCACGCTGGTGATCGACATGTCCTCGATCAGCCCGATCGAGACCAGGGACTACGCGAAGCGGATCAACGCCAAGGGCTGCGACTACCTGGACGCTCCGGTGTCCGGCGGCGAGGTCGGCGCCAAGCAGGCGACGCTGACCGTCATGATCGGCGGCCCGGACGCGGCGTTCGAGCGGGCGAAGCCGCTGTTCGAGCTGATGGGCAAGACCATCACCCATGTCGGCCCGGAAAACGGCGCCGGCCAGGTCTGCAAGGTGGCCAACCAGATCATCGTCGCGCTGAACATCCAGGCGGTGTCGGAGGCGCTGGTGTTCGCCTCCAGGGCCGGCGCCGATCCGGCGAAGGTGCGGGCGGCGATCAGCGGCGGATTCGCAGCCTCGCGCGTGCTGGAACTGCACGGCGAGCGGATGATCAAGGGCAGCTTCGATCCCGGCTTCAAGATAAAGCTGCACCAGAAGGACCTCAACTTGGCGCTGTCCTCGGCCAAGGCCCTGGACCTCGCGCTGCCGAACACCGCCGTCGTGCAGCAGCTGTTTGCGTCCTGCATCGCCCACGGCGGAGCGGAGCAGGATCATTCGGCGCTGATTCAGGTGACCGAAGGGCTGGCCGCGCATTCAATTCGTGATAAGAAATAATAACGGAGAAGAACGACGGAATGAGTCCCATAGCATGAAAGGGGGTTGAATTTTAGAGTGAGGTGACTCTAAACTGAGGCCGGAAAGACGATTCTGAGACAGCTCTTGCCGGATTCCGACATGTTGCACGGCTGCTTTGCATGAGTCAGTTCACTAACGACCCGCATCCGTGGGGGGAGGGCCGGTAATCGATGTCGATGCGTTTTACGGAGATCGGGCAGCAGCTCAGGGCGTACCGCCTGGAATCGGGGCTTCGTGCCGAGGAGATTGCCGCCCGGCTCGGCGTCTCCCGCGCTGCGCTGTACCGCTATGAAAAAGGCGAGGTGATCAAGCTCGACACCATCAAGCGGCTGGCGGAATTGCTGAAGATTTCCCCGCTGTCGCTGCTTGGCATCGGCGTCGAGTACTACAACCGGCCGATCGGCTACTTCGAGCGCATCCGGCAGATCGAGGAGACGGCCGATCAGATCCTGCAGTTGTCGGGGCCGCTGTGCTACCTGACGACGTCCGAAGCCTATGATTCGGCCCTGGCCGAGGCGTTCGACGAAGCCGCGGACCAGGGCGGACCCGAGCGGGTGGCGATGCGCAGCATGGCCGAGCAGGTGATGGGCATCCTGGCTGCGCGCAAGCGGATGTATGTCATGCGCCGTCCGACGATCATCGCCATGATCTCGCTGCCGGCGGTGCAGCGGCTGATCGAGGTCGGGATCGTCAACGGGGGCCATGCTTCCGAACGCGTCCGGCGGATCTGCCGCGACGTGGCGATGTCGGAGGTCGAGAACATCGCCAACCTGATGGAAGCCGAGCCGATGGGGCTGCAGTTCGGTCTGCTGACCGGGGCGCCGCCGACGTCGGCGTTCAAGATACTGCGGGCGCGGGACCGGGTGAGCCTGGCGATCAATCCGTTCCGCACCGATTCGCATCCCGGGGTGCACACCGGGGTGGCGATGATCACCGGCGCCGACGAGGCCATCGCGGCGCACCAGCGGGTGGCCGAGGCAGGCTGGCGGGAAGCCATCAAGGGCCCGGCCGGCGCGGCGCGGCTGCGGCAGCTGCTGAACGTGGTGTCGCCGGTATCGTAGCAAGCCGCGGCATGGAAGAGGGCCGGCAGGCGGAGGGCCTGCCGCTCATCCGTCATGGCGTGTGATACAGGCGCTGACATTGCGGAGCACAGGGCGCGGTCGTTGCAACCCCGTCGGGCCGCGCTCAGGCGCGGCATCCACGCGTGGCGGTGTCCATGCCGCAGAAAGGCGTGGACGGCGGCCTTCCCGGCCTTCCCGGCCTTGGCCGGGGAGGCCGCCGTGACGGAAGCAACGGTTCGCCCTGCCCACTCGCCTGGGGGGATGCGGAGAAAAAAGCGCTTCAGGCCGCATGTCACCTGAGGGCGCGTTCCGGAACCATCAGGCGCCCGATGCATGGGCGCCCCCGTCTCGACCTGCTCGGTGCCGGTTCGTGCTTGCGGCCTGATCGCCGGAAGCCGTCAGCACCCCGTTCCCTGCCGTGGCCCCGACCCCCTTCGTGGATGCCGGACGATTTCCCGGCGATCAGGCACTGCGGCTCAGGCGAGGACCACCTCGGAGGTGAGCTCGACGTCCTTTGTTTCGGGACCAAGCGCGACTGCGATGGCGAAGCTGAGGGCGGCGGTAATCGTTCCGACCAGCATCGGGATGGCATAGCCAAGTCCCCAGGCCGTGGCGAAGTACGCCAGCACCGGGGCCACGAGGCCACCCCAGATTGCGCCCTGATGGTAGCAGAAGCCGGCTGCCGTGGCGCGGACCTCGGTCGGGAACCGTTCATTCAGGTAGCTCGGGGCCTGACTCGCGAAGCCGCCGCTGCCAAATGCCCCCTGCAGCACATAGGCCCACCAGATCAGGGTGAAATTGCCGGTCAGGAGGTAGAGCGGCGCGACCGGAATCGCGAGCACGGCGGGCAGGATCTGCGCGGCCTTGCGGCCGTAGCGGTCGGCGACCCAGCCCCAGCCGATGCTTGCCAGGAACACCACGAGGTTGGCCGCCACGCCGATCTCGCCAATGGCGCCGGGCGAAAGCTTCAGATCAACCTGCAAATGCGTCGCGAACAGCACGTTGATCGAGTAATACAGTATAAAACCACTTGCCAGGACCCAGCAGGCATTGAGCGTGTTGAGCAACATGCCCCGCCTGAAGATGCTGACGAGCGGCGCCTTGACCTCACGCTGTTGCAGACGCTGATTGCGACGGTTTTCGACCCAGACCTCGGGCTCTTTCACGAAATAGCGCACGTAGACGACGGCCAGGGCTGGCAGCACACCAACCCACAGCATGCCGCGCCAGCCGATCGAATTGTAGAACAGGCCGTAGAGTGCAAAGGAAATCAGGAAACCCAGTCCCCATGATCCCTGCAGGACGCCAGCCATGAGGCCGCGGGAGCGCTGCGGCCAGGTTTCCATCGCAAGGGCCGATCCAGCGGGCCATTCCGCGCCCATGAACAGGCCAAGCACGGCACGGGCAGTGAACAGGAACAGGAATGTCGGCGAGAAGCCTGCGGCGAAATTGCAGAGTGAATAGCCGAGGATCGCGATCATAAGGGGCTTCTTGCGGCCCATCCGGTCGCCAACCCAGCCTGCCGCGGTGGCGCCCACCAGTCGCATCCACAGGGTGATCGTGAACACGAACGTCACGGACGTCATCGACACGCCGAACTCCTGAGCGATCGGATGCATGATCAGCAGGAAGACCGTGAAATCGAAGGCATCGAGGGTCCAGCCCAGCCAGGCCGCAATGAACGCAAACCACTGGTCCCTGGTCGGCTCCTTCCACCAGGCGATTGGCTGCGTCGCTGCTCGCGTGGCGCCGATAGAATCGCCTGGCTTTGGCATTTGTTTGTTCCCCGTTTTGTTAATATTCCCTGTATCGCGCGCATGGAGGCGGTAGGGCTGCGAGCTGCCCGTCGGCCGGCGAACCCGCAGGGATCCACTCCGATAGCGATCACGCATTCAAGTGCAGAGACCTCGCCTGGAGGCCAACGGTTAGTAATAGTAACGATTGGGCAGGCAACTCCGGCGCACGTCATTATACCGTCACGTGCATGGCAAACATGACGGGAAAGCATGTTCGCGATGTTCGGTACGCCCTGTTCATATCACGCTATGATACATATGCGTGGCAGGCAAGCGGCTAACGGGATTGTGCACTGAGCCGATTGCCCGCGGCGCCATCGCCGCCGGGACCGCCATCCGCCGATTTGGCGCCTGAACGACAAAATGACGCAGTGATCGACCTTTGTGACGTGGAGGGACGCCATGTCTCAAAGCCGGGTTACCGGACTTGCCAGGAGCAACTACGAGAGCCTGGCGGCATTCCGCTTCGCGCTGCGGCGCTTTCTTGCATTCAGTGACTCCGCAAGCCGGGACGCGGATGTCACGCCGGCACAATATCAGGCGCTTCCTGTGATCAGGACTCATCCCGCTGCCGGCATCATGATCCGGGAGCTCACCAAGGCGATGCTGTTGCAGCACCATGGCGCCGTGCAGCTCGTCGACCGCATGGCTCGTGCGGGATTGGTGACACGCCGCAACTCAACAACTGGCCGGCGCAGCGTGCTTGTTGCGCTCACCAGGAAAGGCGAGGGGCTTCTCCGGCATCTGGCCTTCATTCATCGCCGGGAACTGCTGCGACATGAGCGTCTGCTCGTGGAATCGCTCAGGCGGCTGCGCGAGATCGAGTATTGACGACCAGGCTCAAGAGCATCCTGCAGCAAACCGCGGAGGCTCCTGTTGGTTTTCAGGGTAGTGGCATGCTTTACCCGACCAGGCCTCTGGCGTGGGCGCCGAGCAGAGCTTTGCCGCGACGGCGGGCGTTATGCACGAATTGAAGGAAACCGAGACACAGCGGCGGTTTGTCTTGCGAGATGTCGCGGTGCGGGCGCAGCCGCGGCCGCTTTGCGAGAACCGCCTGGCTTCGGACCGGGGTCCGTTGGTCGCGCACCGCCAACCCAATTGCGTGTGGCACCGAATGACCGGTAGGCTCAACTGACGCCACCGTTTTTCAGGAAATCCGATGTCGCCCGATCCGAACCGGCTGATCCTCACCGGCGAAAATCCTTTCATCCGCCTGAGCGAAACCGATGGCGGCGCGATCATCACCAACGCGAGTTTCTGGCGGATCCTGATCTCGCCCGCCGGTGCTGGCCATGTGCTCTACCTGAAAAGCGAGCTGACCCAGGACCGATGGAAGATCTATTCCGACAACATCGCCATGGCGCGCTGGCTGCAAAAGACCGTCCAGGGCATGCTCAATGAGGAACTTGCGGACACCGCCATCCCCGTGACCGACGCGGCGTTCGACAAAGCGGGCGATGCGCGCGATTTCTGGACCGAGAGAGCAGTATCGCGCGATGAGGCGGTTACGCTCACGTGGTATGACATCGGCGATCCGTTGCTGATTCATACCCAACCAGGCCCTCCGCCGGCACGCAAGTACGGGGTCTGCACGGTGCTGATCCCGGCTCTCGGGGCGCGTCTGACGGTCAATGGGGTTCAGGCGAAGGGTCACCCGTTTCCGACCCAGCGCGAGGGCAGACCGTTCAGCACCTGCGCCCTGGCGTTTTCCGAGAGCTGGACCGAGCCACGCTGACACCGTCGCTGGCCGCGGTCGAGGTCCTTCCTGGCGTGCTCCAGCAAATCGCAGGTAGGTTGAGACGGCTCGACGGCGCGCCTTCATCCTCATGGCTTGCCGGCCACCGCTGGACCTTCTACCGTTGGCGCAACTGCGAAAGGCACCGTGATGGTCTCTCTCAAGGACTCCCTCGACACCACCCGCCGCGCAGCGGAAGGCGACGGCAGCAAGCCCGGTCGGATCCCGCCCGAGGCCCTGGCAATCATGCATCGCGTGACGGCGGAGCAGCGTGCCTCGGGCTACCAGGCAAACATGCCCAAGGTCGGGCAACCCGGCCCGGCATTCACGTTGGCCAATCAGGATGGCACGGACGTGTCCTCGGCGGCTCTGGTCGCGCGCGGGCCGCTGGTTGTTTCCTTCTTCCGCGGCCGATGGTGACCCTACTGCCGACATGAGCTGTCAGCTCTGAACGCAGTCCTGCCGGAAATTCATGCTCTTGGTGCCGAACTGGTGGTGATCTCACCGCAGTTGCCGGCGATCTCGCACGAGATGCGCGCGCAGATGAAGCTTGCCTTCGGCCTGCTGTTCGACGCCGGGAACAAGGTGGCTGAAGCCTACGGGATCGCAATGCAACTGCCCGACGACCTGATCAAGGTCTATGCCGGCTTCGGCATCGACCTGCCGACATTCGACGGCGACAGCAGTTGGCGCTTGCCGGTTCCTGCCCGCATTGTGATGGCGAAAGGGGGGACGGTGCTGTCAATCGAGGCAGATCCAGATTACACGCGCCGGCCAGAGCCAGAAGAAACGCTGGCGGTGCTGCGATCGACAGCCTGACGCATTTTCGCGATAAGCAGTGGAACGATGGGCGTTCTCCAGAGCCCGTGACTTATGCCCAGCCGCCCCTACCGGCGCCGTTACGCCCCTATGCCCGTTGAAACGCGCATAGGGGCTCGTCAGGGAACAGCCGCGGCCCATGTGGCGCACTCATGGAGAGGCCGGCTGCACGACGCGGAGGGGCCGGTGCCCTGCACCCAATGACGCGGTTATTCCCCGACGAGCCCATAGCGTGCCATATCGCGAATCTGACAAGCCATTTCCTGACCCGTGGCATCTGTGATCAGGCCGAAGCGGCGCACCGTGTCATCGTCGCGATTGGCCTGAGGATTCGCGAGTAGGCGACCGTCAAGGCTTTCGGCGACACGCTCCACCTGCCGGGTGCGGCGTTGATCGCCGCCCTTCCGCTGCACAAACCCGGCCACCTGTCAGCCGGCGTCGCCCACCGAACGGCATGCATTGGGAAAGCACGAAAATGTCCCACGCGAACATAGCGACAAACCTGCCCGCCCGCATCAGGGCGGTGCGCGTTCACCACTACGGCGCGCCAGAGGTCCTGAGCGTGGACGATATCGACCGGCCGACCCCCGACACCGGCGAGGTCCTGGTGCGCGTCCATGCCGCGGGCGTCGGCCCGTGGGACGCCTTGGTCCGCGCCGGCAAGAGTGCCCTGCCGCAGCCTTTGCCTTTGACGCTCGGCTCCGATCTGTCCGGCGTCGTCGCGGCGATCGGCCCCGACGTGACCAGGTTCCAACCGGGTGACTCCCTCTTTGGCGTCACCAACCCTCACTTCACCGGCGCGTACGCCGAATATGCCGTCGCCAAGGCCACCATGGTCGTGAAGAAGCCACCCGGTCTCGATGACATCGACGCCGCCTCGGTTCCTGTTGTGGCCGTTACGGCCTGGCAGGCCCTGTTCGAGCAGGCCGGACTGACCCGAGGCCAGACGGTGCTGATCCATGGCGCGGCGGGCAATGTCGGTGGCTTCGCCGTGCAGTTGGCCCACGACGCCGGCCTGAACGTGATCGCGACGGCGAGTGCCGAGGACATCGACGACGTCCGCAGCCTCGGCGCGCAGACCGCCATCGACTATCGCGCCGCGCGGTTCGAGGACGAGGCCTCCGGCGTCGATGCCGTCATCGATCTCGTCGGCGGGGAAACCCAGACACGATCCTTCACCGTGTTGCGACGGGGCGGCAGCCTGATTTCGACCGTCGCCCCGCCCGATCAGGCGCGCGCCGCGCAGCACGGTGTCAGAGCCGCCTTCTTTCTGGTTGACGTCACGGACGAACGCCTGACCCGGATTGCCGTCATGCTGGAACAAGGCAGGCTGAAAACCATGGTCGGTGCCGTCTTGCCTCTTGCAGCCGCTCGAATCGCCCATGAAATGCTGGACGGCCTGCACCCGCATCCGCGCGGCAAGATCGTTCTGCGGATGAGAACCTGACGTCAGGCCGCACCCGCTGCTTGCGGAGGCGGATCGTTGACACGGTGAAATATCTATTCGAAGCCGGAACAGAACGTGCCGATGTAGACGGCGCAGCGGACCTGGAGCAGAACGTCGGCTCCTCGTCGCGACCAGCGCATCTGCTGCGATTTGCCGGGCCGATGCCACCAGCGCTTGAGGTGGCCAGGACAAGCCGCGCCATGGCAATCGGACGAACGCTCTTTTCTGTTCATGCTGCGGGCCAGCGCACGGTCAACGCGCCGGCTCGCTCGTCAGCGCGGGCGATCGGTGCCTGTAGGCCAGCAGCGGGATCAGGAAGAACACCAGCCCCGTCGCCGCAGCGGAAATAACGATCAGCGGGGCCAGTTGCTGGTGGAACACGTGCTGGTACAGCGCCGAGCCCAGCGTGTCCGACAGCGGATTGGCCAGGTTGATGATCGACATCATCCCGGCGAAGGCGAAGCCTTCCGCGCCTTCGGGACAGGAATCCGCCGCCAGCGCCAGGGTCGCGATCATCGCGATCATGCCGGCGACGCCGCTCAATAGCCAGATCGCCACGGCCGAGGCGGCGTTGAACAGCAGCAGGTAGGACAGGGTGGTAACCACTCCGCCCAGGATGCTCAGGCGCAGCAGGGCCGGGCCGTCGAGCCGGTGCAGGCGCCACTTGTACAGCAGGCCGCCCAGGATCCAGCCGCCGGCGCTGATCGACCCCAGCACGCCGATGAAGCCTTGGGAGAACCCCAGCCGATCGCTCATCTGGAAGTACAGCGGCGTGCCGAAGCCGGGGCTGAAGTAGTAAAGGAACAGGAAACCGGCGACGAACCACAGATTGCGGTTGCGGAACGCCGACAGCAGCGCGGCAAGCCGCTGCCGCAGCGCCGGGAGGTCGATGCCTGTGCGCGGTTCATGCACCAGCCAAAGCCCGGCGATGATCGACAGCGGCGCCACGGCGGCGATCCACGCGGCGGCATGCAGGGCGCCGATGGGCGAGAGGATCTCGATCAGGTGGCCGGCCAGCAGCGTCGCCAGCATCTGGGCGATGTTGAACCACAGCCATTGCTGGTTGACGAAGCGGGCCGAGGCGTTGTGCTTCTGTCCGGTCTCCACCAGCAGCGCGCCGCACAGCGTGCTGGAGATTGCCATGGCGACGGCGGTGACAGTCAGTGCCGGGACCAGTGTGGCCGTGTCGCTCAGCGTGGCGACCCAGGCGAAGGCGAGCACGCCGGCGAGGTTGGCGATGACCAGGTACGGCCGCCGGCGATAGCCGAACAGCGGCACGAAATCCGATATGGCGCCCCACAGCGGCTTGATGATCCAGGGCAGGTCCAGCACGGCCAGCGAGACGCTGATCGTCACCGTATCCCAGCCGCGGGTCTGCTTCAGGAAATAGACCAGCGGCTGCCACATGATCCCGGACTTGGCTTGGCCGATGCCTTCCACCGCGTACACGATGGCGAAGAACCACATCACGCGGCTGACGGTGCGGCTGTCGGTCGGCTGGGCGGAGGGCATGGACCATAGTGCGCATTGCGGCCGCTGTTGCTCAAGGCGGCATGCGGCCCGTCGGCGAGGAAGTTGACCAGCGGCGTGTGCAGCCGAGTCGCCGGGCCGCGACGCCGGTTACACTTTCTTTACCTTTCCCTGCGAAAACAAGAACGCCGGTCGGAATGGGTCCGACCGGCGTACCTGACAGGAGGACACGATGAGGACACATCGAAACCACCTGCGACGGATAGTGGTGATCCTGGTGATAAAAATCAAGATCATTCGCAAGCCGAAGTAGGCGGGACGGGTCGGCTCACGGACTTCTGTGCGTGAGCCGGCCCTTGCCTGTCAGGGTGATAGCACGGCAGGTAGGCACCGCGTGACGAAAGCCCGCGCGGTGCCTATCCTGCTGTCGAGGAGATCGATCATGGATGCCCTGGACCTGATGTTGAGCCGTGAGTCTGCCCTGAAGCTGGCGCCGCCCGGCCCCTCGGAAGCCGATTTGCAACGGATCCTCGCCAGCGCCGTGCGGGCGCCGGACCACGGGCGGCTGCGGCCCTGGCAGTTCGTCGTCATCGGCACCGACCAGCGTGCCGCGTTCGGGCAGGTGCTGGCGGACTCGCTGCGGCGGCAGAAGCCGGACGTCTCCGAGCCGGAACTGCAGCGGGAGCGCGACAAGGCGTTGCGCGCGCCGACGATCGTCGTGGTCGCGGCCAGGGTGCAGAAAGGGCACCGGATCCCCGAGGTCGAGCAGATCGCCTCGACCGCCGCCGCCGCCCAGACCATCATGCTGGCGGCGCCGGCGCTGGGCTACGGCGCGATGTGGAAGACCGGCGCGGCCGCCTATGACCCGGCGGTGAAGACCGCGCTGGGGCTGTCGGCGGACGATGCGATTCTCGGCTTCCTGTATCTCGGCACCAACGCCGGCGGCTCGTCGCCCGCCCCGCGGCCGCAGGCGGGCGAGCACGTCACCACCTGGGCGGGCTGATCACTCGCCGCCCAGCGGTTTCATCGTACGCTCCACGGCCCGCCGCAGCAGCGCGGCGGTGCGGTACACCCCGTGCACCATCTTGGAGTAGGGCAGCATCAGGAAGAACGCCAGGATGAAGCCCAGATGGATCGACATCGCCAGGCCCATGGCGCCGGTGGCGCGCACCGCCAGCAGCACGAGGCCGGTGACGGCGATCAGCGCCAGCAGCAGCAACAGCGCCACGTCGCCGCCGCGCAGGCGTGCGACGTTCGGTACCGGGTCGTCGGCGAAGCGCATCGCCACCATGCCGACGCTGCCGGCGATCAGCCCGATGCCGCCGACGGTGCCGAGCAGCACGGGCAGGCTGAGGAACGGGTACGGCGCCGGCCAGCCCAGGAAGCTGTGGTAGACGAACCCGGTGCAGGTCGCGGCGAAGCACAGCAGGAAGCCGTAGAACATGGCGTGGTGCAGGTACCGCCGGCGCATCGAGAACGCCTCGGAATTGTCGTTGCAGCCATTACCGCCGCCGCCCAGGTTCTTCAGCGTCAGCACGTCCCACAGCGCGATGCCGAGCGCGGACGGCGTCACCTTGTCTCGTGGCCCGGCATCGCGCCAGAAACTGCGCGCGCCCATCGCCAGCGCCAGCAGCGAGAAGCCGAACGAGGCGATGCCGACGGCCTGCAGCACCGGCAGTGGAATGATCGTGTAGAACGACTCCGGCTGTGTGCCATGGGCGCCGAAGAAATTCGTCGCGCTGTTCAACCGGATGCCCAGGAACAGCACCAGCGCCAGGCACAGCGCGGCGGCCAGCGACAGCAGCGTGCCGTTGCGCTGGAACGTCCGGGCCAGCGGCCGCGGCCAGGCGTATTCGGCGTAGCTTTCATTGCGCACCTCGGCCAGGGTGGCGGGGATGTTGATGCCCCATTGGTGCGGCGGCGCGTATTGGCAGGCGTAGTAGCAGCCGCGGCAGTTGTGGCAGAGATTCGCCAGGTAGCTGATGTCGCCGGCGGTGAAGTCGCGGCGCTGCTCGATCGCCGGGAACACGGCGCAGAAGCCCTCGCAGTAGCGGCAGGCGTTGCAGACCTCGATTTCGCGGCGGGCGTTGATGACGGCGTCAGTTTCGCGCACGGCGCGCTGCCTCCTGGCCGGCGATGCGGCCGAACACGGTGCCGATGGTCATGCCGAACCCGGCGAGGTAGCCCTTGCCGAGGATGTTGCCTGCCATGATCTCTCCCGAGGCGAACAGGTTGCCGGTGGGTTTGCCGTTGTCCATCAGCACCTGCGCCTTGTCGTTCACCCGGACGCCGAGATAGGTGAAAGTGATGCCGGGACGCAGCGGGTAGCCGTAGAACGGCGGCTTGTCCACCGCGCGCGCCCAGTTGGTCTTGTTCGGGGCCAGGCCCTCGGTGGCGTTGCCGTCCAGCTTCGAACCGTCGAACACCTGGCCGGGCTTCACCGCCTTGTTGAAGGCGTCGATGGTGTCGCGCAGTTTCGCCGGGTCCAGCTTCAGCTTCATCGCCAGTTCCTCCAGCGTGTCCGCCACGATCGCCGGAAACACCGAAGGCATGAACAGCGGAAACGCCCTGGCGTCGCAGATCGAATAGGCGATCTGCTCCGGCTGCTGCGCGATCAGGCGGCCCCAGATGGCGTAGCGCTTCGGCCAGACGTCCTCGCCTTCGTCGTAGAACCGGTCGCCGTTGCGGTTGACCACGACGCTGAACGGCACGCTGTCGAGCCTTGTGGTGATGCCGCCGTCGAATTTCGGCGCGCGCGCATCCAGCGCCACGGCATGGCACTGGGTGGGATCGCCGATGGCGGCGACGCCCTGGCCGAGCATGTTCCTCAGCACGCCGCCGCGGTTGTACGGCGTGCCGCGGATGACGAAGTTGTCCACGGCGTCGCCCCAGTACTGCCGCATCCAGTCGAGGTTGGCCTGGAAGCCGCCGGCGGAGGCCACGACGCACCGGGCGTGCAGCGTCTCGGGGAAGCCGCGCCAGGTGATGTCGATCGAACGCACCGCACCGTTGTCCATGTTCAGCGAGATCACTTCTGAGTCGTACAGAATCTCTACGCCCAGCCGTGCCGCCGTCAGGTAGTAGGCGTTCACCAGCGCCTTGCCGCCGCCGAGGAAGAAAGCGTTGGTGCGGCCGAGGTTCAGCGTGCCGGTCAGCGACGGCTGGAAACGCACGCCGTTGGCCCGCATCCAGCCGAACAGGCCGGACGAGGCGCGGATGGTCATGCGAGCCAGCGATTCATCCGTGTTGCCGCCGGTGACGCGCAGCAGGTCGTCCCAGTATTCATCCTCCGTATAGGCATCTGTCAGGACGGCGTTCGGCTTGTCGTGCATGGCGCGCAGGTTGCGCGTGTGGCGGCTGTTGCCGCCGCGGAACGCTTTCGGCGCGCTTTCCACCAGGATGACCGAGGCGCCGGCCTGCCGCGCGGTGATGGCGGCGCACAGGGCCGCATTGCCGCCGCCCGCGACCAGCACGTCATAGGTCTTGTCCCTGATCGGCATCCGCTTCCTCCGCCGGGGAGTCCTACGGACGGTTGCCGGATCGCGCAAGGCGTGCGAAGCCGGGGACGGGTTGGAACGACAGGGAGGTCGCGATGGCCGAGACCTGGCACGGCATCGTGCGCGACGTGCTGAAACGCCATGACGTGCGCCTGGTCACCTACGTGCCGGACAACGTGCTACGTCCCCTGATCGAGGGCGTCGAAGCCGACGCGTTCTTCACCGCTTTCGCCTGCACACGCGAAGAAGAGGCGCTTGGCATCGTTACCGGCGCCTGGATGGGCGGCACGCGCGGGATCGTGCTGATGCAGACCTCCGGCTTCGCCACCCTGTCGAACGTGATTGCCTCGCTGGCGCTGCCGTTCCGGGTCCCGGTGGCGATGATGGTGTCGGAGCGCGGCACGCTCGGCGAATTCAACATCGGCCAGTCGTTGGTGGCAAAGACTATGCGCCCGGTGCTGGACGCGCTGGCGATCGAGCACCACACGATGACGCGGCTGGACGAGACGGACTTCATCCTCGACCGCAGCCTGGTGCAGGCCTACGCCACGATGGCGCCGGTGTGCTTCATCCTGTCGCCGCTGCTGACCGGCGGCAAGGTATTTTCGAAATAACGGGGCGGGACATGGCAGTATTGGCGAACCATCCGGCCACCCGGGACCAGGCCAAGGTGATGAACCGCTACGACATCACCCTCCGCCTTGTCGGCCTGCTGCACCAGGACGAGGCGGTCATCGGCGGTATCGGCTATACGAATTTCGACCTCTGGGCCGCCTCGGCCGGGCGGCAGGGGCGACGGCAGCCGAATTTCTACATGCTGGGCAGCATGGGGCTGGCGGTGCCGATTGCGCTGGGCGTGGCAATCGCGCAGCCACGTCGAAAGGTGTTCGCGCTGGAGGGGGACGGATCGATCCTGATGCAGCTTGGCTGTCTGTCCACCGTGGCGGCGCGGCGGCAGACAAACCTGTGCATCGTGATCATGGACAACGGCGCCTACCAGATCACCGGCGGGCAGGCGACGGCAGCGGGGCAGGGGACGGATATCGTCGGCATCGCCCGCGCCTCGGGCCTGGCGCAGAGCGCGTGGGCGGCGGATGAGGCGTCGTTCACGGAACTGGCCGGGCTGGCGCTGCAGGAGGACGGGCCGTGGCTGATTGGCTGCCGGATCGATGCGGGGAAGCCGGCGGATACGACGGAACGCGACCCGGCGCGGATCCGGGACCAGTTCATGCGCGGGCTGGGGGTGAGGAAGTGATCGCTGCCTGAATTGTGCGGCCGACGCTGGGGCTACTTCCCTGCCTGCGGTCACGTAACTCCAGACGACGAAATCCCGCCTGCGTGTGACCGAACGTCCCTGACCAACAACCGCATTCCGGCGAACGCCCTCCAGAACTCGTTCAACCCGCCGCGCGGGAGGCATTCGTCATGTCCATCGACGTGGGACAAGAACAAGGCTCTGTCCACCGTGATCAACGAAGACTTATTGGCGGGTTCAAGGCCTTTTCGATCTGGAGCCTGACGCAATCCGGATCTTCCCGCTACGGCCGCCGTCGCGGCTTCGGCGCCGCCGCCGTCACGCGCCGCGCCTTCCCGGCCGATGACGCAGCCGCCTTCTTCGCCGCCGGCAACGGCCGCCGCGCCGCGTCGAACCCCTCCCACGGATCGGCTTTCAACCCCGCCAACCGCCCCGGCACCGTCCGCAGCGTGAACGCCCCCAGGTCCAACGCCGCCGCCACCTCCGCCCACGCCAGCGGCGTCGCCACGCCCGCCCCCAGCCGCGCCCGCGGGCAGTATGACGCCACCGCCGACGCCCCCAGCCCGTTCCGCAGCCAGTCGATCAACACCCGCCCGCGCCGATCGGCGATCTTCACGTGGGCGAGGTATTTGTCCGGGCTGGCCTCGCTCAGCGCCTCCGCGAACGCCTTGCACCACGCCCGCACCGGGGTCCACGCCGGCCCCGGCACCAGCGGCACCACCACGTGCAGCCCCTTGCCGCCGCTGGTGCGGCAGAACGAGGCCAGCCCGGCCGCCTCCAGCCGCTCCCGCACATCCAGCGCGGCGGCAACGATGTCCGGCACCGCCACCCCCTCGCCGGGATCGAGGTCGAACACCAACTGGTCCGGATGCAGCGGATCGGCCTCGGCCGCGCCCCAGGCGTGCAGTTCGATCGCCGCCATCTGCGCCATCGCCACCAGCCCCTGCAGCCCGTCGATCGCCAGGAACGGCACCTTGCCGGCGGTGCCCGTCCGCACCCCGGGCGACATGGCGCCGTGGCCATGTCTTTGGAAGAAGTGTTCCCCGCCGATCCCCGCCGGGCAGCGCAGGATCGACAGCGGGCGGTGCGCCAGCCCAGGCAGGGCACGGTCCGCCACCGTCTGCCAGTAGGCGGCAAGGTCCCGCTTGCCGATCCCCGGCCACAGTTCGCGGTCGGGATGGGTCAGGGCCACGCCCTCGATCGTCTCCGTCCCGGCGTCCAGGGCCTTGGCGGTCACGCTGGAGCGCCTCTTCCGCGGGGCAGCCGCCTTGGCCGGCCCGTCCTCCGGCTGCGCCCCGGTGACCTGGGCCGGTTGCGCCGCCGAAGCCTTGGGCATCCTGCCGCGCCCTGTCTCCGGCGAGGCGGCTGCATCCGCCCGTCCAGGCAACCGTGGTGCAGCCGCCCGTCCAGGCAAACGTGATGCATCCGCCGGAGGCGCTGCCGCCGCCGCCTCCAGTGCCGCCGCGTCCGCGCCCGGCCGTTCCTCGGCGTCGTGCCCCTTGATCAGCAGCCAGTTGTCCTGCCCCGCGCGCCGCGCCTTCATCCGCACCAGGGTGAACCGCCCGCGCAGCCGCTGCCCCGACAGCACGAACCGGATCTCCCCGTCGCGCATCCCCGCGTCCGGATCAACCAGCGGCCGCCACGTCCCGCGATCCCACGTCTCCACCGTCCCGGCGCCATAGCCGCCGTCCGGAATCGAGCCCTGGAAGCCGGCATAATCCAGCGGATGATCCTCGACATGCACGGCAATTCGCTTGTCCTTCGGGTCGAGCGACGGACCCTTGCGCACCGCCCAGCTCCAAAGCACGCCATCGTGTTCCAGCCGGAAGTCCCAGTGCAGCCCGGCCCGCTTCGCCTGGTGCTTCTGCACCACGAACAGCGGCGCGCCGGACGCCGGCCCCTGCCGCCCCGCCGCCGGCTCCGATGTCGCCGTGAAATCGCGCTTTTTCTGATACGCCTGTATGGACGTATCCCGCTGCGACACCGCCCGCGCCATGCCACTCCTCCGCCCCGTTCGCAACGAAACGACCGCGCTGGGGCACAAGTTGCAGTCCGGTTGCGTTTCCCGGATTGCGCCCCCGCGGATGTGTCGCTAGATTGCCCAAATCATGGGCAACTGTCGTTCACACATCACACCTACTGCCCTCGGATCAATCGGTCTGAGCCCCATCAGTCTCGGCGATGGTGTCGAGATTGAGACACCTGTGATCCTCGCGCCCATGTCCGGCGTCACCGACCTGCCGTTCCGCCGCACCGCCAAGCAACTCGGCGCCGGCATGGTGGTGTCCGAGATGATCGCCTCCTGGGCCATGATCCGGGAGAACCGCAAGACGCTCGACATGGCCGAGATCGACAGCGCCGGCGGCCTCTCCGCCGTGCAACTGGCCGGTTGCGACCCTACCGCCATGGCCGAGGCCGCGCGCGTCGCCGTCGGCAAGGGCGCCCACCTGGTCGACATCAACTTCGGCTGCCCGGTCAAGAAAGTCGCCGTCGGCCAGTCCGCCGGCTCCGCCCTGATGCGTGATGAAACCACCGCCGCTGCCATCCTGGAGGCCACGGTCAAGGCCGTCCCGGTCCCGGTCACGCTGAAGATGCGCATGGGTTGGGACCACGCCAGCCTGAACGCCCCGCGCCTCGCCCGCATTGCGCAGGAGGCCGGCATCCGCATGGTCACCGTGCACGGCCGCACCCGCCAGCAATTCTACACCGGCACCGCCGACTGGGCCTTCATCCGCCAAGTGAAGGAGGCAGTGGACATCCCCGTCATCGTCAACGGCGACATCCTGACCGAGGACGACGCCGCCACCGCCCTTTCCCTCTCCGGCGCCGACGGCGTGATGATCGGGCGCGGCTGCTACGGCCGTCCGTGGTTCCTCGCCCAGGCCGCGCACTACCTGTGCACCGGCACGAAGCTGCCCGAGCCGTCGCTGGCCGAGCAGAAATCCATCCTGCTGGACCACTACGCCCTGATGCTCAGCCAGTTCGGCACCGGCCCCGGCGTTCGCCTCGCCCGCAAGCACCTGTCCTGGTATTCCCGCGGCCTGCCGGGCTCCGCCGAGTTCCGCGCCACCATGAACCGCCTGCCGGACGTGGCATCCGTACTGCGCCTGATCGACTCCTTCTACGACCCGCTGATCGCCCGCGGCGCCGTCCGCGCGACGCCTTCCAAAGATACCATGACCAATGACGACAGCCTGACGGCGGAGGCTGCATGACCAATGTCATTACCCGCG
The DNA here is from genome assembly GCF_002937115.1 of Rhodopila globiformis. Taxonomy (GTDB): domain Bacteria; phylum Pseudomonadota; class Alphaproteobacteria; order Acetobacterales; family Acetobacteraceae; genus Rhodopila; species Rhodopila globiformis. Next base: position 6,993 of record NZ_NHRY01000064.1, on the reverse strand, counting down.
CGCTGCGCCCCGCCAGCCGCGTCCGTCCCGTCGACACCGCCGCGATCCTCAGTGCCCTGCCGATCCCGGTGGTGCTGCTGGATCCGGAAAACCGCTTCCGCCACGTCAACCAGGCGGCCGAGCAGTTCTTCGGCATCTCCGCCGCCGGCTTGGCGTCATTGCGGCTGGAGGACCTGGTGCCGGCGGACAATCCGGTGTTCCTGCTGATCGCTCAGGTGCGCAACAGCGAGGCCACCATCGCCGATCACGACCTGACGCTGGACTCGCCCCGGCTGCACAAGAAGGGCATCACCGTGCAGGGCGCCTCGCTGCCCGAGGAGCCGGACATGGTGCTGCTGGTCCTGCAGGACGCCTCGGCCGCCCGCGCGCTCGACCGGCAACTGGCGTTCCGCGGCGCCGCCCGCAGCGTCACCGGCATGGCGGCGATCCTGGCGCACGAGGTGAAGAACCCGCTGTCCGGCATCCGCGGCGCCGCCCAGTTGCTGGAATCCAGCGTCGCCCCGTCCGACCGCGAACTGGCGGAACTGATCCGCGACGAGGCCGACCGCATCCGTGGCCTGGTGGACCGCATGGAGGCGTTCGGCGAGAAGCCCATCGCCCGCACGGCGGTGAACATCCACCGCGTGCTGGAGCACGTGCGCAAGCTGGCGCAGAACGGCTTCGCCGCGCATATCCGCTTCCAGGAATTCTACGACCCCTCACTGCCGCCGGTCTGGGCCAACCGCGACCAGTTGATCCAGGTGGTGCTGAACCTGGTGAAGAACGCCGCCGAGGCCGTCACCCAGGAAGGCGTGGCGCATCCCGAGATCGTGCTGTCCACCGGCTTCCAGCACGGCATGCGCGTCGCCATCCCGGGCAGCACCACGCGCCTCGACCTGCCGCTGTTCCTGTCGGTCCGCGACAACGGGCCGGGCATTCCCGACGACATCCGGCCGCATCTGTTTGAGCCATTCGTGACCTCCAAATCCACCGGCAACGGCCTCGGCCTGTCGCTGGTCGCCAAGATCGTCGGCGACCATGGCGGGCTGATCGAGGTCGACAGCCGCCCCGGCCGCACGGAATTCCGCCTTCACCTTCCGGTGGTCACCGAGAAAGACGCCGATCTATGACCCTGCCGACGGTACTCATTGCAGACGACGACCGCTCGATCCGGACGGTGCTGACCCAGGCGTTGGGCCGCTCCGGCTACCAGGTGCGCAGCACCGGCAATGCCGCCACGCTCTGGCGCTGGGTGGAGGACGGGGAAGGGGACTTGGTGATCACCGACGTGGTGATGCCGGACGAGAACGGCCTGGACCTGATCCCGCGCATCAAGAAGGTCCGCCCCGACCTGCGCGTGGTGGTCATGAGCGCGCAATCGACGCTGATCACCGCCGTGAAGGCCACCCAGCGCGGCGCGTTCGAGTACCTGCCCAAGCCGTTCGACCTGCGCGAACTGCTCGCCGTCGTCGGCCGCGCCCTGGCGGCGCCCACCGAACCCATCATCAGCGTGCCGGAAGCCGCGGACTCCGAGGAACGCCTGCCGCTGATCGGCCGCAGCCCGTCGATGCAGGAGATCTACCGCACCATCGCCCGCCTGACGACGGCGGACCTGACGGTGATGATCAACGGCGAATCCGGCACCGGCAAGGAACTGGTCGCCCGCGCCCTGCACGACTACGGCAAGCGCCGGTCCGGCCCGTTCGTCGCCATCAACATGGCCGCCATCCCGCGCGAACTGATCGAGAGCGAACTGTTCGGGCACGAGCGCGGCGCCTTCACCGGTGCCACCAACCGCAGCCAGGGCCGGTTCGAACAGGCCAACGGCGGCACCCTGTTCCTCGACGAAATCGGCGACATGCCGCCCGAGGCGCAGACCCGCCTGCTGCGCGTGCTGCAGGAAGGCGAGTTCACCAGCGTCGGCGGCCGCCAGCCGATCAAGGCCAACGTCCGCATCATCGCCGCGACGCACCGCGACCTGCGCAACGCCATCCGCCAGGGCCAGTTCCGCGAGGATCTGTTCTACCGCCTGAACGTCGTCCCCATCCGCCTGCCGCCGCTGCGCGAGCGGGTCGAGGACATCCCGCTGCTCGCCCGCCACTTCCTCGAGCGCGCGCGGGAGGACGGGTTGCCGGCGAAAAGCCTGGACCAGGGCGCGATCGACCGCCTGCGCCAGCACAGCTGGCCGGGCAACGTGCGCGAACTGGAAAACCTGATGCGCCGCCTGGCCGCGCTGTGCCCGGACGAGGTGATCACCGCCGACGCCATCGCGCCGGAACTGTCCGAGCCGGCGTCCGCGCCCGGGCAGGCCAGCGTCGCCGCTGCCGCCGGCAACGGGCCGGAGACGCTGTCCAGCGCAGTGGAGCGCCACATCAAGGACTTCCTCGCCGCCCACAACGACGGCCTGGGCGTCACCGACGTCTATGACAAGATCATCGCCGAGGTCGAACGTCCGCTGATCCGCCTGACGCTGGCCGCCACCCGCGGCAACCAGATCAAGGCGGCCTCGATGCTCGGCCTCAACCGCAACACGCTGCGCAAGAAGATCCGCGATCTGGAGATCCCGGTCGTGCGCGGCTTGATGTAATCACGGGAAGCGGTCCACGATGGCAGACGACATCACCGTCTCGACGCGGCGGACCGGACTGAAGCGGCGGGCCGCGCCGGATATCATTTCGGAACCGCGATCCTCCCGCCTGGGCCAGTTCGGGGATTTCGCGCTTGGCAAGGGCGTCACATTCGCCCTGACCGCGCTGGCGCTGATGGTCGGCCTGGCGACCTTCATCATCCTCGCCCGCGGCTCGCCGCTGGGCTGGAAGCCGGGGGTCGGGGTTGGCCTGGTGCTGGCCAACCTGTCCACCCTGCTGATGCTGGGCGCCGTGCTGGCCGGGCGGCTGACCCGGGTCTGGGTGGAGCGCCGGCGCGGCTCGGCCGGATCGCGCCTGCATGTCCGGCTGGTGTTCCTGTTCAGCGGCGTCGCCGTCGCGCCCACCATTGTGGTGTGCTGCTTCGCCGTCGCCTTCTTCCATTTCGGCATCCAGACCTGGTTCAACGACCCGGTGCGCACGTCGCTGAACGAATCGCTGCAGGTTTCGCGCGGCTACCTGGAGGAGCATCGCGACAACATCCGCTCGGTGGCGCTGGAAATGGCCAACGACCTGACCCGCGCCGGCCGCTTCCTGTCCGCGGATCCCACCGTGTTCGCGGAAGTGCTGGAAACCCAGACCACGCTGCGCGGCCTGACCGAGGCCGTGATCTTCGAGCCGACCACCGGCCAGGTGCTGGCCGCCGCCGGCATCTTCGTCGGCATGGGCGTCGAGCCGCCGCCGCAGGCCGTCATCCAGCAGGCGATGCGCGGCGACGTCGCGGTGCTGAATGGCGGCGATGGCACGCGGGTGAAGGCCGTGGTCCGCCTGGAATCCATCCCGCCGCTGATCCTGATGATCGGCCGGCCGATCGACCCGACGATCCTGGGCTACATGCAGCGGACCGAGCAGGCGGTGGCGCAATACAAGCGCCTGGATGAGAACCGCTCCTGGCTGCAGATCGCCTTCGCCTGGATCTTCGCCATCGTTGCCCTGCTGGTGCTGCTCGCCGCCGGACTGATCGGGTTGGTCATGGCCAACACCATCGCCCGCCCCGTTGGCATGCTGATCAACGCCGCCGAGCGCGTGCGCAGCGGCGAACTGGGCGTGCGGGTGCGGGAACCCAACACCGGCGACGAGCTTGCCGGCCTGTCGCGCGCCTTCAACCGCATGACCGGCCAGCTTGCCGCCCAGCGCACCGAGCTGATGGACGCCTACAGCCAGATCGACGAGCGCCGCCGCTTCACCGAGACGGTGCTGGCCGGCGTCTCGGCCGGCGTCATCGGCCTGGACGCGCACGGCCGCATCGAACTGCCGAACCGTGCCGCGGACGAGTTGCTCGGGCTGGACCTGTTGGCCGCCATCGGCCATCCGCTGAGCGAGATCGTGCCGGAATTCGCCAACCTGTACCGCGAAGTCACCGGCGCGCCCGACAAGGCCCGCACCGCGGAAATCCAGATCGGCCCGCCGAACCACCGCCGCACCCTGCTGGTGCGCATCGGCGCCGAGCTGTCGGGCGGCCGCACCGACGGGTTCGTCGTCACCTTCGACGACATCACCGAGCTGCAATCGGCGCAGCGCAAGGCCGCCTGGGCCGACGTCGCCCGCCGCATCGCGCACGAGATCAAGAACCCGCTGACGCCGATACAGCTGTCGGCGGAGCGGCTGAAGCGGCGGTTCACCAAGGAGATCCAGTCGGATCGCGAAACCTTCGCGCAGTGCGCCGACACCATCATCCGCCATGTCGGCGACATCGGGCGGATGGTTGACGAATTCTCGGCCTTCGCCCGCATGCCGCACCCGGTGATCAGCAAGGAGGATGTCGGCCGCATCGCCCGCGACGCGCTGGTGCTGCAGAAGACCGCGCGGCCGGGCATCGAATGGGTCAGCGAAATCCCCGAGCGTGGCCCGGTCGCCCCGTGCGACCGGCGGATGCTGCGCCAGGCGCTGACCAACCTGCTGCAGAACGCCGCCGATGCGGTGGCGATGCGGGAAGGCGCCGGGCATATCGCATTGACGGTGACGGAACTGCCCGACGAGGTGAGGATTTCGGTGGCCGACGATGGAGTCGGCCTGCCACAGGAGGATCGTGCCCGGCTGACCGAGCCATATGTGACTCACAAGCCGAAAGGAACCGGATTGGGGTTGGCAATCGTGAAAAAGATCATGGAAGACCATGGCGGCACTCTGACACTCGGGGATCGTCCGGACGGTCCTGGCGCGGTCGCCAGCCTGACTCTCCCGCGGACATCGCCGATGGCCGCCCAGCAACAACCGGCGAATGCCGAGCCAAGACAGGTGCCTCATGGCGCATGACATCCTGATCATCGACGACGAACCCGACATCCGCATGCTGATCGAGGGGATCCTGCGGGACGAGGGCTACGAGACGCGCGGCGCCGGCGATGCCGAGGGGGCGATCAACGCCTTCCGCACCCGCCGCCCGTCGCTGGTCATCCTGGACGTCTGGCTGCAGGGCAGCCGGATGGACGGGCTGGCGGTGCTGGAGACCTACAAGGCCGAGGAACCGTCCATCCCGGTGGTGATGATATCCGGTCACGGCACGATCGAGATGGCCGTGGGCGCGATCCAGCAGGGCGCCTACGACTTCATCGAGAAGCCGTTCCAGTCCGACCGCCTGCTGCTGGTGGTGCGCCGCGCCCTGGAGGCCGCCGCCCTGGCGCGGGAAAACGCCGAGCTGCGCCTGCGCGCCGGCCCGGAGGCGACGCTCATCGGCGACTCCGGCGTGATCGGGCAGTTGCGCTCGCAGATCGAGCGGGTGGCGCCGACGGGATCGCGCGTGCTGATCTCCGGCCCGGCGGGCTCGGGGAAGGAGGTGGTGGCGCGGATGATCCACGCCCGGTCCCGCCGCAACAGCGGGCCGTTCGTGGTGATGAACTGCGCCACGCTGAACCCGGCGCGGTTCGAGGAGGAACTGTTCGGCATCGAGGCCGGCAGCGACCCCGCCGCGCATCCGCGCCGCGCCGGCGTGCTGGAACGGGCGCACGGCGGCACGCTGCTGCTGGACGAGGTTTCCGACATGCCGCTGGAGACGCAGGGCAAGATCGTCCGCGCGCTGCAGGACCAGACGTTCGAGCGGCTGGGCGGCACCTCGCGCATCAAGGTCGATGTGCGCGTGCTATCCACCACCAACCGGGATTTGCAGGCGGAGATCGCGGCCGGGCGGTTCCGGGAGGACCTGTTCTACCGGCTGGCGGTGGTGCCGGTGCGGATCCCGGCGCTGCGCGAGCGGCGGGAGGACGTGCCGTCGCTGGCGCTGCACTTCATTGCGCGCTCGGCGGAGAGTTCCGGCATTCCGGTGCGGGCGCTGTCGGCGGATACGCTGGCGGCGCTGCAGGCGTATGACTGGCCGGGCAACGTGCGGCAGTTGCGCAACCTGATGGACTGGCTGCTGATCATGGCGCCGGGCCAGGCCGGCGACCCGATCCGGGCGGACATGCTGCCGCCGGAGATCGGCTCGCGCGCGCCGGCGCTGCTGAATATCGACCCGACGGCGGATATCATGTCGCTGCCGCTGCGGGAGGCGCGGGATCTGTTCGAGACGCAGTATTTGCATGCGCAGTTGCTACGGTTCGGGGGGAATATCTCGCGGACCGCGCAGTTTGTGGGCATGGAGCGGTCGGCGCTGCACCGGAAGCTGAAGCAGCTGGGGGTGAATTCGGAGGAAAGGGTCGGGGGTTAGGGGGCCGATCCGGACAGGAATGCGCGACCGGGGGCATTGCCACCGTATTACCAGCTTCCGCCGCCAATCCGAGGCAGACGTTGGGCAGTTCGGCTTCCTCTTGAGCGCGTGACGCAGACGCATTGGAGTGGCTGGTTCCGGTTGGTACAGCGAGAAGAGCGCACAATGAAGCTGGAATGGACCTTTACGGCGGAGTCATACCTCGACCAACTCTCCCCGGAGGAGCGGGCAAAGGTACTGCATGCAGTTGGGCGTCTTCCGATGGCGTGGGATCGCCTTGGTGAAACGCGCCTGCAACGGCTTGAAGGCGATCAGAACGATCTTTACTCGCTGCGCGTCGGCGCCGACCTGCGCGTGCTCGTAAGGCGGCAGGAGGACGTTGTCACGGTGATTGACGTCGTTCGCTATAGCCAGCTCGACGGGCTGCGGCGGCTTGCGGCGGTGAAGCAGGCGGCAGGATGAAGTCGTTTGCGCCGCTTACGCTCGATACGACTGTCCTGTCCGAGAACTGTAGCGGCAGACTCGGCCTCTCACACTGGTGGCCCTGGCGCCGGGTCTTCTTCGCGCCAATCAAGCCAGATCATCAGGAAACCAGTCCCCTAGTACACCTCGCCGGAAGAACGAACCCCATTTCGACGGCCGCTCACGCAGCGAGCGGCTTGCCGGTCATGGTCCACTTGAACGGCTTGGCGAGGGTGCGGTTGAAGTAGGCGATGAAGGCCTCGA
>NZ_NHRY01000063.1 GCF_002937115.1 Rhodopila globiformis | reverse complement strand
CGCCGGCCCTGCCCGAAGCCCCGCCGCCGCGGCCACCCGAGGCCGGTCCGGAGCGCGTGGCCGCGGCGGTGCCGCCACCGATGCCGCCGGCGGGCCCCAGCGTGACGGCGGCCTCCATCGTGTTCGTCGAGGGATCGACCACGCTGTCGCCGCCGGCGGCGGATGAAGTGAAGGCATTTGCCGGCAAGCGCGGCAAGGGCGTGATCGTCGTCACCGGCTATGGCGACGCCGCCGCCAGCGACCCGGCGGCGCAGTCGGCCGCGCTGAGCGTCGGCATCGCCCGCGCCACGGCCATCGCCGATGCGCTGAAAGCGGACGGGGTGCCGTCCGACGCCGTGCGGGTGAACGCTGAAGCTTCCGGTCGCGGCGCGTCGCTACGTTTGCTACAATAATTGTCTTCCATTCCAGAAAGGCCCGTCATGAGCATCGATTCCTCCGGCGAGTTCCATCGAATCCGCCGCCTGCCGCCGTACGTCTTCGCCGAGGTGAACACGGCCAAGGCCCGGGCGCGCACCGCCGGGGAGGACATCATCGACCTGGGCATGGGCAACCCCGACAGTCCGACGCCGCCGCACATCGTCGCCAAGCTGGTCGAGACGGTGCAGGACCCGCGCTCGCACCGCTATTCCGTCAGCAAGGGCATCCCCGGGTTGCGCCGCGCGCTGGCGAGCTATTACCAGCGCCGGTTCGACGTGAAGCTGGACCCGGAGACCGAGGTGGTGGCGACGCTGGGCTCGAAGGAAGGGCTGGCGAACCTGGCGTCGGCCATCACCAGCCCGGGCGACACGATCCTGGTGCCGAACCCGTCCTACCCGATCCACCAGTTCGGCTTCATCATCGCCGGTGCGGCGGTGCGCAGCATCCCGGCTTTCCCCGGCGAGGACATGCTGCGGGCGCTGGACCGGGCGGTGCGGCACTCGGTGCCGAAGCCGACGGCGCTGATCGTGAATTTCCCGTCGAACCCGACCGCCTACCTGGCGGACCTGGACTTCTACAAGGAGATCGTGGCGTTCGCCCGCCGGCATGAGATCTGGATTATGTCCGACCTGGCGTATGCCGAGATCTATTTCGGCGACAAGATCCCGCCGTCGATCCTGCAGGTGCCGGGGGCGAAGGACATTGCGGTGGAGTTCACCAGCCTGTCGAAGACCTACTCGATGCCCGGCTGGCGGATGGGCTTCGCCGCCGGCAACCCGCGGCTGATCAATGCGCTGACGCGGATGAAGTCGTACCTCGACTACGGCGCGTTCACGCCGATCCAGGTGGCCGCGGTGGCGGCGCTGACCGGGCCGCAGGACTGCGTCGAGCAGATGCGCGCGCTCTACCGCGAGCGCCGCGACGTGCTGATCAAGGGGCTGCACGCGGCCGGGTGGGACGTGCCGAGCCCGGAAGGCTCGATGTTCGCCTGGGCGCCGATCCCGCCGAAGTATGCCTCGCTGGGCAGCGTCGAGTTCTCCAAGCTGCTGCTGGAGCGGGCGAAGGTGGCGGTGGCGCCGGGCCTGGGCTTCGGCGAGCACGGCGAGGGCTACGTCCGCATCGCCCTGGTGGAGAACACCCACCGGCTGCGGCAGGCGATCCGCAACATGCGCGGGTTCCTGATGGCCGGGTCCAACGTCGCCGAACCGGTGGCGGCGGGCGAGGCGGCGCAGTAGGATTTCGCCCGCCGCCGCGGTCCGCTGCCGCGGCGGCGACGCGGCGTGCGGGGGGCGCCCAATGCCATGCCCGGGAACGGTGCCGCTTGGTCGCGGAGACGCGTTTGGCTGGCAAGCGACCGGCCGAGGCGGCGCTGGGCCGGGTCGCCGTGGTGTGGTCCGCACATCCGGTGTGGGGCATCCTGCCGACCAGGATGGGACGGGGGCGGGTTGGCCACCGCAATCAAGCTGACACGGAGTTGCACGGTGTTTGCACGGAGTTCCGCAGAGTCTTCCGGGGCGCCCGCAGCATGGTCGCCCCTGTGGCAGCGTCCGAGGATTTCAGGCGCTTCGCGCGAAGGGCAATATCCACTTCCTCCGTGCAACTCCGTGCAAACACCGTGAAACTCCGTGTTCGCTTGATTGCCGCCGGTGAAGCCGGCACCGGCCGTGACGGTGGGGCAACGGCGCCTGCCATTTTCATCCATCGTGGTGCCTGCGGGCGGGGTGGGGGACTGCACGGCTTCGAAAATGCGGTGCCGGACGCCTGGTTCAGCCCGTCATGGCGGCCGGCCCCGCCCTACGGTGTTGAAGCTGCGGACAGGCGTGGATGGCCGCCCGGAGCCTGTGCCCGGGCTTGTTCCGGGTAGCCGCCATGACGACAGAGCAGCCGCGCCGGTTGGCATCAGGCCTCGCTCGCAAGCCAGGCACGCGCCTCGGCCGTTGCGGAGATCGGAAACACCTTCGTCGCGCCGGGCATCAGGAAGCCGAACATGTGGACCATCTGCCCGATCCAAGGAACGTCGGTGACGACCGCTATCCGTTTCCAGCGTGTCAGATGGCGCATGCCGACCCAGAAATCCTCCCACATGGCGCCCGGCGAAATGCCGGAGAAATCGGGGGCGATCTCGTAATAAAGCCGCAACTGCTCGTTGGCCGCCAGCGCCTGCCGGACCGCCGGTATGAGCATCTGGTCGTAGTCAGACTTGCCGACGAAGCCGCTGCATCTGACGGCGACCGCGTCAGCCGGGAAGTCCTTCAAAATCTCGATCATCGTTCCGCTCGGTTGCGTGGCGTTGCGCCGCGGGCCCGGCAAGCCAGGCGAAGGCGCGGCGCACGAAGGCCTGTCCGTCCTGCTCTGCCGGCGTGCCGTGGGCGATGATGACGCGCTCGATGTCCCAGGCGAGGATGCGCGCGAGCGCCCGGCGTGCGGCCTTGCGGTCGAGGAAAATCGTCCGCCAGTCGCTCGGCGCGCCGGGGTTCGGCTCGACGATGCCGCCGAGGCGGGCCAGGACGCCGCGCCATCCCTTCACGAAGTCATGCGGCAGGTTCTGAATGAGATCGGCAAAGAGCGCGGTCCGGCTGGCGCGATGGAAGAACACCGCCTCGGTCATCGCGACGCTGCCCTTGAACAGAACCTGGTCGATCTCCCTGGCCCAGCCAGGGTCCGGCGTGTCGGTCAGGTCGTCATCGAACGCCAGGTCCTTGCGGCGGCGGCGCAGGCCGGGCGAGGCGAACAGCGTCGCCCGCGGATAGGCCGTCTTCCATTCGGCGAGATACAGGTGATGGAGCTTGTTCGGCGAGACGAGGAACCGGGGATTGCCGAGCGCCTCGACCTCGGCCTTCAGGTCCGCCGTCAGCGCAATCGGCGACCATACGAACAGGCCGCCCTGGGTAAGCCGCACGACGGCCATGCGGGTTGGATAGGGGAAGCCGAAGAACGGAACCGTCGGGCCATCGGCGATCCAGATCTCCGGCCCGAAGGCGCCGAGGCGCGTCGCGGGCCCTGGAAACCGTTGCGTCATCGGCGCGTCCCTTGCCTGGTCGAACGCCTCTCGGCCGGCATCCCGCGATGAGGGCGACGATTGGCACCATGCGCCAACGTCCTGTCTCCGGCAAGGCGGCCCGGGTGTGCGCCATTGAACAGGCGGCGAAGGCCGGGCCTCAGCCGGCTTGCCGCGGCGCGGCATCCGCTTACCCCGCCCCCCAGCGCCGCGGCTTTGCTTTTCTCCGCCGGATCGGCCCAATCTTCCGGCTGAGCGGATCAGCGGGAGGCAAACGGAGATGAAAGTCGGCGTCATCGGTCTCGGCACCATGGGGATGGGGGCGGCCCTGAACCTGCTGAACAAGGGCCACGCCGTCACCGGCTGCGATTTGCGGGCGGAAAGCCGCGACGCATTCACCGCCGCCGGCGGGGCCGCGGTGGACTCGCCCGACGCGCTGCCGGCGGATCTTCAGGCGGTGGTCGTCTTCGTCGTGAACGCCGCGCAGACCGAGCAGGTGCTGCTGGGCGAGCAGGGCTGCCTGCCGCGCCTGGCGAAGGGCGGCGTGGTGCTGTGCTGCGCCACCGTGGCGCCGGAATCGGCCCGGGCGCTGGGGCGGAAGATCGAGGACGCCGGCTTCCTGATGCTCGACAGCCCGGTCTCCGGCGGCGCTGTCGGCGCACGGGCAGGGACGATGACGGTGATGGCCTCGGGGTCCGAGGCGGCCTTCGCCCGGGCACAGCCGGTGCTGGAGGCGATCTCCACCCGCGTCTGGCGGCTGGGCGCGGACATCGGTGTCGGCAGCACGGTCAAGATGGTCAACCAGCTGCTGGCCGGCGTGCACATCGCCACCGCGGCCGAGGCGCTGGCGCTGGGCATCCGCGCCGGGGCGGAGCCTGAGACGCTGTTCAAGGTAATTTCCGAATCCGCCGGCAGTTCGTGGATGTGGCAGAACCGCGTGCCGCACATCCTCGCCGGCGACGACACGCCGCTGTCGGCGGTGAACATTTTCGTCAAGGACCTGGGCATCGTGCTGGACCAGGCGCGGGCGCTGACCTTCCCGCTGCCGCTGGCCGCCGCGGCGCATCAGCTGTTCCTGGCCGCGGCGGCGAACGGGCAGGGCGGCAAGGACGACGCCTTCGTGATTCGGGTCTGGCAGGCGCTGACCGGGATTCCATTGCCGGAAAAGGCCTGAGTTGCCTTTCTGGCCACGTTGTAACGGCGAGGTCAGGAAACAGCGGCCGGCGGGGCGCCGTTCTGCGGGGGCTACCCAACCGGTTATAGGAGAATGAACCCGTGCGTACCCATCACCTCGTGATACTGGCCGCCTGCGGCTCCCTGTTCGCGCTGCCGGCCTTCGCGCAAAACCAGCATCACAACGGGAACTCGGCCACACAGGGCCAGAGCCCGAGCGGAAGTTCCGCGATGCAAAGCCAGAACGACAACTCGTCCATGCAGGGGCAGGATCATAACGGAACCTCCGCGATGCAGGGCCAGAACCAGGCCATGCAGTCCGGCAAGAGCCCACGCCAGATGCTGACCCAGGAACTGAAGCAGGCTGGCTTCTCGCACATCCGCATCGAGCCCGAGACCTTCGTCGTGCATGCCATCAACCACCAGGGCGAACCGGTGCTGATGCAGATCAGCCCTGACAGCGTCGAGGCGGTCACCGCCCTGAAGGAGCCGAACCACCAGCAGGCCCAGAACGATTCGCAACAGTCCGGCTCGTCCGAAGGAAACAACAACATCCGGCAACAATAGGCTGCGCCCGCGGGTCGCATCATCGGACCGGCGCTCCGGTTGATGCCTGCTTGAACCGGCCGCCGGTCCCGGCCATCATCCCGGCATGAGCGATCCGCGCAAGCCATACCCCCCGCCTGGCACGCCAGGCACCAGCCGATCGGCGCCGTTCGTCCCGGACGGACGGCGTGGCATGAGTTCGTCTGCCCGCACCGCGTCGGGCCGATCGGCTGCTGTGATGCGCTTCCGCGGTCCTCCGGTCATGGACGGACATCGGAAGGCGAACGCATGAGCTTCATGGCGAACTGGGGCCTGCTGAGCCAGGCCGAGCGCGACGCAGCCTACGACAACAGCACGCATGTGCCGGACAGCCCGGTGCTGAACGCGGCGCGCGAGGTTGCCTCGACCGTGTTCCGCACCACCAACCCGCTGCACCTCGACCTGCGCTACGGCAAGGCGGCGCGCAACACCTGGGACCTGTTCCCGGTGGCGGATCCCGACGCGCCGTGCATCGTGTTCATCCACGGCGGCTACTGGCAGCGCAACAGCAAGGAACAGTTCGCCAACCTGGTCGCCGGCCCGCACGGGCGCGGCTGGTCCGCCGCGCTGCCCGGCTACACGCTGGCGCCGGACGCCTCGCTGACCCGGATCGTGGCGGAGATCACCGCGGCGCTGGACTGGCTGGCGGCGCATGGGCCGGCGCACGGGATCAACGGGCCGGTGGTGCTGTCGGGCTGGTCCGCCGGCGGGCACCTGACGGCAATGTGCCTGGATCATCCGCTGGTGAAGGCGGGGTTGGCGATCTCGGGCGTGTTCGAGCTCGGGCCGCTGCGCGACACCTACCTGAACGAGAAGCTGCGGTTGACCGACGAGGAAATCGTTACTCTGTCGCCGCTGCGGCTGCCGCCGGTGAACAAGACGCTGGCGATCGCGTACGGCACGGCGGAACTGCCGCCGCTGGTCGCCGACAGCCGGGACCTGCACACGCGGCGCGCGGCGGCGCACAGGCCGGGGCCGCTGATCCCCGTGCCGGGAGCGAACCATTTCACCATCGTGCACGAGTTGCGGGACCACGACGGGCTGCTGACGCGATACCTGCCGCTGCTGCTGGAGTGACGCCGGCGGGCGCGGTCGTTGCCGGGCCGATCAGACCGCGTCCTGTTCGGCTGGGCAGCGCCCAGGGCGGCGGGCGTGCGGCATGATCGTCCAGATATGCAACCACAGAGGAAAGCAGAGGACTACGGAGGGCCACAGGGACGAAGTCATGGGGCTGCGCGCGGCGTGCGTCGCGACCAGATCTGCCGGGCGATGCGCCGCCAGGCGTCGCCGCGGGACGGGATCGATGAAACCGCCTGCCACAACAGCCGCATCCGCACCAACCCGCGCGCTGTCCCCCTGATCCCCTGCGGCCCTCCATGACCCTCGGCTTCTTCTTTGTGCGAACAAAAATACGCCATCAACCAAGCTGTCCCCGCCGGTGAGGCGCCATCCCCGACCGCGGCATGCCGCAACAAGAGGCCCCCACTCTCGGGCTCGAAAGCCTCGCGTTGCTCACCCGTACACGAACGCCGCATCATCCAGGTCGATCGCCGGAATCTCGTCCTTCTCTTTCCAGTAATCCTGCGTGTGCGCCCATTCCGGCTTGTCGCCGCGCTTCGGCAGCAGGTGCATGCCGCGCAGCATGTAGCCGGGATTGAAGTTCTCGGTGTCGATCCACGGCAGTAACGGCATGTCCTGGTCCTCGGGCCGCAGCGCCACCGTCACGCGGGACGCGCCCTTCCTGTCCATGTGGTTCAGCAGCCGGCAGACGAAATCCGCCACCAGGTCCGCCCGCAGCGTCCAGCTGGCGCGGAAATAGCCGAACACCCACACCAGGTTGGGCACGCCGGTGAACATCATGCCGCGATAGGTGACCGTATCGGCGAACGCCATCGGCTTGCCGTCGATGGTAAACGCGATGTCGCCCAGCACGCTCAGGTTGAAGCCGGTCGCCGTGACGACGATGTCGGCCGCCAGCGTCTCGCCCGATTTCAACTGCACGCCGGTCTCGGTGAACCGCTCGATCTCGCCCGTCACGACCGATGCCAGGCCGGACCGGATTCCCTTGAACAGGTCCGCGTCCGGCACGAACGCGATGCGCTGCTGCCAGGGCCGGTAGCGCGGCGTGAAATGCGTCTCCACGTCGTAGCCGGGGTCAAGCTCGGCGCGTATCATCGCCAGCAGTTCCTGCTTCACCTTTTCCGGCTCGGTGAAGGAGCGGCGGGTGAACGTGTCCTGGTCGTGCAGGATCTTCTTGCGCACGATCTCGTGGATCCACGCCTCGTCGACCTGCAGGTCCCGCAGCTCCTCGGCCAGCGGGATCGCATTGCGGCCGGTGATGAAATAGGTTGGCGAGCGCTGCAGCATCGTCACGTGCGCGCACTTGCCGGCGATCGCCGGCACCAGGGTCGCCGCGGTGGCGCCGGAGCCGATGACCAGCACGTTCTTTTCCGCGATGTCCAGGTCCTCGGGCCAGGTCTGCGGATGCACGATGCGGCCCTTGAACGTCTCCATGCCGTCCCAGTGCGGCGTGTAGCCGTCCGTGTGCCGGTAATAGCCCTGGCACATCCACAGGAAATTGCCGGTGAGGCGGACGGTCTCGTTGCTGTCGGTCCGCGTCACTTCCAGCGTCCACCGGTTCTCCGTGCTGGACCAGCTCGCCTTGTCGATCCGGTGGTGGTAGCGGATGTGCCGCGCGAGGTCGTTTTCCTCGATCACCTCGCCCATGTAGGACAGGATTTCCTCGGCGGTGGCAATCGGCGCGCTGGTCCACGGCTTGAAGCGATAGCCGAAGGTGTGCAGGTCGCTGTCGGAGCGGATGCCGGGATAGCGGTGGGTCCACCACGTGCCGCCGAAATGGTCCTGCGTCTCCAGCACGACGAAGCTCTTGCCGGGGCATTGCTGCGTCAGGTGATAGGCGCCGCCGATGCCGGAAATGCCGGCCCCGACGATCAGCACGTCGAAATGCTCGGTTTGTTGTGACGCAGGTCTGGCCGGCGTTGCAGTCTCGGACATTGGTTCGCTCTTCCTTGTCGGTTGCGGGTATGGCGCCGTCACGGATCGTTGCCGGATGCGGAAGCTTGGCGGTCTATACAGGAGCATGAGGCTACCCGCCAGTAGGCCCATGCGGGCCGGAACGCGGAAAGTGGCGTTTGAGAGTGGCTTGCGGTCTGGGTGAAAACCGGCACCGCGTGGATGAGTGCGTGGGGGCTTCTGGTCCGGCTTGGCCGCAGGCCGGGATGGTGCCTCACCGGCGGGGAAAGCGTGGTTGATGGGGTATTTTGGTTCGCACGGAGAAGGAACTGAGGGTTGCGGAGGGCCGCGGAGGGTCAGGGGGACAGCGCGCGGGTTGGTGCGGATGGCGCCATGAATTTCCATTTTTGGCCCGCTGCGGTCCTCCTATGAAAATGCGGACCCGCAGGCGCCGATGGCAGGACGGAGCCTGGTCGTCTCCCCATCGTCATGGCCGGGCGTGTCCTGGCCATCTGCGCTTCAACGGTGGGGGTGGATGGCCGGGACACGCCCGGCCATGACGGTGAGGCAACGGACCTCGCCCATTTTCCGCCATCGCGGTGCCGGCACCGGCTGGCTGACCCGTCTTTCCGGATGCGACCCCCGAAATGCGGATTTGGTTCGATTTAGACATGGTAAGTGGTTGATATTTTGCGCTAATTTTTGACAGGTGAGCCGAAAATGGCTGTAGTGAAGACTTACGTTGTTCCCAGGCGTGTGTTCCGTCGGCCAGACTTGAACAGGCATGTCGTCGTGGCGGGCCGAGCGAAAAAAGGCCGACGAAATCCACCTGTACAGAGCGCAAGCGGTATTGCCGCATCCATCGGAACGGGATCAGCCTCTGTAGTGAAAACTTTTTCGTCCAACTCATTGATAAACAATGAGCGGACTCACGAAAAAGGGGCGAATCCGGAAAGACAGGATGGGTGGGAACGGATCTGCCTGTGCCCGTGCGTCTGCCGCTTTGACGTGCGCCATGCCGCACTGCATGAACCGACATTGCTGCGTAACGCTGGGCTGCGTAACGCTGGGCTGCGTAACGCTGGCGGGCCATTGGCGGTTGACACGGGGGCAATCCACATAAGCTTCTGAGAGGCGTCCGGCAACTGGTTGATCCCGAAAATACCTTCCTTCCGACAAAACTCGTGAATCAGCTTCTGAAGCAGAGCGACCTCCAGGGATTTGCCGCCCTTGCGCGTGCTCGTGATGATTGGCGACACCGCTCCGTCCTCATCCGGTGGGCAATGGACGCCTATGCCGGCCGTGCCGGGTCATCAGCGACAGCATGATCGTGGTCTGGCCATCGGCCTCGAAGCCGGTCCAATCCATCACCGCTACGCTTCGCATCTTGCTGATGCATCCTCTCCGCCGGCAAGCATCGGCAGCGTTGCGTCCAGCCGGCGCAGCAGCGCCTCGATCTCCGCCGCCGGCCGCGGCGGGCTGATGAAGTAGCCCTGCACCTCGGTGCATCCCTCGTGGCGGATCTGGGCGAACTGCTGTGCCGTCTCCACCCCTTCCGCCGTCGTCGCGATGCCCAGGTTCTCGCCCAGCCCGGTAATGGCGCGCACGATCATCGCCGCGCTCTTGGCCGCCACCATGACGGTGTCGTCGCACGCCGCCTCGGCCGGCACGAGCATCAGGCCGCCCACGAACGACCGGTCGATCTTGATCTTGTCGAACGGGAAGCGCCGCAGGTAGTTCAGCGACGAATAGCCGGTGCCGAAATCGTCCAGCGAGACGTGCACGCCCAGCTCATGCAGGCCGTGCAGCGTCGCCATCACCGCCTCGGTATCCTGGCGCAGCACGGTTTCGGTGATTTCCAGCTCCAGCCGATCGGCCGGCAGCCCGGTCTCCGCCAGGGTGTCGCGCACGATCGCCACCAGTTGCTGGTGCCGGAACTGCGCCGGCGACAGGTTCACCGCCACCCGCACCGTCGTGGGCCACGTTACCGCCTCGGCGCAGGCAGTGCGCAGCACCCACTGGCCAATCGGCGCGATCAGGCCGGTCTGCTCGGCCAGCGGGATGAATTCCGCCGGCGGGACGCTGCCGCGGGCCGGGCTGTTCCAGCGCAGCAGGGCCTCGACGGCGGTGATGCGGTCCGCGGCGAAGTTGTACAGCGGCTGGTAGTGCAGCGCCAACTCGTTGCGCTGCATCGCCAGCCGCAGGTCCGCCTCCAGCCCCAGCCGCACCCTCAGGTCCTCGTCCATGCCGGTTTCGAAGAAGGCAAAGGTGCCGCGTTCCTCCTTCGCGCGGTACAGCGCCACGTCGGCGCGCTTCAGCAGTTCGGCGCCCGGCAGGTCCGGTTCCGCCAGTGCGATGCCGATGCTGACGCCGATGACGATGGAATGGCCCTGCACCTCGTACGGCGCGCCGATCGAGTCGATCAGCCGCTCGGCGAGCGACACCGCCAATGCCGCGCCGCCGGCCGCGCTGTTCAGCACGATGGCGAACTCGTCGCCGCCGAGGCGCGCGATGATGTCGCCATCCCGCACGCACTGGCGCAGCCGCCCCGCCACCAGCCGCAGCAGTTCGTCGCCAACAGCGTGCCCGAGCGTGTCGTTGACGTCCTTGAACCGGTCGAGATCGAGGCACAGCACGGCGAACGGTTGCCCGGGCCGCATGATCGCGGCGTTCAGGTATTCGCGGAACAAGGCGCGGTTCGCCAGCCCGGTCAGCGTGTCGTGGTGCGCCATGAAGGCGATCTGCTCTTCGTTGCGGCGCTTCTCGGTGACGTCCTCCAGGGTGATGACGGCGCCGCCATTGGCCATCGGCTCGCACGCCACCTGCACCCGCAGGCCGGGGCGCATCGCCATCTCGGTCTGCACCGAGCGCCGGGCGCTCAGCAGCCCGTTGATCCGGCTGCGCACCTCCCGCGGGTTCTGCTCCGGAAACAGCCCGAACGCCATGCCGGCCTGGATCAGCTCCGCCACCGTCATGCCCGGCCGCACGCCGTGTGGCGGCAGGTCGCAGATGGCGAAGAACCGGCCGTTGACCAGTTGCAGCCGGTAGTCGGGGCCCCAGACCAGCATCCCCTGCAGCATGCTGTTCAGCGCGGCGTCGAGCTGCAGGTTGGTGCGCCGCAGCGCGAGTTCGATGTCCCGGCGCGCGATGATGTTGGCGCGGAACACCTCGATCGCCCGCGCGATGGCGCCGACTTCGTCCTGCCGCTGCCGGCCCGGCACGACGAAGTCGCTGTCGCCACCGGCCAGGCGCTTCATCAGAACCGTCAGCCGCAGCAGCGGCCCGGCGATGCTGCGGCCGATTGCCACCGAGCCGAGCAGGCCGAGCATCGCCGTTCCCAGCCCCAGCCCCAGCATCAGTTCGCGCGCCTTCAGGCTGGCGGCGACGGCCTGCGTCGTCAGCGCCGCCCGCCGATCGGCCAGGAACTGTACCAGGGCGTCGAGATAGGCGTGCAGGCGGTCGAAATCCGCGTCGGCCGTGCCCGCCAGCATCGCGCCATGGCTGGCGTCAGAGGCGGCAAAGCCGGCCGTCTCGCGCAGCCGGGCGGCATACGTGCCCATCTCCTGCCGCAGCCGATCGGCCAGCGGCTGCGGGATCGTGGCGTTGCCGGCAAGGAAGGCGTTGAACGCCGTCACCGTGGCATCGAGCCGCGCGGCCAGGTCCGCGGCGCTGGCCTTCCGGGCCGCCGGATCGACCCGGTCGTTGCCGATGGCGAGCACCGCAAACAGCCGCGTATGCAGCCGGGTGATGTCGTCCTTCAGCGTCTGCGCCTGGTTGAGCGGCTCGTACACCGCATGGTCGAGCGCGCGCAGCGCCGCGGTGTTGCGCACGCCCAAATGGACGAACAGCGCCAGCATCAGGCTGGCCATCAGCAGGGTGAGCGCGGGGATCAGCGCCACCTTGCGGCCGAGCGGCAGGTCGCTCAGGGTCCGCAGCCACCATCGCCGGCTGACGGCGGTCATCGGGCTGCCGCCGCGGCGCGCGGCCGCGCCATGCCGCTGCCCGCCAGGACGGGGCGCGCGCCGGCCCGGGCCTGTCTGCCGTAGCGCCCGCGCCCGGCGAGCCCTACGCAATGCACACATCCTGGAAACGAGTGGGAAATGACCGTAAAATCAAGTGCTTGCCCGGGCGCCAAGAGCGTTCCCCCATCGTCATGGCCCGGCTTGTCCGGGCCACCTATTCCAGCACTTGTGCCGCGACAGGTGGCCCGGACAAGCCGGGCCATGACGAAAGGGAAACGCAGCGGCGGACCGTTTCCGGGACGTGTGCATCCCGTAGCGGCGAGCCGGGCCGTCGGGCGGCCTGCGAACGGCGTGTCCAGGCGGCGAAGACGGAGGCACATGACACAATTCCACGGATGATCGCGCCACACGATTTTTTCCGTGGCCCCGGCATGGAACCGCAAAATGATGAAGAAATCGTAAACGGCAGGGGAAATGTACTCGTTTGGTTCCGGCCGGCGCCGGAAGGCGGAACGAGGCGGCCTGCCGGGCGTTTGTCACGGAACACGATGCGCAGCGCGCGCCGCTGCGCCTTCAACGGCGAGGAACGTTCCATGATCCCCGGCAGCCCTGCTGCGGCACCACTCCCGGAATCCGAGCACCGCCGTCAACTGCGCCGCGCGATCATCGCCAGCACGGTCGGCACCACCATCGAGTGGTATGACTTTTTCCTCTACAGCATCGTCACCGGCCTGGTGTTCGCGAAGCTGTTCTTCCCGCACTCCGACCCGCTGACCGGCACGCTGGAGGCGTTCGGGGTCTATGCCGTCGGTTTCGCCGCCCGCCCGGTGGGCGCGGCGATCTTCGGCCACTGGGGCGACCGCATGGGGCGCAAGTCGGCGCTGATCGCCACCCTGGTGCTGATGGGCCTTGGCACCTGCCTGGTCGCGCTGGTGCCGACCTATGCGCGCATCGGCATCTGGGGGGCGGCGCTGCTGACCTTCCTGCGCTTCGTGCAGGGCGTCGGCGTCGGCGGCGAGTGGGGCGGCTCCGTGCTGCTGGCGATGGAGTGGGCGCGGACCAGCAAGCACCGCGGCTTCGTCGCCTCCTGGCCGCAGTTCGGCGTGCCGGCCGGGCTGTTCCTGGCGAACCTGGCCGTGCTGGTGTGCAGCTGGGCCGCGGGCGCCGCCTTCCTGACCTGGGGCTGGCGCATCCCCTTCCTGATCAGCATCGTGTTGGTCGGCATCGGCCTGTGGATCCGGCTGGGTATCGAGGAAACGCCGACCTTCCGCCGGCTGGTGGAGGAGGAACGGGTGGAAAAGGCGCCGGCGCTGGAGGTGATCCGCCGGCAGCCGAAGGAGATCATCCTGACCGCCCTGGCGCGGATGGCCGAGCAGGCACCGTTCTATATCTTCACCGCCTTCGTCTTCGCCTATGGCACCGGGGCGCTGGGGGTTTCGCGCGACCTGCTGCTGGTCGCCGTGCTGTGCGCCTCGCTGGTGTCGTTCTTCACCATTCCCTACGCGGGCCACCTGTCGGACCGGTTCGGGCGCAAGCGCGTCTACATGATCGGCGCGGCGATGACGGGGGTTTATGGCGTCATCTACTTCGCGCTGCTGAACACCGGCTCGATCGCGCTGGTTTTCCTGGCCATCATCCTGTCGCTGATTCCGCACGACGTGCTGTACGGCCCGCAGGCGGCGCTGATCGCCGAGAGCTTCACCGGGCGGCTGCGCTACAGCGGCGCTTCGCTGGGTTACCAGTTGTCCTCGGTCATCGCGGGCGGGCCGGCGCCGCTGATCGCGACATGGCTGTATGCGCGCACCCACTCCGGCTACGCGGTCGCCGGGTTCATCGTGTTCTGCGCCTGCGTCAGCCTGGCGGCGACGGCGGCGCTGCGCGACTACACGAACAAGGATATCTCGGAAGAATACGCCCATACGCATGACGCCGTGCCGGGGACGCAGCGTGGCGTGACGGTGGAGGGGTAGGGGCGCCTGCCGGGGGGGCGCACCGGTTCCCCCAGCCCGTTCGGGTCGCAGGCCGAAAGGCGGGTAACGGCCCGCTCTCCTGCTTCGAAAATAGTGCCCCGGACGCTGCCGCTATGAGGCTGCCTGGTGCGGCTGCGGCCCGTCCTCCGTGGGCTGAATGGCGACGACATAGCCCAGACGCTGCAGCCGGCGCTTCAGGTTGGCGGCGGTGCGGGTGCGGTCGGCGTTATCGAGGTAAGCCTCACCCAGTTCGTGACAGCCGACGCCGCGGCTGAGCATGTGACAGGCGGCGACCAGTCTTACTGTGTCAAAAACTGAGAGATAGTCAATGTTATCAATGGGTTATGGGAGCTCTAGTTTGCGAGAAAACGTCGTGATTTCAATGTGTTAGGCGGAAACTGACACAGTCGAATTAGGGCGTCGGTTCATTATGGATTCCGCGAATGCACCCACGGAGTTAGCCAGCCGGCGCGCCGGCACCGCAATGGCCGAAAATGGGCGAGATCGGTGCCACTCCGTCATGGCCCGGCTTGTCCGGGCCACCTGTTCAAGCACTTATGCCGCGACGGGTGGCCCGGACAAGCCGGGCCATGACGCTCGCGAACAAGCGTTCCGAAGCGTATTTTCATGGTAGGTATGGAAAACGGCAGCCATCGAAGCGGTATCGTGCGGAGCCTCCAGGATTAAGGTGCTTCGCGCGGCGCCTGCGCACGGATTCTCCCCGGGCACACCGGGAAACCGAGGCCGGTCACTCTCAGCGAGGCCTTTCTGGTCAAGGTTCTGAGTCGGTTTTGCACTGCGGTTGCCTGGCGCCGTCTCAGATTGTGATGACCTGCCCTGCGCCTACCGCTGTTAGAAACGTCGCGATGCCCGCCACCTCGACCCCCGGCAACAACCCGGCCGGGTCGATTGCCTCGGCATGCAGCCCGGCCTCGCAGGCGATCATCCGGACGTCCATCTCCACGCAGGCGTCGCGCAGCGTCTCCAGCCCGGCGACGCCGCGCTGTTGTATCACCGTGTCCCGCCCGGCCCCGGACAGCCCGGACCAGTCGCGGCACAGCGCATGGCAGCCGGCGTTGGTGGCGAACAGCACCACCGGCCGCCCCAGCGCCGCGGCGCCGGCGGCGGCGACGAAGGCGTAATGCGCCCGGTCATGCGCCCCGGACAGCAGTAGCACGCCGAGTGGTTCAGACGGCACAGGCCGACCCCGCCGGAACGCCGTGCGCGGTCAGGTCCTTGATCCTGGCATTCGGCCCGCACAGCGCGCAGGACGGATCGGGGCGCAGCCGGATGGTGCGGAAGCGCGCGGCGAGCGCGTCCCACACCAGCAACTGGCCCGACAGCGACTCGCCGATGCCCAGGATCTCCTTCAGCACCTCGGTCGCCTGCAGCGTGCCCATTACGCCCGTCACTGCGCCCAGCACGCCGGCCTCGCTGCACGTCGGCACCACGCCGGGCGGCGGCGGCTCGGGATACAGGCAGCGGTAGCAGGGGCCTCCCTGATGCGGCTTGAACACCGATAGTTGCCCCTCGAAGCGCAGCACCGCGGCCGAGACCAGGGTGCGCTTCGCCAGCACGCAGGCGTCGGCCACCAGGAAGCGGGTGGCGAAATTGTCGGTGCCGTCGCAGACGATGTCGTAGCGGCTGACCAGGTCCAGCGCGTTGCCGGGCGCGAGCCGCAGCGCATGCGCCTCCACCCGCACCTCCGGATTGAGCGCCGCCGCCGCGCGCGCGGCCGACTCGACCTTCGGCACGCCGATGCGGTCGGTGGTGTGCGCCACCTGCCGCTGCAGGTTGGACAGCTCCACCCGGTCGTCGTCGACCACGCCGATGGTGCCGATGCCGGCGGCCGCCAGGTAGAGCAGCAGCGGCGAGCCCAGGCCGCCGGCGCCAATCACCAGCACCCGCGCCGCCTTCAGCTTCGCCTGGCCGGTGCCGCCCACCTCCCGCAACAGGATGTGGCGGGAATAGCGCTGGATTTCGTCTTCACTGAAATCGATGTCCATGCTTCTGATGATAGGATGACCCCGGCGGACCGACCAGAGGCACCATGACGTCGCAACACACCGAGACGGAGGACGCCGCGCTGGTGCTGTTCTCCGGCGGCCAGGACTCCGCCACCTGCCTTGCCTGGGCGCTGGCCCGGTATCCGCGCGTGGAGACCGTCGGCTTCCGCTATGGCCAGCGGCACGCGGTGGAACTGGACTGCCGTGCGCCGATCCGCGAGGCGCTGGCCTGCGACCGCCTGGGCGAGGACCATGTGGTGGACCTGGCCGCCACCATCGGCGGCCTCGGGCAGACGGCGATGACCGCCGATATCGCCATCGCGATAGGGCAGGGCGGGCTGCCGAACACCTTCGTCCCCGGGCGCAACCTGCTGTTCCTGACCTGCGCCGCCGCCATCGCGTATCGCCGCGGCCTGCGCCGGATCGTCGCGGGGATGTGCGAGACGGACTACTCGGGCTATCCCGACTGCCGCGATGACACGATCAAGGCGATGCAACTGGCGCTGAACCTGGGGATGGAGCGGCGCTTCGTGCTTGAGACGCCGCTGATGTGGCGCGACAAGGCGGCCACCTGGGCGCTGGCGCTTGGCCTGGGCGGGCAGGGGCTGGTAGATGTGATTCTCGAACGAACCCATACCTGTTATCTGGGGAATCGGTGCGATCGTCACGCCTGGGGATACGGATGCGGCACCTGCCCAGCCTGCCAGTTGCGCGCCCGGGGGTGGGAGCGTTGGGTGGCGGCAAGCCGTCCGCCGGCTGATCCGCTGCGTGACATATCCTGATGGAGAGCTGATTGATGAAGCGACTTCTGGCCCTTGCAGTCCTGGCATCCGGGGTGGCGACCACCGGTGCCTGGGCCGTGCAGGGAATTGATATCCGGGCCCAGACGGCCGGGGAGCTGGCCGGGCTGTGCGCCGCCAGGCCGGGCGAGCCGGCCGCGGACGCGAAGATCAATTTCTGCCTGGGCTTCGCCCAGGGCGCGATCGACGTCGAGCGGCACTATGCCCGCGACAAGAAGCCGTTCTGCATTCCAAGGCCGGGCCCGTCCCGCCGGGAAACCATGACGCAGTTCGCCCGCTGGGTCGGCGAGGCCTCGGATCGCGGCTCGATGCCGGCGGCGGAAGGCGTGATCCGGTTCATGGGCGAGCGCTTTCCTTGTAAGTAACGACAGCGGCTGCGCCCGGCCGAGCCCTTCGGCGCGCCGGTTGGCGACCGAAGACTGCCCGTTGGCGAGACGATCGCCAACGGGCAGCCATGCGGCTGGCGCCGAACCGTTTCTCGACCGCCATGGTCCGGACAAACCGGCATTGACGCTCAAACAGGGGCACCGCCGGTGCGACTGCTCTGCCGTCATGGCGGCTACCGGGCACAGGCTCCGTGCCGGCATCCACATTTTACGGCGCCTATACCAGCGGAAGGCGTGGATGGTGGGCCTTCGCCCAGCTTGACGCGGAGGGGCCGGTGCGCCGGCTCCGGTGGATCGGTAATTTCAGCCTGGTCCCTCAGTGTTCCTGGCCCCTGGTCTCGCCGGACTTTCCTTCCGCGTGGATCGAGGCCACGGACTGCTTCCGCTCCTGGTTCCCGCCGGGGCGCTTCCTGTCGTCCTGTTTCTGCTCCGGGTTGAAGACCACCGGCAATTGCGACGGCGCCTCGATCTCCAGCTTGTCGCGCTTGATGGTGTCGCGAATCGTTTCCGTTCGTGCCGTCACTTCCTTGCGCAGCAGCACCTCTTCGACCAGATGCACCGACTTGCTGACGACCGGGACCTCGTTCGTTTCCGACATCTCGATCGTCACCTCGGTCAGCACGTCCTGGCCGATGCTGGTTTGCGGACGGCGGCGCTCCAGCACCACCGTTTCGGTGTGCAGCGTGACATCCTGCTGGACAGGCGATTCCACGACGACGCGGCGGACGCGCGTGGTCTTTCCCGGCACGACCCGCGTGCCGACATTGAGGACTTCCTCGCCGACGGCAATCACCCGCTCGCCGGCCGCCTCATGCCCGGCGGCCTCACGCGAGGCGCGGCCCCGCCTGGCGCCGGCCAGGTCGGTGGCCGCGGCCCGTTCCGTGTCCGCCACGGCATCCAGGAAGGCCGAGGTCACCGGCCGGTACAGGGTCATCGCCCGCAGGCCAATCTGTTGCATCTGCAACATCATATCCAGGATGGGGAACGCGCTGCTGGTGGTGTTGCCTGATGTATATGACATTGTCTTCCTTATTGGCCGTGAATGCATCCCGGCAGATGGTGCGATGCAGCATGGGCTGCAACCGGTGCTCCGGATCTCGTCATCCGGCGATGCCAACATCGCGGCGACGATACGCGGGCGGCCCGGCAGTGCGCGCTTGACCACCGGGTCGTCAAAGGTTGGAGTGCGCTGCAACCAGCCCTGAAGGACGCCGATGACACCGATCGTTGCTGTCACCTTCGCCTTGCCTCCGCATCAGCGCGCCGTCGTTGCCGACGCGCTCGGCAGCGCCGCCGAACCGGTCTATCTGACGGATCTCGACGACGCCGCGCGCGCCGCAACCCTGCGATCGGCCGCGGCGGTCCTGGCCCACGACACCGGCAAGGAACTGCGTCCGAACGAGGCCGGGCTGTTGCAATCCGCCCGCCTGGTCCAGTTCGTCACCGCCGGCATCGATTTCATCCGGTTCGACCAGCTTCCTGCAACCATTCCGGTCGCCAGCAACGGCGGCGCTTACGCCGAGCCGATGGCGGAGCAC
The DNA here is from genome assembly GCF_002937115.1 of Rhodopila globiformis. GTDB lineage: Bacteria > Pseudomonadota > Alphaproteobacteria > Acetobacterales > Acetobacteraceae > Rhodopila > Rhodopila globiformis. Next base: position 28,487 of record NZ_NHRY01000063.1, on the reverse strand, counting down.
GGGCTGGCGCTGATCCTGGCGGCCGCGAAACGACTGCCGATCGAGCACGCCGCCCTCGCGCGCGGCGAATTCAACCAGCATACCCGCAACCGGATGCTGGCGGGCAGGACCTGCGGCATCCTGGGCTTCGGCGGCATCGGCCAGGCGATGGCCCGCGTAACGCGCGCGCTGGGGATGCGCATCCACGCCGTCAACCGCAGCGGACGCTCCGACGCGCCCACCGACTGGCTCGGCGCGATCCGCGACCTGGATGCGCTGCTGGCGGCCTCCGACGTGCTGGTCATCAGCACGCCGCTGACCCCGGCAACGCGCGGCCTGATTGGTGCGCGGGAACTGACGCTGATGAAGCCCGACGCCATCCTGGTCAACCTCGCGCGCGGCGAGATCATCCAGGAGGCCGCGCTGTTCGCGCACCTTCAGGCGCATCCGGATTTCTTCGCCTGCATCGACGCCTGGTGGGTGGAGCCGGTGCGCCACGGCGTCTTCCGCATGGACTATGCGTTCCTGTCGCTGCCGAACGTCATCGGCTCGCCGCACAATTCCGCCTCCGTCCCCGGCATGATCGAGGCCGGGCTGCGGCGCGCCATCGCCAATGTCCGGCGCGCGCTGGCGGGCGAGGCACCGCATTACGTGCTGGCCCCGGAGGAACGCCGGAACTGATGCCGATGGGCGTTGAGAGTAATCGTCTCCATATCGTCATGGCCGGGCTTGTCCCGGTCAGCTGCGCTTCAACGGCAGGGGGCGGATGGCCGGGACAAGCCCGGCCATGACGGTGAGGCAACGGCCGCGCCGGGCGGTGGTGACGCTACCCCCACGCCACCGGCAATTCCATCAGGCCCCGCAGCGCGAAACTCGGCCGCCACGCCACGCGATCCGGCGCCGCCAGGCGCAGGCCAGGGATGCGGCGCAGCAGGACGCCGAACACCTCCGCCGCCTCGATACGCGCCAGCTGTGCGCCGAGACAGAAATGAATTCCGCCGCCGAACGACAGCGGGTTTGGGTTCTTCCGCGTCACGTCCAGCCGGTTGGGGTCAGCGAACATCGCGGGATCCCGATTGGCGGCGCCAATCAGCGCGACCAGGAGTTCCCCGCGATCCAGCGCGACGCCGCTCAGTTCCACCGGCTCGGCCAGCATGCGGGAGACCGCCTGTACCGGGCTTTCATAGCGCAGGATTTCCTCCACCGCATTCGGGATCAGCGACGGATCGTCGCGCAGGATCCGCCATTGCTCCGGCTGCCGCAGCAGCGCGGCAAGGCCGTTGCCGATCAGGTTCACGGTGGTTTCGTGCCCGGCGGCAAACAGCAGGTTGACGTTGGCGCGCAGCTCGGCGGTGGACAGGCGGTCGCCGGCTTCCTCGGCCTGCACGAGCTGGGTGATCAGGTCGTCGCGCGGTTCCCGCCGGCGCTGCTCGAACAGCGCCTCGAAATACAGGCCGCTGGCCTGGGTGCCGAAATTCGCCGCGTCCAGCTCCGCCCGCGTCGGCGGCCGCGGGTCCAGCAGCGGCGCGCCCGAGGTCGAGCCCTTGACGAAACGGTCCCGGTCCGCTTCCGGAATGCCCAGCAGCTCGCAGATCACCATCACCGGCAGCGGGAAGGCCAGGTCGCGGATCGCGTCCATCCGCCCCGCCGTCATCACCTGGTCGAGCAGTCCGTCCGCCATCGCCCGCACCCGCTCGCGCAGCGCCTCGATGCGGCGGGCGGTGAAGGCCTTGGTGACGAGGCCACGCAGCCGCGTGTGGTCCGGCGGATCGCGCATCAACATCATGTGGGTCAGCTCGACCACCGCCGGCTCCTGCAACGCGGTGGGCCCGAAGCGCTGCTTCAGCGCGTCTGGGGCGGTGTAGTCCTTGCCGAAGCGGCGGTCGCGCAGCAGCAGGTTGCAGTCCTCGTAGCGGGTCAGGAACCAGCGGCCGAACGGCGCTTTCCAGACTGGCGCGGTGGCGCGCAGGTGGTCGAATACCGGATAAGGATTGGCGACAAAGGCAGGATCGCGCGGATCGAAATGCACCGAAGCCGTCGCCGGCATCGAGGATCTCCTGTTGTTGTTATCGTTGCAGCAAAAGGGCAGCCATTCATGTGACGGCTTTGCGCTTGAATTCCAGGGCTCAAGGAATTAGGTTGGTCTGGTCTAGCTAAGGACCATCGCGATGACCGCTGTCAACATGCTGGAAGCCAAGTCGACCCTGTCACGCCTCGTGGATGCGGTCGAATCAGGATCCGCGGCGGAGATCATCATTGCCCGCAACGGCCGTCCGGCCGCGCGTCTGGTCGCCATCCAGCCGGCCAGGACCGGTCGGCGCATCGGCGTCGCCAAGGGCAAGTTCACGGTGCCCGCCAGCATCGATGACCAGGAAGCGGCGATCGCCGCGCTGTTCGCCGGCCCGGCGGCGTGAAGCTGCTGCTCGACACGCACGTCGCCCTGTGGGCTATCGCCGACGACGACCGCCTGTCCGCCAAGGCCCGCCGGCTGATCGACGATGAAGAAAACGACATCGTCGTCAGCGCCGCCACGGTATGGGAAATCTCGATCAAGCACGCGCTGGCCCGTAGCGGTCCGAACGACATGCCGATCTCGGGGGAGGAGGCGCTGGGCTATTTCAAGGACGCGGGGTTCGAGTTGCTGAATATCTCACCCGCGCACGCCGCGGCGGTCGAGGCGCTACCGCCGCTGCACGCGGATCCGTTCGACCGGATCCTGATCGCGCAGGCGCTGACGACGCCGCTTCGCCTGCTGACGCACGACCAGCGGATCGTCGGCTATAGCGACCTGGTGATTGCCGTCTGAGCGCAACCGCTTTCGAGGCGAGCCGATATGAGTGGAGACAACCAGCCTGCATTGTGGGGGCAGCAGAGTCATTTTTCTGGCGAACTGGCGGTGGCGCAACAGGACGGTGCAAACGCCTCCGGCCTGGACCGCCGTTACCGGCGTTGCGGCGGATCGGGGATTACAGGCGACGGGCGTACGGCACGATCGTCCGAACATATCACCACAGTCCCTCTGGCGGCGCGCGGCCACCACGATGGGTGAAAATGGGCGAGGCCCGTACCTCTCCGTCATGGCCGGGCGTGTCCCGGCCATCTACCCCCACCGTCGAAGCGCAAATGGCCGGGACACGCCAGGCCATGACGATAAGGAGACGACAGGCGCCACCCAACGCCACCTTGCCGGATCGATCAACCCGCCTGGTACGACAGCAACATCCGCACCCGGTCGCGCGCTGTTCCCCTGATCCTCAGAGGCCTTCCGCCGTGCTCAGTTCCTTCTCTGTGCGAACAGACATACATCATCCGCCACCGCGTCCCGGCCGGGGAGGCACCGCACCATACAGACCGCAGGCCGGCAGGATGCTCCCAAGCCCGCCATGCCGGCTGCGTGTCACACGGAGCCGGTTCCCCCAGATAGCAAGTGCTCCAACCTCTCAGCCCCAACCCGGTCAAGCAGGCCCGGAATTCCCATCGTCCGGTGTCTCGCTGTCCGCAGCGGCTTCGGCATCGCGGAAATACGGCTCGACCACGCCCTGCGCCTTCACCGTCAACGGATTGCCGCGGCGGTCGAGGGTCTTACCGACGGCCATGCGCACCCAGCCTTCGCTGACGCAGTATTCCTCGACGTTGTTCCTCTCAATCCCCTTGAAGCGGATGCCGACGCCGCGGCGCAGCAACTCCTCGTTGTAGTACGGACTTCTGGGGTTACTGGACAGGCGGTCGGGTGGGACGTCATCGGACATCGGGATTTCTCCAGGCAAACAGGCGCTGCCCGATAGCGATCCTTGGCGCGCCTGTCCACGCCCACATTCAGGCCGGCAGGTAGTGGCGGTACCAGGCGAGGGTCGGCTCGATCACCTCCAGGAACGCCTCGCCGGTGTAGACCTCGTAATGGCCCCAGCCTTTCAGTACCACCAGCTTCTTCGGCTGGCCGGCCCTGGCGTAGAGCGACTCGCTTTCCTCGGGCGGCACCAGGCGGTCGTCGTCGGTGGTGATGAACAGCACCGGCCGGGGGGCAATTTTGTCCACCACCCACTCCGGATGGAAGCCGAGCGTGTCGTCGATGAACTCCAGCGGGATCTCGCCGGCGGCGCCAGGATTGCCCTTGCGCGCCGCTGCCGCCAGTTCGGCGGACTGGCGGTCGGGCAGCAGGATTTCCCCCCGGTCGACGAATTCCGACTCGCCGGTCAGCACGCGCCGGACGCGGTCGCCTTCGGACCGGGCGAGCAGGTCGACGAACTCGTCCGGGCGGCGCACGCTGCGCATCCAGCGGCGGCCGTGGCCGATGCCGACGACGGAGACCACCACCTTGACCCGCGGATCGACCGCCGCCGTCCAGACCACCGTGGCGCCGCCGTAGCTGGTGCCGTACAGCCCCAGCCGGGCGGGATCCACCATGGACTGGGCGCCGAGGAACGTCAGCGCCGCCTGGGAGTCGAGCACGCGGCCATAAGGCGACAGCCGCGAGCGTGGCCCGTCGCTGTCGCCCCAGCCCTTGTAGTCGAAGGTCAGCACGACATAGCCGGCGGCGGTCAGTTCCCGGGCGGTATCCGGGAGGTAAAGGTTCCGCACGCCGGTATAGCCATGGCACAGCACGATGCCGGCGCGCTTCTCGCCGGGCCTGAGCCCGTCGGGCAGATACAGGTTACCCGACAGCCTTGTGCCCTCGCTGTAGAAATTCACGGTCTGGACGGTCATGACGGTTCTCCCGGTGTTTTCGCCAGGATGCACGCTTTCCGGGGAACGGGCCAGATTGGCGCTTCCCGCAGGGCTGTGCTGATCTGCCCGGACAGACACAGGGAGGAAAGGCACATGGCAACCTATGTCCTGCTGCACGGCGCCTACCAGGGCGGCTGGATCTGGCAGCGCGTGGCGCCGCATCTGCGCGCGGCCGGGCACGCTGTCTTCGCCCCGACGCTCGACGGTTGCGCCGAACGCCGTCATGCGCTGCGACCGGGGATCACCACCGAAAGCCAGGCGGCGGAAATCGCCGACATGCTGTTCTTCGAGGACCTGCACGACATCGTCCTGGTCGGCACAAGCTGCGGCGGCATGGTCGCCGCGCGGGTGGCGGAAACCGCCCGCGAGCGCATCGGCCGCATCGTCCTGGCCGACGCGCTGGCCCTGTTCGACGGCGAGACGATCGCGGATCACGTGAAACGGCCGGCCGCGGTGACCACCGCGCTGGATACCGGGCCAACGCGGGAGGATGCCGCCAACCGGATGTTCGTCTCGCTGGATGCGCCGATGAAGAAATGGGCGCTGGCGCGCTACACGCCGCACCCGGTCGCGGCGATGACGGAACCGGTGCAGCTGAACAGCTTCTGGCGGCAGGACTGGAACGCCGCGGTGATCTGGTGCCGGCAGAGCGCCAACCCGCCGCTGGCGCACCAGCGGCGCGCGGCGGAGACGCTGAAGGCACGGTGGCTCGAGCTGGATACCGGCCACTACCCGATGCTGACCGAGCCGGAGGCGCTGGCACGGCTGCTGATGGCGGAATGAACCCGGCTCGCTGGCGCGACCTGTTCAACGCCGAATGCGATGTGCTCCTCTGCGATCTGACCAGCACGTATTCGAGATCAATGCCGCGGACGTGCCGGAGGGCGACAAGTGCCGTCATGGTTACAGCCGTGACAAACGGCCCGACTGCCCGTAAGTGGTGGTCACGCCGGACGGCCTGCCGCTGGCCTACGGACGAGGTCAAAATCCGCCGCCGCAGCGTGGTGGCGCCGGTACAGCGATCCCAGGCCGCGATCAGGAAGCAGACGACAGGCATGACACCGGATGGACTGCCGGTGCACAGCTTCCGCACGCTGTTGGCCGATCTGGCGACGCGACGCGCAACACTGTCACCACCGAAATGAACCCGTTGTATCCGCTGATCGTGGTGATGTGGCGGCCGCCGGTGCAGCAGAAGGCGTTCGACCTGCCGGGGCTCGCCATGCAGCCGGCAGGAGACGGCCATACGGCGTTTTATGTAATATCGTCAATGGGTTATGAAAAGCTCAATGAGCTTGTAATAGGGGCAAAACCCCGGGCGAATTTGGTGATTGTCCATATCGTTCCGCAGTTGGATGCCAAAAAATGGCGGAATTCCGTGCCTGTCGTTCCAGTTTCGAGCGTATGCTGCACATGCGTGCCCGGGGTTTTGCCCCTATTACAAGCTCAAGACGGAAGTTCAACCTGGCGCGCCCGGCAGCTTCGACGCGCCAATCAACGGCTGGCTGAGGACAAGCTCACGGAACGACAAGGCTCCAGGATAATCGCCTGAACCGGTCGCCACGGCGGCACGTTTCGCATCCACCCTGGTTGGGCAATCCAGCCCGGCGCCGCGCGCGACCGGGACGTCCCGCATCCATCCGTCAGCCCATCGGCGGCACGCCCGGCCCCTCATGTTCTTCGCCCACGCTATCCGGCAATTGACCAGCCCGGGAAGGCGTGACCATGAGGCGGCGCGCGGTGTGCCGAAGAACCTCGCCGAGATCCGCTGGCGTGACCAGCTCGGACGCCGTTCCTATGTCGTACCAGCGTGTCTTGCGTTCGGTCTTTTCCGGCCACTTCCGCAACTGCCGCTCAACCGCGAACAGAAACACCGAGACCTCGAACGTCGCCGGCGCACCGTCGGAGTGGCGCTTTTCGTAGCGATACAGCAGAGCGCTGGTTGGTTGAGACACGGCGACGGCGCACCTCACTCGTCATGGCCCGGCTTGTCCGGGCCACCTATTCCAGCACGTGTGCCGCGACAGGTGGCCCGGACGAGCCGGGCCATGACGATGCGGGTGCGCCGTTGCCCTGTCCCAACCGACCTGCGGTCTGCTGTAGGATGTGCGGCGATGGTGACGCAATGACAGTTCCATGACAATTCGCCATTGCCAGCCCGGGTTATCTCTGATTCTGCTGCCAACTCCGGAACACCGGCCCGTGCCTGGGCCTGGCGCAACTCTGCGAAGTCGATCCCGGACTCCGCGTCTGCCGCCGGGTAAACGAGGACGTCGTGAATGAACACGTCCCATTCCCGCACGGCGCCAAGGCTCTGGGCGATCCACCCACTGTCGCCGCGTCATGCGTCCTGTATGGAAGCGGGTTGCATTGATGAAGCCCCGGCCGGCACTTCCCACCGTGCCAGCCACCAGTCATCTCCGGGTGGAATTCCGCTTCCGCGCAGCGGCGGCAGGCAAATCGCGTAAGAAAACTGCAATAGAAACAACATATTTATTTGCCACAGCTCACGGTATCCGTCGCGTTGCAGCCCGAACATGCTGCCGAGCAGGAAAACGATTCCATGAGCATCGCAGTCGAACAGCCCGGACATCATGCCATCGATCCGCTGGCCGAGGTCTGGGACCCCGACAGCCGCGTCGGCGACATGCTGCGCGGCATGCGCGGCCTGGTCGTCGGCATCGCCAACCAGGACAGCATCGCCTATGGCTGCGCGGTCACGCTGCGCGCCTTCGCCGAGGTCGCGGTCACCTACCTGAACGAGAAGGCCGAACCCCATGTCCGCCCGCTGGCCGAACAACTCGACGCGTCGCTGATCCTGCCGCTGAACGTCGAGCAGCCCGGCCAGATGGAAGCGGTGGTCGAGCGCATCGGCCGGGAATGGGGCAAGCTCGACTTCGTCATCCATTCCATCGCCTTCGCGCCGCGCGACGATCTGCATGGCCGCGTCGTGGACTGCTCGCTCGCCGGGTTCCAGCAGGCGATGGCAATTTCCCGCCATTCCTTCATCGCCATGGCCGCCTGGCCGAGCCGCTGATGACCGACGCCGGCAGGCTGCCCTGGACGCCGCAGTGCTGGCGAAGATGGGCGACCGCGGGCCGATCCGCGGCGTCGTCGACGGCCCGCTGGCGATGGACAACACCATCAGCCTGACCGCCGCCCGGACCAAGCGACTGACGTCCCTGCTCGTCGGCGCCGCGGACATCCTGATCGTTCCGAACCTGGAGGCCGGCAACATCCTGGCCAGGGAACTCACCTACGCCGCGCAGGCGGAAGGCGCCGGGCTGGTGATGGGCGCCAAGGTGCCGGTCATGCTGACCAGCCGGGCCGGCGACGAGCAGTCGCGCCTGTTCTTCTGTGCCGTTGCGGTCCCGTACGCGCACTGGCAGGCTACCGGCCAGAGCGCTGTCGCAGCTCGCCAGGAGACCGCAGGATGACCCGTTATGTCGTGACCTTGAATGCCGGCTCGTCGTCGATCAAGTTCGCGCTGTTCGAAGTCGAGGGCGAAGACCACGCGGCCCTGGCGACCGGCCTGGTGGAAATGACCGGCGCGCAGCGTCATCTCGCGGTTCATGACAATGCCGGAAAGCCGGCGCACCAGGAGACCTGGACCGCGGCCGGTGACGGCTTCCACACCGATGCGCTGCGCCGCATCCTCGCCTGGCGCCAATCGGCGTTTCCGCAGATCGAGGTGAGCGCGGCCGGGCACCGGGTGGTGCACGGCGGCACGCGCTACGACGCCCCGGTCGTGGTGACCGATCCGGTGCTGGACTATCTGCGCACGCTGGTGCCGCTGGCGCCGCTGCACGAGCCGCACAATATCGCCGGCATCGAGGCGGCGCAGCAGGCATGGCCGCACGTGCGGCAGGTCGCCTGCTTCGACACCGCCTTCCACCGGGCGCATCCGTTCGTCAACGACACCTTCGCGCTGCCGCGGCGCTTCTATGAGGAAGGCGTGCGGCGCTACGGGTTCCACGGCCTGTCCTACGAGTACGTCACCAGCCGCCTGCGGCAGATCGCGCCGCTGCATGCCGCCGGGCGGGTGGTGGTGGCGCATCTGGGCAACGGCGCCTCGATGTGCGCCATCCGCGACGGCCTGTCGGTCGCCAGCTCGATGGGCTTCACCGCCCTGGACGGCCTGCCGATGGGCACGCGCTGCGGCCAGCTCGACCCCGGCGTCGTGCTGTACCTGATGCAGGAGAAGCAGATGGGCGCGGACGCGATCGTCGATCTGCTGTATCGCGAGTCCGGCCTGAAGGGGCTGTCGGGCGTTTCGCATGACATGCGCGAGCTGGAGGCATCGGACAGTCCGGCAGCGCAACAGGCGATCGAATACTTCGTCTTCCGCATCCGGCGCGAACTGGGCGGCCTGGCCGCGGTGCTCAAGGGGATCGACGCCATCGTGTTCTGCGGCGGCATCGGCGAACACGCCTGGCACGTGCGCGAGCGCGTGCTGGAGGGGATGGAATGGATTGGCGTCGAACTGGACCGCAGCGCGAACCGGAGCAGCGCGCAGGTGATTTCCTCGGACCGGTCGCGGGTGCGGGTGTTCGTCATCCCGACCAACGAGGAAGAAATGATCGCCCGCCACACCCTGGCCGCGATCGACGTTGCATGATTATTGCGCGACCGCCTTGATCAGCAGATGTTGCGCCGGTTCCAGGCGCGCGGCCAGGTCAGGGGCGACGCCGGCCCGGCGGAGCATTGCCGCAACGGGATGGAACGCAATCACCGCTTGGCCATCCTCGCGCTGGCGCACCAGCACACGCAGCGGCAGATCGAGGGCCGTCGCCGGTGCGGCCAGCATGACGGGCGTGCCGCCTTTGGCATGACCATAGATCAGCACCGTCGCCGGTGGCATCGCCAACCCGGCCTCCCGCGCACCGGCGGCGTGGTCGATGCGCGCGAACAGCGTCAGGCCGGCCGCGGTAATCGCATTGGCGATCCGCTCAACCGTCGATGCGAAATCTGTCGAGGAAACATGTTCCACGATGTCGGGCTGCGCTGCATCGGTCATGGCATCGTCCATCCCCCGCCGCGGTTCGAGGCCGCGCCCGGTCCTTCCGGCACCGTCGCGATCCGCCTGGTACACATAGCGGGTTATAGCATAGGCCTTGCGGATATCACGTTCGAAAAGGCAGGCCCGCCGCGGCGCGATCGGCCGGCACGGCAGGTCGCATCAGCAATTGCCGGGCGTGTCGGCTGATGACTTCTCCGCAGCCGGCGACGAAGCCCCGGGACAAAGACCAAGAGCCGCAAGAACCGGTGTCACGGCGTCAACGATGATACGAAGATGCGTCGTTCCCGCTATGACTTCCCGCCTCAGCGCGGATGGCCCATGCCGGGCCAGAAACGCGTCGAGCTTCGCCGCATCGACCAGTTCATCCTCGTCGGCGATCCCGACCCAGGTCGGCAGGTCCAACTGGCCCAGTTGCCCGGCCGGATCGGCCGGCGTGACAGCGAGCGCCATGTTGACCGTATAGCGCGACACGCAACCGATTTCCTCGGCAAGCCGCGATCCCTGGTAGTTCAGGCTGACAGCCGGAAGACCGCCGCCGATCATGCCGCCCGAGAAGGCATTGAGCAGGAACGGCCACAGCCGGACGCGGGCAAATGGGCCGTGCGACCGGTCGCGAGGCCGGTACAATCCAGCGCGGTAGCCGAACTCCGGCGCCAGCAGGACGAGGCTGCGCACCTCGGTCCGCGGCCGGTGCACGGTGCGGTAATTCAGCAGCATCCCGGCCGCGCTCGAATGACCGCCGAGATGGATCGCGACGCCCGGAAAGTCCCGCGTCATCTGCGAAACGACGCAGTCGACATCGTCCCAGATGACCCAGGGTATCTCGGCATGACCGCGTCGCCCGCCGGAGTCGCCATGGCCGCGCATGTCAACGAGGCAGACCGCCAGCGGCGCGTGGCGCACCAGGCCCGCGGCAAGCCGGCCGTAGCCCGCCCGCCGGTTGGCGCCGCCGCCGTGGTAGAAGACCAGCAGGTCGCTGATTGCGCCGGAGGGACGGTGGATCTCACAGGCGAGATCGGTTTCGTCCGCGGCGGGAACGCGCACCGATACGCAGGCCTCGGAAGGCGCCGTTCCGGCAAGCCGCGCCTCGAAATCCTCGAACTTCAGGGCCGGCGGCATCCCATCCTCCACGCGTCAAAACACCGATCCGGACCCGCACGTCCCGGCGACGGCAAAACGATCATGGTTAACCTCGCAGCCCGGGCTCAACCGCCTGCCGCCGGCTCCGGCACAGGATGCGCCTTTGCCTTCTTCCCGGCGGGCTCCCGCGCCGCCGCGCCGAGCGACAGCGGCGCACACCGCAACGTCTCGCGCAGGCGGACCAGCATGCGCAAGGTCGTTTCGCTCATCGCGGCGGTGTCGCCAGCGATGTCCTGCACCGTTTCGATCGCCCGCCCCCGGTCCGCCGCCAGCGGGATCAGCGACGGCAGCGCCGTGATGGCGACATCCGTGGCGAAATCCACGATCAGCGTCTGCTCGGCGATGATCCGCGCCCGCCGATCGGCGCCCAGGCTGCGGAACGGCTCGGTGTTGTGCGGGACTTCGTTCGACCGTTCCAGCCGGGACGGCATCGCCGGGCAGGATCTGCACCAGCATGTAGTTCACCGGCCGCGGCAGCGTGCGGCCATCCAGCACGAGTTCATACTCGTACATCCGCACCAGATGTGCCTCGCGTAGGGTCCGCGCTTGGGCGACGACGCCGTTGCCGACCTCACGCAGCACGTCGAAAAACCGGGACCGCGCGCCGGGCGGCATCGACGGCGTGCTCGTCCCAGGCCGCGGACAGGTCCAGTGGCGACCGGGACTGGCCCAGCGTCGCAACCTCGCCGAGCCGGCGGCCCGGTGTCTCCAGGCGCGCGGGCACCGGCATGAGGAATTCGGTAAGGGCTTGCGGCATATTTCACCCGATCTGCACTGGCACGGCTGAAAACGAGCGCATGAACGACCTGTTGTGCGACTGAAGTCGTCTGCCCCGATGGCGTACCAGGCAGCCACCGGCGCGTTCGCTGCAACAGCGGCAGCACGCCTTTATTATCCTCATCCCAGGACGAAGAATGTTATAGTTTGGCGAAAGAACCGCTGCCGGTTGATTGGAGTGTGTGCAATTGAACCGGACTGAGCATTTGATGCGCATGTGCGTACAGGAAATTGCCTGCCTGCCCCCGCCCGGCATGACCGGCGGGCAGTCTGTCTCGACGGCCCTCCGGCCGTTCGGTTGCTGGTGAAATGACCGGCGAAGCGGCAGACGGGACGCCGGCGAACCGGAAGCGGATCAAGCTTGCCTTGCAGGGCGGCGGGTCGCATGGCGCCTTCACCTGGGGCGTGCTGGACTGCCTGCTGAACGATCCGCGGCTGGAAATCGAGGCCGTCGTCGGCACCAGTGCCGGCGCGATGAACGCGGTCGTGCTGGTGGACGGCCTGGACCGCGGCGGCCCGCAGGCGGCGCGGGCACGACTGGCCGCGTTCTGGAACGGGGTCTCCGACCTGGCGGCGGCCTCGCCGCTGCGGCCGAGCCTGCTGGACCGGATGCTGGGGCCGGGAAACATGGATTTCTCGCCGATGTGGCGGGTCGTCGACGTCATGAACAAGGTGTTCTCGCCGTACGAGCTCAACCCGGCGAATGCGAACCCGCTACTGGACCTGCTGGAGCGCACTGTCGACTTCCCGCGGCTGCGGGCCAGTACGCAGCCTCCGCTGTTCGTCTGCGCGACGAATGTGCTGACCGGCCGCCTGCGGGTGTTCGAGCGGCACGAAATGAGCGCGCCGGCGGTCATGGCCTCGGCCTGCCTGCCGACGCTGTTTCAGGCGGTGGAGGTGGATGGGTCGCACTATTGGGACGGCGGCTATTGCGGCAATCCGCCGGTGTTCCCGCTGATCTACATGGGCGGCGGGCCGGATATCCTGATCGTGCAACTGAACCCGATCAACATTCCCCGGGTGCCTCGCGACATGCGCAGCATCATCGACCGGGTCAATACGCTGGCGTTCAATTCGTCGCTGATGCGGGAGATGCGGATGATCAGGTTCGTTACTGACCTGATCGACACGGGCGAGCTGTCGAACGGGCAGTATCTGCGCATCAACATCCACACGATCGACGCCGAGGCCGAACTCGCGGCATTGAATGCCTCGTCCAAGCTCAATGCGGACGCGGCTTTCCTTCGGCGGCTGCATGCCCTTGGGGTGCGGAAAGCGCAGGCCTTCCTCGATGCGCACTATGATGCGATCGGACAGCGATCCAGCACGGACATTGCGGCGAAGTTCTTTTGAGGCGGAACAGCGTCCGACGGAAACCGTGTGGTACGATCTCAGCCGGGCATGGCGGCCGATGCGCCCGCGCTTTTCCCGCCCCCGCCTCAGCCCGGAGGATGTCAAGGCCTGGAGCGTTTCTTCCCGTTGATGCGCGCGATTGCGCCGTTTCAGGGATTTGCCACGTTCTGTCATGCCTTCCCCAATTCACCGCCTGGATTCATTCACTGAGCGTCAGGGCGCATAACCCGACGCTCGGTGAATGGCTGCAGGATGGGCCTTCGACAAGGGGGCTCACGGCCGGATTCCGCCTGTCTGCCGCAGCTTGCCACGACGGGTCATGCTCGGCGCACCCAGCTTCAACGATAGCAAGACGGCAACAAATCGGCGGTAACGCCGATCAGTTGAAGTCAACGACCTGGTTGTTGAGCGGCAACTGGTCGATATGCGGACCATTCAACTTCCCCGTATCGATCCGCGCAGGCTGCCCCTTCTCAATCGGGTCATCCTCGCCACTGTCGTCCACGACGCCGCGCCCCTGGAACCTGGTGAAAACATACGGAAGGCCGTTCGCATCGAGCGGCGACGGCCCGTCCATCACGTGGAAATGCAGGTGCGGCGCCGTCGAGTTGCCGGTATTGCCGAGCAGCCCGATGACCTGTCCCGCCGTGACATGGTCGCCCAGCCCCACCTTGAGGCTCCCCTTCTGCAGGTGCGCATAGAAGGCGAAAGCGCCCTTGCCGATGTCGATGACCAGCATGTTGCCGCCAATGTTCTCCGGGGTGATCCCCTTCACCGGCGCGCCGGGCACCTGCTCCTCGGCCTTGTCGTACAGGTTGACGACCACGCCATCGGCCACGGCATGAACCGGTGTTCCATAGTAACGATAATGCGACAGATCGGCCGCGCCGCCCGTGAAGACACGGCCAGTCGGGTCCAGTTGAACCCAGTCAATGGCGAAACGTTCAGGAACGCGCAGCACACCGTTCACGCCCATGATGGCACCCCGGTGCGATGTGATGCTGTCGCAACATCCGTTGACCGCGACCCAGCGGTCGCCGCGCAACGGCGGCTCCACAACGACGGCCGCCGGTCCAATCCGGGTCTCGGCGCCGGTGAAGGTGAACGTCGCCGGAACGGGCGAATCAGCGGGCATCTTCCGTGGCTTGCCGTCCGGGCCGGCCGCCTGGCGGGTGGCGGTAATGCGCGCGGCGATCGCCGGCGGCCGCGGTTCACCGGGCGCAAAACTGACGTCCATGAAGACCGCGGCCGAGCCGCCGGGCGGCAGTGTGTCCCTGGCGCCGGCATACATCGTCGTCATCCCCGCCAGTCTCTCGCCCTGCAGCGACCACAGGCTGCGTGCATGATCGTCCACGGCCTCGACCTTGTCGAGCGTCACGAAAACCTTGCTCGGGTTCACAACCAGCAATTCATAGGCGAGATGTATCCGGCCATCGGCGCCCGGCACCGGATTGGGTTCGCTGATCGTCCGCACGGCGATCGAACTGAGGACCTCGCCCGGTTTCAGCGACTGCGCCAGGCATGGATCCGTTGTCGCAACGACAGCAAGAACGGCAAGCGGAAGCACGAAGCGCATGGACTTGTCCCCGGGCGTGTCCCGGGGATGTTGCGCACGTTAATGGCAAAGGTCAAATCGTCCGCAGCGGCTTCATCCAGGCGAATTGTATCGCCGCCGGGCCTCACGGCGCCGGGGACACGCGATTCCAGAATTCGTCGAACTCGCGCGTGTCGAAGAAGGCGATGGCGCTGACCACCTTCCCGTCGTTCATGCGGAAATACCATGTGTAAGTATTGTGGTACGGCATCCCGTCCTTCGTCGTGGCCGCGGCGTCGAACAGGATGATCACCATGTCGCCATCGCCATAAATGCCGCGAACGGTCGGCACCAGCGGCGTCGCCATGCGCGCGTTGAATGGATGGATCACCTCCCGCAGGAACGCCTCGCGGCTGTAGGTCTTCGACAGCGGAGACGAACCGACGATGGTCCAGTCTGCGTCGGGTGCCAGCAACTCGAAAGGGCTGCCGGTGCCGGCGCGCCACCGGTCGAAGCCTGCCTGCACAAGGGCCTTGTTTTCTGAAGTCTCGGCAGGGTTCGGCATGATTGGATCCTCCCGACATGGTGCCTGCATCGTCGCGGGACGTGCCGGTGGCGAGGCGGGCGGTTCCGTCTCTCTGCGTGCGTCAAGCCGCCCCTCTCAGCACCCCTGAGCGCGCAAACAGACGAAAACAACATGGCAAGGCGCCGGACCGGACGTCAAGCGCCGACTCTTGCAACTGCCGAAATCCATGCCGCCGGACAGGCGAATACTGATACATTACCGTTACGACACCGCGCCCGGAGATGCGGAAATATACAATACTATATCGCAACGAAACGCCATCAGACCGTCGCCGGACCGCCCAGGATCGTCGTCGCCTGCGCCGACAGCACGCCGCCATTGCCATGCACCAGCGCCAGGTCCGCGCGCGGCACCTGGCGCTCGTTGCACTGACGCCGCAATTGCCGCACGGCCTCGATCAGCAGGAACAGCCCATACATCCCGGGATGGCAATACGACAGGCCGCCGCCGTTGGTGTTCACCGCCAGTTCCCCCGTCGGGCCGATGCGACCGCCCTCGACAAACCGGCCGCCCTCGCCCTTGGGGCAGAAGCCCAGGTCCTCCAGGAACAGGATCGTGTTGATGGTGAACGCGTCATACAGCGCCAGCACGTCGATCTCCGACGGCTTCACCCCCGGCCGCCTGGCAGGCCCATGCACCCGACTCGACGGCACCGGTCCGCGTCAGCGACGGCATCGAACTGATCGAGGCATGCGTGATCGACTGCCCGCTCCCCAGCACATACACCGGCGCGTGCCTGAGATGCTCCGCCAGGTCCGCCCGCGCCAGCACGATCGCCCCGCCGCCGTCGGTCACCAGGCAGCAATCCCGCACCGTGAACGGATCGCTGATCGGCCGGGCGTTCAGCACGTCGGCGATGGTCAGCGGCTGCTTCTCCCACGCCGCGGGATTCAGCAGCGCCCACGCCCGCGCTGCGACGGCGACCTCCGCCATCTGCTCCCGCGTCGTGCCGTATTCGTGCATGTGGCGGCTCGCCGCCAGGGCATAGGCGCTGGCCGGCAGGAACGGCCGGAACGGGGTTTCGTACGGGTTGAACTCCCGGGCGCTCGCCGCCCGCCGCCCCACCGTGCGCTGCGTGCTGCCATAGGCGACGACGGCGACCGAGCACAACCCGGCCTCGAGCGCCGCATGGGCATGCGCCACATGCACCTCGAACGACGAGCCGCCGACGATGGTGCTGTCGGTGTAGGCGTCCGGCAGCCCGAGATACTCCGCCAGCGACAGCGCGGACGTCCGCGCCTGCGTCGTCGCGCAGAACAGCGCGTCCACATTCCTGAGGCCCAGCCCGGCGTCGCGCAGCGCGCGATCGACGCCTTGCGCCATCAGGTCGATCGGGCTCATGCCGGCCGCGACCGCGTCCAGGTCGGATTCGGCGGCGCCCACGATGGCGACGCTGCCGCGGGTGACGCTCATCGCGCGCCCTCCACCGGTGTGAACACGGGATAGGGATCTTCGTCGCCCTCGAGCGCATGGACCCGGAACTTCACCCGCATGCCGATTTTCACCGCGGCCGGCGGGATGTCCTCGACCCGGCTCATCAGGCGGAAGCCTTCGTCGATGTCCACCAGGCAGACGTTGTACGGGTCGCCCTGCCGCGGGTGCACGACGGTGGTGGCATGCACCGTCCCCAGGCCCTTGCTGACCCGCCATTCCAGCTCCCTGGCGCCGGTCTTCGGCGCGATCAGGCGCGGGTAGAACACGACCTGATTGGTTGAAGGACTGAACTGGTAGCCAAGCTCGCCGCGCTTCAGGTGCGCGATATAGGTCGCCAGCGGCGACTCATCGGCGTTCGGCATGGCAATTTTCCTACAGCGTTTCTGGTGCGATCCCAGCAACGGCTGGACCGGCATACAAACCGACGCCATTCGCCACCGAACCGCTTGCACCGGGCAGGGGAGTGGCCCAAATTGAGGCGATGGCTAGCTCCAACCCGAAACACGATACCGCTACGCCGGAGGGGTTCCTGACCGGCCAGGTGCTGATCGCCATGCCCTCCATGGCTGACCCGCGCTTCCAGCAGAGCGTGATCTACGTCTGCGCCCATACCCCGGAAGGCGCGATGGGCCTGGTGCTGAACCGCCCGATCGTCAAGCCGACCTTCGACGATCTGCTGAAGCAATTGCAGGTCGCGCCTGTCCCGCCGGTGCGGGAGATCAAGTTGTGCGCCGGCGGCCCGGTCGAGAACGCGCGTGGCTTCGTCCTGCATACCAGCGACTGGACCGGCGAGGGCAGCCTGAAGGTCGACGATAGCACGGCGCTGACCGCCAGCCTGGACGTGCTGAAAGTCATCGCCGAGGGCGGCGGGCCCAGGGAGTGCATCCTGGCGCTGGGCTATGCCGGCTGGGGGCCGGGCCAGCTCGACCAGGAACTGCAGCAGAATGCCTGGCTGTCGGTCACGCCCGACGAACTCCTGCTGTTCGACAACGACCACGACACCAAGTGGCGCCGCGCCCTGGCCAAACTGCGCATCGACCCGTTGCTGCTGTCGGACACGGCCGGCCACGCCTGACGCCGCCGGCGTTAACCTTTCGGTAAGATTTGGGGCATAAACCCCTCGGCGCTGAAGCCTGCTGCCGAAGGAGCTTTCCGTGCGCCCATCCCTGTCCGCCATTGCGTCGATCATCCGCCACATGCTGTGCGACGGCAGCCTTGCGATCACGGCGGACACGCAGTTTGCGGACCTGCCCGGCTGGGACGACATGGATCTCATGCGGATCGTGGACGAGGCGGAATGCCATTTCGACGTCCAGTTCAACCTGACCGAGTTCGATCGGCTGGCAACCGTCGGTGACCTGTTGCTGGCGGCCGTGTCCAAGCAGGTCCTCGCCGCGGCCTGAAGACGGTGGCGTTCAGCGGCTTCCCGTTCCTGCTGGGTTTCCTGCCGCTGGCGCTGTGTGCCTTCGCTGTTTGCGCCAGGCGGGGCGAGGCATGGGCCAAGGCCTGCCTGATCGCCCTGTCGGTGCTCTTCTACGGCGTGGGCCAGCCAGCCTGCCTGCCACTGCTGCTGTCGGTTGTCGGCAACTATTGGTTGCTGCGGCGGATGCATGGGTCGCCGCGCGCCGCGTCGTGGGCCGGATGGGGCGTGACGGCGAACCTGGCGGTGCTGGCCTGGTTCAAGTACCTGGGGCCTGACCCGGTCCCGCCGCTCGGCCTGAGCTTCTTCACCTTCACCCAGATCGGCGGCCTGCTGTACCACGCATCCGGCGACATCGCGCCGCCCCGGGCGCGGGACTATGCGCTGTTCGCCGCGTTCTTCCCCGCCCTGACCGCCGGCCCGATCCTGAACCCGGCCGATATGCTGCCGCAGCTGTCGCGAGACCGGGACTGGCGCCTCGGCAGCGACCAGCTTGCCGTCGGCTTCGGCTTCTTCGTCATCGGGCTGCTGAAGAAGACAGCCCTGGCCGATCCCCTGGCCGGCGTGGTGGCCAGCGGCTTCGCGGACCCGTCGGGGCTGACCTTCTTTCCGGCTTGGCAGGCGGCGTGTTCCTACTCGCTGCAGCTCTATTTCGACTTCTCGGGCTATACCGACATGGCCATCGGCCTGGCCTGGATGTTCGGGCTGCGATTTCCCGACAATTTCGACCAGCCGTACCGCGCGGCCTCGGTCATCGACTACTGGCAGCGCTGGCACATGTCGCTGACCCGATTCCTGATGACGCATGTGCATACGCCGCTGACCCTGGCCGTGCTGCGCTGGCGCCGCGCGCACGGCCTGCCGATCGGCAACGCGGCGCAGACGACGGTCACCGGCTTTGCCGCCATGATCGCGGGGCCGGTGCTGATGACCATGACCGCGATCTCGCTGTGGCACGGCGCCGCCTGGACGTTCCTGCTGTTCGGCCTGCTGCACGCGGTGTTCCTGCTGGTCAATCACCTCTGGCGGCTGCATCGGCTGCCCGCCCTGCCGCGGATCGCCGCGATCGCGCTGACCTACCTGTGCGTGCTTGTCGCCTCCGTCGTATTCCGCGCCGGCGACGTGTCCAGCGCCGGGGCGCTGCTGGCGGGCATGGCCGGGTGGCATGGAGTCGCGATCACGTTCGACGATCCGCGCGCCGTGCTGGACATCGCCTGGCTGGCCGGTCTCTACGCCATCGTCTGGGCGGCGCCGACGACACGCCAGGTGATGCAGGGTCCGGCGCCGGCGCGCCTGGCCTGGCGGCCAACACCGGTCTGGGCGGTGGCGATGGGGTGCGGCGCCACGTTCGGCCTGCTCCTTGCCGGCGGTACCGGCGAATTTCTATATTTCCGCTTCTGATGGCGTACCTGCGGCTCCTTGCCCTGTCGGCGGCCGTCAGTTTCGCCCTGGTTTGGGCCTGGGTCGCCGCGGCGCCGATGGCCTTCATGGAACCCGAGTATCCGTCCTGGCGCGCCAAGCAGGTGATGCTGGAGCAATGCGACCTGGGCGATGCCATCGTCCTGGGCGACTCCCGCGCCGCCGCCGATATCCTGCCCGCCCTGTTGCCGATGCGCGCCACCAACCTGGCCGTCGGCGGCGGCATGCCGATCGAGGCCTATGCCGCGCTGGCCCGCGCGCTGGCCTGCCCGTCATCGCCGAGGCTGGTCATCATCTCGTTCGACCCGGGCCACTTCACCAGCCCGGACCTGTTTTGGGACCGCAGTGTCCGCTTCGGCTTCATATCGGGCTCGGATGTCGCCGCCTTGCGGGACGCCTCGCGCCGTATCGGCGACCTGTCGGTGTATGAGGCGCGGCATGCCGACGGGCTGCCGTCGATCCTGCGCGACACGCTGTACCGGATGCGCTTCCCGTCATACTACGCCGCCAGCCTGATCCACGGCGGCGGCATCCTGCGCTGGCCGGGCAACCGGGCGCGGCTGCGGGACGCCTTGGCCGCCCGCGGCCAGTACTATTTCGGCACCGCGGCCGGATCGGATGTCGTCGCCGTCGAGGGATCCATGCCGGCGTTCCGGCCCTTGCCCATCCTGGACCTGTATTTCGACCGGCTGCTGGCGCTGCTGGCGGCACACGCGATTCCGGCGTGGTTCATCGCCATGCCGGTCAACGAGGCAACGTGGCGGCAGGTGCGTCCGGCCATGCTGGACCAGTTCACCGCCTACCTGGCCGGCTACGAACGCCGTTATCCGCTGTTCCACGTGGTGGGCACTGTCATGCCGCACTGGCCGGACCGGTTCTTCGGCGACCAGTTCTGCCACCTCAACCCGGGCGGCGCCCGGCGCTTCAGCGCGAGTCTGGCTCAGCGGCTGCAGGACGCGCCGCCGAGCACGCAGAACGAGGCGCAGAACGGATGGTTGAGCGAAACCGGCCGGGACGCTTCCGCCAGGGTCCGGCCCATTTCGAAGCGAGGGTCGTAGGCCAGCAGGGTGCAGGCCAGTACCACGGGCGCGGCGGCGGCCTTGCGCTTCACCACCATGCGAGCACTGGCGCACATCACGTCCTCGGGCGACTTGTGCAGGATGCCCCAGCAGGCGGTGGTGATCTCCGGCACGTCGCGGTCCGGTTCCATCTCGGGGAACAGCATCAGCCGGACCGGATCATGGGCATCGACCGGTATGCCGTGCTCCGCAAACAGCCGGGCGAAGCCGTCGCGCAGGGACCGTTCGGTTTCGCCGGTGTAGCGGCGGCCGGCGACGTCCAGCCGGAAGCCGTTGCGGGCCAGCCAGAGCAGCCCGTCCAGGGCCGGCAGCCAGCTTCGCCGTCCACGCTCCTGCTCGTGGATCGCCGGGTCGTAGTGGTCCAGCGACACGCGCAGGGTCAGGCGGTCGCCGTAGCGGTCCCGCAGCGCCAGCAGCGGCGCGCGCAGCTTGCGCAGCGGCTTCATCGCGTTGGTTAGCACCAGGGTGTCGAACCCGCGCGACAGCACGGCCTCGAGCATTGCGATGATATCAGGATTGATGAACGGCTCGCCGCCGGTGAAGCCGATCAGGCGGGTCGGCAGGGAGTCGCGGGCGATTTCGTCCAGGTAGCGGACGACGTCGGTGACGGTCAGCCAGTCCAGCCGGTCGTTGCGTGGCGAGGATTCGATGTAGCAGTTGCGGCAGGTCAGGTTGCACAGCGTGCCAGTGTTGAACCACAGTGTCTCCAGCGTGGTCAGGGCGACGGTGGCGCGGGTCTCGCCCTTGGCAGTGACGAGGGGATTCTGGAATTTGGCCGGGTCCAGCGCCCGGGTCATTTGGTCCAACGGCGGCTCCTGCATGGCAAAGTCGGCGCATGATGGCGCAGATCGCAGGCGGTGGCATCATCCCCGGTGCGACAATGGCGTTGGCGCCGCGGGCGGTGCGGCCCGTTGCCCCATCGCCATGGCCGGGCGTGTCCCGGCCATCCGCGCCGCGGCGGCGAGGGGTGGATGGCCGGGACACGCCCGGCCATGGCGATAGAGAGACGACCTCGCTCAGCGCGGTGACCGGCGCCTGCGAGACCGCATTTTAGGAGGAAACACCATGGCGGGTGCGCTCGACCATCTTCTGGTGCTGGACCTGACCAGCCATCTGTCCGGGCCGTACTGCGCGATGCTGCTGGCAGACCACGGCGCCGAGGTGATCAAGATCGAGCCGCCGCAGGGCGACTCCGCCCGCGCCATGCCGCCCTTCGTCAATGGTGAGAGCGCGCCGTTCATGACGTGGAACCGCAACAAGCGCTCGGTGGTGCTGGACCTGAAGCAGGCGGCCGACAAGGATGCGCTGTGGCGGCTGGTCGACCAGGCGGACGTGCTGGTGGAGAACTACCGGCCGGGCGTGCTGGATCGCCTGGGCTTCGGCTGGCCGGAGCTGCACCGGCGCAACAGGCGGTTGATCCTGGCCTCGATCTCCGGCTTCGGCCAGACCGGGCCGTACAGCGCGCGCGGCGGCTTTGACCTGATCACCCAGGCGATGTCGGGGCTGATGAGCACCAACGGCCCCGCCGACGGCCCGCCGCATCGCCTGCCGATCGCCATCTCGGACGTCACCGCCGGCATGTTCCTGGCGTTCGGCGTGCTGGCGGCGGTGGAGGCGCGGCATCGCACCGGCGAGGGGCAGCACGTCGAGACCTCGCTGCTGGAAGCGGCGACGTCGCTGGCGGTGTACGAGTCCGCGCACTACTTCGCGACCGGGACGCGGCCGGAGCGCATCGGCCAGGCGCACCGGGGCAGTTCGCCGTACCAGTGCTTCCAGACCGCGGACGGTTACATCACGTTGGGTGCGTCGCAGCAGAAGTTCTTCCGGCAGTTGTGCGAACTTGTCGGCGCGCCGGAACTGCTGGCCGACCCACGCTTCGCCACCAACGCAGACCGGGTGAGGCACAACGATGCGCTGGTGGCGGCGCTGGGGGAGAAGCTGCGGACCCGGCCCTCGGCGCACTGGCTGGCGGCACTGGAGGAATGCGGCATTCCCGCCGGTCCGGTGCTGTACTATGATGAAGTGTTCACCGATCCGCAGATCCTCGCCCGGGACATGGTGGTGGAGACCAACCATCCGGTGACCGGTCCGTTCCGCACGATGGGCGTCACGGTCAAGCTGTCCGCCACGCCCGGCTCGGTCAGGCAGGCGGCGCCACGGCTTGGCGAGCATACGCAGGAGGTGCTGACGCGGAAAGCCGCGGAATGAACCGCGCGAGGATCGTGCCGATCACCGGGTGATAACGACCCCCATAAACAGGAGGAAGCAATGTCCAGCCAGACGGAAAAGGCCGAGCGGTTCCGCGCCCTGCATGCGGCGCCGGAGACCTTCGTCATTGCCAACGCCTGGGATGCCGGCTCCGCCCGCATGCTGGCCGCGCTCGGGTTCAAGGCCCTGGCGACCTCCAGCGGCGCCTGCGCCGGCGTGCTCGGGCGGCGCGACGGGATGGTGACGCGGGACGAGGCGCTGGCGCACTGCAAGCTGATCGTCGATGCCACCGACCTTCCGGTGTCGGCGGACCTGGAGAAGGGCTTCGGCGATGCGCCGGCCGCCGCCGCCGAGGCCATCCGCCTTGCCGCCGGTGTCGGGCTTGTCGGCGCCTCGATCGAGGATGCGACCGGCGATCCGCAGCGCCCGCTGTACGATGCGGCAGCGGCCGAGGCGCGCATCGCCGCCTCGGTGGCCGCCGCCCGCAACCTGCCGTTCCCGTTCACCCTGACGGCGCGGACCGAGAACTACCTGCGCGGCAACCCCGACCTCGACGACACGATCCGTCGCCTGCGGGCGTTCGAGGCGGCGGGCGCCGACGTGCTGATGGCGCCCGGCCTGCCCGACCTCGAGGCCGTCCGCGCGGTCTGCGGCGCGCTGACGCATCCGGTGAACTTCATGGCGGGGATCAAAGGCAAGTCGTTCACCGTCGCCGCGTTGTCCGAGGCCGGCGTGAAGCGCGTCAGCCTGGCCACGTCCCTGTATCGCGCGGCGATGACCGGCCTGCTGGATGCCGCACGGGAAGTGGCCAGGCAGGGGACGTTCACCTATCTGGATCAGGCACTGCCGACGCCGGACCTGAACGCCTTCATGCAGGGATGATCCCGCCCGGCCGGCATCCCTGCGGTTGTGCAATCTCCGGCGGCAGAGGCGCAGTTTTTTCGACCATTCATGCCGCCGGACCACCCGCGGCAGTGGACAGACGGCGGGCCAATGATCAGTATAAGGACATGCGTGCAGTTCTCGCCCTGGGTTTGCTGATCTCGCTGGCCGCCTGTTCGGGCAGTCCGGCCTCCTATGGCATTACCGGACCGGGGCACCAGCAGCCCGTCGGCCCGTCTGTCCCAGGGGCTGCTACGAATGAGACGATGCCAACGCCGGGAATTCCAACGCCCGGTTCCTATTATGGGTCGAGCATCGGGCCGATCCCGAGCGACAGCGGGTTCTACGGCTACAACTGAGCCGCTGGGACGGCGGCGCCGGTACCAGGGTGGCGGACGGAGAAGGACCTGGCACCAGGTCCGTTGCTCTCGTTATGGCCGGGCGTGTCCCCATAAGAGCTACAGCAGACCGCAGGTCGATTGAGACAGGGCGACGGCGCTCCCTCATCGTCATGGCCCGGCTTGTCCGGGCTATCTGTTCCAACCCATGTGCCGCGATAGGTGGCCCGGACGAGCCCTACGCAATGCACACATCCTGGAAACGAGTCGGAAATGACCGTAAAATCAAGTGCTTGCCTGGGCGCCAAGAGCGTTCCACCATCGTCATGGCCCGGACAAGCCGGGCCATGACGAAAGGGAAACGCAGCGGCGGACCGTTTCCGAGATGTGTGCATTCCGTAGGGACGAGCCGGGCCATGACGGTGAGGACAGGGGGCCTCAGTGTCCCAACCGACCTGCGGTCTGCTGTAACTTAAAGCGGAATAGGGCGTGGCCGTCGCCCTATCGTCATGGCAAGGCGTGTCCCGGCCATGACGACAAAAAGACCATCTCGTTCCGGCGCCGCCGCGTATCCCGCGATCGCAGCGCCTACGCCGACAACGCCGTCGGCTCGGTGCGCTCCCGCTTGACCAGCAGCTTGTTCAGCGCGTGCACATAAGCCCGCGCCGAGGCGACGATTGTGTCGGCGTCCGCGCCCTGGCCGTCGACCATCTTGCCGTTCTCCTCCAACCGGACCGTGGTCTTGGCCTGGGCATCGGTCCCCTCGGTCACCGCCGCCACCGAGAACAGCACCAGGTCGGCCTTGTGCGGGAAGATCGCATGGATCGCGTTGAACGTGGCATCCACCGGGCCGTTGCCGGTGGATTTGGCTGACTTCACCTTGCCGTCGATCTCCAGCTCCAGCTCCGCCTTGGCCGGGCCCTTGGAGCCGGCGTGCAGGTCCAGCGAGACGAAGCGGATGCGCTCGTGGTCGCGCATCACCTCGTCATCGACCAGCGCCACGATGTCCTCGTCGAACACGATCTTCTTGCGATCGGCCAGGTCCTTGAAGCGGCGGAACGCGTCGTTCAGCTTGTTGTCGCCGATGGCATAGCCCAGCGTCTTCAGCTTGTCGCGGAAGGCGGCGCGGCCCGAGTGCTTGCCCATCACCAGGCTCGACTTCTGCCAGCCGACGCTCTCCGGCAGCATGATCTCATAAGTGCCGGCGTGCTTCAGCACCCCGTCCTGGTGGATGCCGGCCTCATGCGCGAAGGCGTTGCGGCCGACGATCGCCTTGTTCGGCTGCACGTCGAAGCCGGTGATCGCCGCCAGCATCTTCGACACCCGCAGGATGTTCGGAGTCTTGATATTGTTGACGAACGGCACCGCGTCGTGGCGGGTGCGGATCGCCATCACCGCCTCTTCCAGCGAGGCGTTGCCGGCCCGCTCGCCGATGCCGTTGATGGTCGCCTCCACCTGCCGCACGCCGGCGCGGATCGCGGCCAGGGTGTTGGCGACGGCCAGCCCCAGGTCGTTGTGGTTGTGGGTGGACAGGATGATCTGATCGGCGCCCGGCACACGGGTGCGGACCATGGTGAAGATGCGCTCCATGTCCTCAGGCAGCGCATAGCCGACGGTGTCGGGGATGTTGATGGTGGTCGCGCCGGCCTTGATCGCGGCTTCCACACAGCGGCACAGGAAGTCGGGGTCGGTGCGGGTGCCGTCCTCGGCGGACCACTCGACGTCATCGGTGAAGGAACGCGCCAGGGTGACGCTGTCGGTCACCGCCTGCAGCACTTCCTCCGGCTCCATCCGCAGCTTGTACTTCATGTGCAGCGGGCTGGTGGAGATGAAGCTGTGGATGCGCTTGCGCTTCGCCGCCCGCACCGCGTCGCCGGCGCGGATGATGTCCTCCCGCCCCGAGCGGGCCAGGCCGCAGATCACCGGGGTGTCGTCGCGTTGGCCGACTGACTCGGCGATCGCCTTGACGCTTTCGTAGTCGCCCGGCGAGGCGATCGGGAACCCGGCTTCCATCACATCGACGCCCAGCTCGGTCAGCGCCTCGGCCATGCGGATCTTCTCCTCCAGGTTCATGGAGAAGCCCGGCGACTGCTCGCCGTCGCGCAGCGTGGTGTCGAACATGATGATACGGTCGTCCGCCATCTTGCCGAAGCTGGGATGGTTGATGCTCATGGTGTGTTCCTCAAGGGACGAATGGACGCGACTGATGCCTCAGGGACCCCCTGAGCGAAGCCGTGGTCACCGACCCGGCGCAGCGCTCAGGGGCGGGTAAGTCGAAGGAGGAGGAGGCCAGCCAGCCGCGCGGCATCGGACGCAGAGGCGTCAACGATCAGGCTCGCAAAGGGCGCGACGGCGATCATGAGGTCATCCTATAGCCGCAACCGTTGTTCGCTGCAACTGCCCAGGCGTAGGACCCGATAGGACAATCGCGGCCGCGGCGTGTCAGGGCATCTGTTCGGCAAGGACGCCTTTCGGACGAAAACGGTAGCGTAGCCGCCACCCGGCGATGATGCGATCCATACGTCCGATGTCCGCCGATCGGCGGATGTTGAGTATTTCGGCGTTCTGTCCAATCTGGCCCACTTGGTCCGGAGCCCCGATCAAGGAAAGGAACGTCGGCAGGAGCCCTTTTCCGTCGACGGCTGCATCATAGCTGCAGATGTGAAGCGGACCGCGCGCCGTCCGGCGCCAGTTGCGGGCAAAGGCGTCAATATCAAGGTAGAACGTCCAGTCATGGTGCATCACGAACTTGCCATTCCGAAGGATCTCAGCGGTAAAATCGCGGAACCGGGCTGTCAGGCCATGATGCTGCCGAAGCTCGCCATAAAGCGAGACGGCATACGTATCCGCTCGGCGGGTAAAAAGAATATAGTAGGGCTCGTGACCGGCCTCGGCCAGCGCCTGCTCAAGGCATAAAAGCGCGGCAGGATTATCAACCAGATATTCAAAGTCCTCTGAGGAAATCACGGCGGCGTCTGCCGTTGACTGCCCGAGCTCCGCGATCAGGTCCTGCAATGTGCCGTGTACCGGGTCAAACCTTGGCTCCCCGCGCAGGCCCCAGCCGATATTGTGGTGGCCTGATTGCTCATCCAGAACGCCGGCCGTGGGGACATAGATGCCTGCCGCGCCGAGAATATCGGCCTGCTTTCGGAGGAAGGCCTGGATCGACGTCGTGCCGGTCTTGTGGGTGCCGATGTGGATATACAAACGCATCAGATGGTGACCGTTTTTCAGTGATACCGTCCGCAGGCCCTTGTTGAACGGGTCACTGGCTGCGGACGGCCGGGAAAGCATCGCTTCAAGCGGGAATCTGAAACATATGTGCAAGCGCATGATCGTTCACATAATGGTGTCAATCTGGTTACGCGATTGACCCAGGGGATTCGCACTTCGAAAGTCCTTGACACGCGATTTGGACTTGCCCGACGCGGGCATGATCGACTCTTTGGCTGAGGGTGAGCACCACGATTGCGGGAGGCCCCCTTGGATCAGTTCATCGCCTGCTGGGAGGAGTTGGAGGACCCGCGCACCGGCAATGCCGCGCTGCACGATTTCCATGAACTGCTGATGATTGCGCTCTGCACGGTGCTGTGCGGCGGCCAGAGTGCGGTGGACATGGCCCGGTTCGCCCGGGCGAAAGAGGCGTTCCTGCGCAGCTTCCTGACGCTTGAGAATGGACTGCCCAGCCACGACACCTTCAGTCGCCTGTTCCGTCTGCTCGATCCGCAGGCGTTCGGCGCGGCGTTTCAGCGGTTCATGGCGAGGTTTGCCGACACCGTTCAGGGTGTGGTGGCGATCGACGGCAAAGTCCTGCGCCGGTCCTTCGATCGCGCCAGCGGCAAGTCGGCCCTGCACATGGTCAGCGCCTGGGGCTGCGAGCAACGCCTGGTGCTGGCGCAGATCGCCACCGACGCCAAGTCGAACGAGATCACCGCGGTGCCGAAGCTGCTGGCAATGCTGTCACTGAAGGGCACGATCGTGACCGTCGATGCGCTCAACTGCCAGCGCGCCATCGCTCAGCAGATCGTCGAGCAGGGCGGCGACTATGCCATGGCGCTGAAGGGCAACCAGGGCACGCTGCATGATGATGTCCGCACTTTCCTGGATGATCCGGCGCGCCCGGCAACGCCAAGCGTGCAAACGGTCGATGCCGACCACGGCCGCATCGAAACCCGCACCGCCACGGTATGCGCCGATATCGACTGGCTGCAGGCCGACCACCACTGGCCCGGCCTGGCCGCCATCGGCAAGGTGGAGCGCATCCGTGAAACCGCGGCCAAGACCACCACCGAGACGGCCTACTACCTCCTCAGCACGGCCCTGTCTGCGGAACGCTTCAATGCCGTCGCGCGGCAGCATTGGGGCGTGGAGAACCGGCTGCACTGGCGGTTGGACGTGGTGATGAACGAGGATCAGGCCAGAACACGGTTGGACAACGGCCCCTACAACATGGCGGTGCTGCGGCACATGGCCATCAATGTCATGCAGACGAACGGCGACAAGGACGCCTTGCGCGGCAAGTTCCAGAAGGCCGCCTGGGACAACGCCTATCTCGCTCGCCTCCTGGCACTATTCTGAAGTGCGATTGCCCTG
>NZ_NHRY01000062.1 GCF_002937115.1 Rhodopila globiformis | reverse complement strand
GGCTGAGAGATCCTGGCCGGTGATCGCTACGGTCATCGCTGTCTCCCTGTCTTGGAGACGCCTGCGAATCACGGACCGCCGCGTCGCTCCAAGTCACAGACGAGTCAACGGTCGGGGCCGTTGGTATCATGCCCTCGATCGCGGCAGGCGGCGGATTGCTGGCCATGAACTTGGCGTCTTGGCGTTTCATTGGTGCGACCATCCCCACCGGCCGCCGGTGTTGCGCACCCATCACCGCCAGGAGCGGCTGCGCGGTCCCTGTCAACGCCAAGACGCCAAGATACCGCGGGGCACCCGTCCCCGTTCGGCCGGGCGGCGGCCTGTCATACGGCGCCCGGGAAACTCTGGCCGTCTTCCCGCAACTGCTGGTGTGGCCTGCGCGGCCTGACGAGTGATGAAACCGACAATGCTTCCCGGGAACCGTATAGCACGGCCAGGCAGGACGGAACGGCAACAGCCGCCGGGCCATGACGCCCGCTGCGGCCCGGCACGTCCCGGTCCGCCTGGAGGATCGCTACGGACAACGATTTTTTGTCATTTCTGCCTTTGAACCGCCACGCGTATGTTTTGTCGCGGTTCCGGAGCAATGCCGGCCATCCGACGACCGTGGCCACGAGTGGAGACAGACTGTGAAGCAAAGCGTGCCCCGTTATGGATCAATCGCCGCCGCGATTGTCGTTCTGGCAGTCATCGGCGGCACACTGGCCTATCATTACGGACCGCGGCTGCTGGGCGGACCTCCGGTCCCCGTGACGCAGATATCGCCCGCCCTCGCGCAGCAGGTGGTCTCGGACCCGAACCTTCCCACCGCCGGCAATCCGGCGGGCGCCATGACGGTCGTCGAGTTTTTCGACTATCGGTGCCCCGCCTGCCGGATGATGCAGCCACGGCTCGAATCGTTGACGGCAAAAGATAATCGCGTGCGCGTGGTGTTCAAGGAGTGGCCGATCATGGGCGGTATCTCGGTCACGGCGGCCCGCTGGGCCCTGGCCGCGCAGTGGCAGGGCAAATACCTCCCCGCGCACGACGCCCTGATGGCGCTGCCAGCCAGCATGAACGAGCCAATGATGCGCACCGCGCTCGCACAGGCCGGGATCGACATGCCGCGGCTCGCCCGCGACCTGGCGGCCCACGAGCGCGACATCGAGGCACAGCTCCGCCAGAACCAGGGCGACGCCCGGCGGCTTGGCTTCCCGGGCACGCCAAGCCTAGTGATCGGCGCCGCTACCGCGCCGGGGGCGCTGTCCGAAGCGCAATTGCAAACGCTCGTCAACCAGGCCAACCGGCACGATTGAACGGAGGTTGGCCCTGTCGTCATGGCGGCGACCGCGCGCCTCGTCCTGACCGCGGCTCGCAGTCAAGCCACCGCCGCCCGCGCGGCCGCGTGGAACCGGCGCACCCGCTCGATATCCTTGGCGTGCGAGCCGTCCTGGTCGGTCCGGGTCTTGGAATCCACCCCGGCGGGGCGCACCGCTTGGATCGCCTCGGCGACGTTGCCGGGCCCCAGGCCGCCGGCGAGAATCACCGGCACCCCGACCGCCTCGACGATGCGCCGGCTGATGCGCCAGTCATGCGTGACGCCCAGCGCGCCGATCTGGCGGTCCTGCGGGCGGTGGCTGTCGAGCAGCAGCCAGTCGGCGATCCCGTCATAGCTGCGGGCGATCGCCAGGCTGGCCTCGTCCGAGACCGGCACGCTGCGCATGATCGCGCAGCCGGGCAGGGCCCGCTTCAGCGCCGCCGTCGCCGCCGGCCCCAGCAGGTCCGGGCTGGCGCCGAGGTGGATGATGGCGGGGCGCAGCGCCCGCGCCCAGGCTTCGACCAGGCCGGTGTCGGCGGTCAGGAACAGCGCGGAGAATTTCGCCGGCGGCGCAATGGCGGCGGCGATCGTCGCGGCGGCGGCCACCGGCTGCTCGCGCGGGAATTCGCCGTTGCCGACAAGGATGCCGACGTGATCGACGCCGATGGCCGAGATCACCCGGGCCTCCTCGGGGCTGGAAATCTCGTAGATCTGCGTCAACATGGCGGGCCCCGCGGCGTGATGGGGCGCGCATCGTGCCGGTGCCGGGAGCGGCGTCAAGCGGTCGCGTGGCACCGCGCGCCGGGCGGACGGATGCCCCGCTTGACCGGCCGGGGCGGCGCAGGGTGCAATCGCCCGGCCATGCCGTTCGGCCACGCCCTGTCCGAGACGTTCTTCCGCCGCCCGGCCCGCGACGTCGCGCCGGCGCTGATCGGCGTCACCCTGCTGGTGGACGGCGCCGGCGGCATCGTGGTCGAGACGGAAGCCTACGACCACGAGGACCCCGCCTCGCACAGCTTCCGCGGCCGCACCAGCCGCAACGCCGCGATGTTCGGGCCGCCGGGATGCGCCTATGTCTATCGCTCCTACGGCATTCACTGGTGCCTGAACATGGTCTGCGGCCTCGAGCCGGGCAGCGCGGTGCTGATCCGGGCGCTGCAGCCGGTGGCAGGCATCGAGGTCATGCAGCAACGCCGCGGCACGTCCGACATCCGCAAGCTGTGCAACGGCCCCGGGCGGCTGTGCCAGGCGCTGGGGATCACCGCCGCGCTCGACGGCCATCCGCTGCACAGCCCGCCGTTCGCTCTGCACGGCCGATCGGCCGCGGTGGCGGTCAGCGTGGGGCGCCGCATCGGCATCACCAAGGGGGTTGAGACGCCGTGGCGCTTCGGCCTGTCCGGCTCGGCGTTCCTCAGCCGCGCAATGGTTGGCCAGGGCAGATAGCCGGGACCGGGCGACAGCGCGCCGGCGTCGTCATGGCGGCCGCTGTCTCGCTGCCGGAACAGGCGATGTTACGTCAGCAGCCTGACCGCGTCGCCCGGGCGGATGGTGCCGTCGACCAGCACGGCGGCATACACGCCGGCCTTGCCGTCATGCGCCCGGGCCACGGTGCGCAGCACCTCGGGGCTCGGCTGCGCCGTGTCGGGATCGAGCGTGATCATCTTGCAGCGCGGATCGCGCTCGACCACCGTAACAACCACCCGGCCGCCGATCTGCAGCGAGCGGCCCAGCAGCGCGTCTTCCGCGAAGCCCGCGGCGCCGCCGAGATCGAGGCAAATATTGGCGCGGAACCGGCGCCGGTCCAGCGCCACGCCGGTCTCCCGGCCCAGGGCGGCGACGGTCTGGGCCGAAATCAGCGAGACCGGGCGGCAGTCCGTCATGGCGCGGTCGGACCGCAGTAACGTCAGCGTCCCAACCGCGTCGCCGCCGGCGCCAAGCCGATCGGCCAGGGCGGGGCTGTCGATGGCCAGCAGGTCGCCGTCCGGCGTTTCGACATCCACCGCCAGATCGGCCGGGCCGGCATAGACCGGAGCGGCACCGGGCGGCAGCGAGTGGGCCTCGGCCAGGTTCGGCGGATGCGCCGCCTTGTCCGGATAGCGGAACCTTGGCTGGTAGAGCAGCATCGCCTCCAGCACGCGTCCGGTCAGGTAGGGTAGCGCGGGGCGAGCGGTGGTGCTGTGGAAGGCATACAGGCGGTCGCCGTACACCCCGGCGTAGCCGATATAGGCCTGCCGCAGCGGTTCGCCGCGCATGCTCTTGACCGGATAGCGCCACAGGCTTTCGACCTGTCCAACGATGCTCATGGTTTTCCTCCCTGTGTGGGGGCGGATGACGGCCTGACCGGATCGCCATGCCCCGAGCCGTCGATTATTGCGCAGGTCCGTGCCGGGCTGGAAACCCGAGGTCGTTGCGGCGTCGATATCGCGGCTGTCCTGGCTGGTGGAAGGGGCTGCACACCGGAAGGAGAGGTCGCCTTATCGTCACTTGCAAGCAATATAATTTCGGCTGGGCTGCCTCTGGTGAAAGGCGCGCGATTGATGCAAATCGAACGCGACCGCAGGCCGCCCTGATCCCAACTCTGCGCACTCTGCGCCCCGCTCTGCGCGCTCTGCGTTGAAAATGCGGTGCCGCAACAAAATCCGGCGTTGCCAGTATGTCGCCCAACCCAAACGCCGGTGGCGCCGCAACCACCGCGATTCGACGCAGAGATCGCAGAGCGGGGCGCAGGGCGCGCAGAGAAGAATTTATTGCGACCTGCGGTCGCGGTGGGGCAACGGCCACGTTCATCTCTGCTTTTACACAAATCGAAGCGGCTGACGGCATGGATGACAAATGCGGCGACAAGGTCGCCGCTTCCGGTCAGGCTGACGGCGCTTTGAACAATGCCGGCCATCCCGATACTTCCACGCAACGACTGGCCAGGCCAGGGGCAAGCCGAAACCTCACGGCGGACAACGCACGGCGCGGCTGGTTACGCCGGCAGCCGCCATCCCGGCGAACCGCCCGCGCCCGCGGCCTCAGCGCGTCCGGGCCGCACGCAACCGCCCGGTAACCCGCGCCGCCACCGCCGGCACCGCCACCAGCACCAGCAGCAGCCACACCGCCACCGAGGCCGCCGTCGGCCAGTCGCGGTTGGCGAAGAACTCGTCCCACAGCACCCGGCCGATCAGTTGCGCCTGCGGCCCGCCGAGCAGCGCCGGTATCACGTATTCCCCGATCGCCGGCACGAACACCAGCGCGGCGCCGGCGGCGACGCCGGGCAGCGACAGCGGCAGGATGATGCGCAGGAACACCCGCCACGGCGGCGCCCCCAGGTCCGCCGCCGCCTCCATCAGCGCCGGGTCCAGCCGCGACAGCCGCGCGTAGATCGGCAGCACCATGAACGGCAGGTAGGTGTAGACGATGCCGATATACATCGCGGCATCGGTGTACAGCATGTGAGTCCCCGCCAGCCGCGCGATCCAGCCATTATCCGCCAGCAGGCCGATCCAGGCGTTGATGCGCATCAGGAAGCCGGTCCAGAACGGCAGCATCACCGCCAGCAGCAGCGGGTTCTGCCAGCGCGGCGCGGCACGGGCGATCGCCAGCGCCATCGGGAAGCCCGCCAGCAGGCACGCCACGGTGGACAGCCCCGCCACCCGCACGCTGCGCAGCAGCGCGTCGCGGTAGAGCGGGTCGGTCGCGACCATTGTCAGGTTGTCCAGGCTGAAGCCCAGGCTGTACGGCGGGATGCTGTCCGCCGGCTGCGCCAGCGCGATCATCGCGACGATCGCCAGCGGCGCCACCAGCAGCAGAAGCAGCCAGGCCACGGGCAGGGCGAGGGACCATCTCATGCTAAGGTGCCCGCGTGCCGGGGCGTTGCGCTGCCATCATGGCCGGGCGTGTCCCCGTGCATATCAGGATAATGTGGTAGCCGGAGAACGGCCTTTCCCCAATCGTCATGGCCCGGCTTGTCCCTACGCAATGCACACATCTCGGAAACGGTCCGCCGCGGCGTTTCCCTTTCGTCATGGCCCGGCTTGTCCGGGCCACCTGTCGCGGCACACGTGCTGGAATAGGTGGCCCGGACAAGCCGGGCCATGACGATGTGGGAACGGCGCGCGCCGCCAAATCCTTCTCCAACCGACAGCTTATCCTGATACGCATGGGGACACGCCCGGCCATGACGATAGGGACCACGGCCGTGACGAAAGGGCAGGGGGCCAACCGCCGGGCATCATTCCGGCAACAGGATGCAGGCATCAGGCTGCCAGCCGACGCGCACCGCCGTGCCGGGCTCCTGCCGGGCCGAGGCCAGCCCATCCGCCAGCGACTGCTTCACCCGCAGCGCCGACCCGTCCGCCAGCCGGACCGTGACCGACAGGGCATCCCCGGCATAGGTGCGATCGCCGACAACGCCGTCCAGCCCGTTGGCCTGCCCCGCGCCATCCAGCCGCAGCCGCTCCGGCCGCAGCGCCAGTAGCCCCGGTCCCGGCGAGCCGGGCCGCTCGGCATGGACGCATGCGCCCAGCCCCGGCAGCCCGACCGACACGCTATCGGCGGCGACCACGCAAGGCAGCAGGTTGGCGCCGCCCAGGAACGAGGCGACGAACCGGTTCGCCGGATGCTCATACAGGTCCGCCGGCGTGCCGATCTGCACCATCCGCCCGCCTTGCATCACCCCCAGCCGATCGGCCATTTCCAGCGCCTCTTCCTGGTCGTGGGTGACCAGGACGAAGCTGATGCCGAGTTCCCGCCGCAGCCGCACCAGGTCCGCGCGGGTCTCCATCCGCAGCGCCTCGTCCAGCGCCGACAGCGGCTCGTCCAGCAGCAGCAGCGCCGGGTGAGGCGCCAGGCTGCGCGCCAGCGCCACCCGCTGCTGCTGGCCGCCGGACAGCTCCGACGGGCGGCGGCTGCCGTAGTCCTGCAGCCGCACCAGCGCCAGCATCGCCGCCACCCGCCGCTTCGTCTCGGCGCGCGACACGCCCTGCTGGCGCAGGCCGAAGCCGATATTGGCGGCGACGCTCATGTGCGGGAACAGCGCGTAGGACTGGAACATGGTGTTGACCGGCCGGCGGTGCGGCGGCAGCGCGGTCATGTCGGTGCCGTTCAGCACGATCCGCCCGGCGTCAGGCCGCAAGAACCCCGCCAGCGCCCGCAGCAGCGTCGTCTTGCCGGACCCCGAGGCGCCCAGCAGCACGAACAGCTCGTCCCGCCGCACCGTCAGGTCCAGGTCATCGAGCGCCACGGCCGGACCGTAGCGGACGGTCAGGCCGCTGACGCCCAGCAACGCGGTCCGGTCCGGCTGCGCCTGGCCGTTGGTCGCAGCCATGGCGCGGAACTCGCCGTCAGCCACCCGCCTTGAACCGCGACCATGCCCGCGTCCGCAGCCGATCGGCGGCGGGCGTGGTGGCGTGGACGGTGAAGAAGCGCCGCATCTCGGCCTCGGGCGGGAACACGTTCGGGTCGTTCAGCAGGGCCGGGTCCACCAGCTTGCGGGTGGCGGGAATGGCGTTGGGATAATGCGTGGCGTCGGTGATCCGCGCCATGATCGCCGGCCGCAGCAGGAAGTTGATCAGCGCCAGGGCCTCGGGCTTGTCCGGCGCGTCGGTCGGGATCGCCAGCATGTCGAAGCCGATCTGCGCGCCCTCCTTCGGCGCGACATAGCGCACGGTGACGCCGTTCCCCGCCTGCTTCGCCCGCGCCCGGGCCTGCACCACGTCGCCGGAGTAGTCGAGCGCCAGACAGGCCTGCCCGGTCGCCAGCGCCTCCAGTGCGCCGCCGCTGGCGAACTGCCGGATATACGGCCGGATCGCCATCAGCGCCTTCTCCGCCGCTGCGATGTCCGCCGGCGCGCCGCTGTCGGGCGAGCGGCCGAGATAGTGCAGCACCGAGGGGAACACGTCGATCGCCGAATCCATCATGATGATGCCGCACGGCGCCAGCCGCTTCGCCCAGGCCGGATCGAGCAGCAGCGCCCACGAATCCAGCGGCGCGTCCGGCGCCAGCGCGTGGATGCGGTCCGGGTTGAACCCCAGGCCGGTGGAGCCCCACAGGTAGATCGCCCCGTGGCGGTTGCCGGGATCGGACTCCGCCACCCGCTGCATCAGCGCCGGATCGAGGTTGCTCCAGTTCGGCACCTTGGCCCGGTCGATCTCGGCCAGCGCCCCGGCGCGGATCAGCCGCGAGAACGTCGGCTCGCTGGTCGGCACCACGACGTCGTAGCCGGAGTGGCCGGCGAGCAGCTTCGCCTCCAGCGTCTCCAGGCTGTCGAACACGTCGTAGCGGACGTTGATGCCGGTTTCCCGGGTGAACTGCGCCAGCACCGCGGGATCGACGTAGTCGGTCCAGTTGTAGACATT
Organism: Rhodopila globiformis; assembly: GCF_002937115.1. GTDB lineage: Bacteria > Pseudomonadota > Alphaproteobacteria > Acetobacterales > Acetobacteraceae > Rhodopila > Rhodopila globiformis. Next base: position 28,073 of record NZ_NHRY01000062.1, on the reverse strand, counting down.
GACGACGCGCTGTTCCGCCCGCGCCAGGGCCGGCAAGGCCAGGGCCGGCAGCGCCAGCAGGAGCAGCAAGGCGAGCCGCCGCAGCATCGGCATGCCTGTCATGGCAAACCGCACGAAGGGTGAGGCGGGCCGACGGCGGCGTTCCTTCATCGTCATGGCGGCGACCCTGCATCCCAACCTGCCGGCGGTCTGCCGTAGCCCTCCCATCAGCGGTCCCCCGGGGGCACGAACGCTGCCTGGGTGCCGCCGTCGACCGGGATGGTCGTGCCGGTGACATAGCGTGCCGCGTCCGACAGCAGGAACATGATGACGTCCACGATGTCGTCCGGCTGCGCGATGCGGCCCAGCGGCGAGGCGCCCGACGGCCGGTAGCCCTTGTCGTCATCCGCCACGGCGCGCACCATCGGCGTGTCCACCGTCCCGGGCGCCAGAGCGTTGACCAGCACGCCAGACGCCGCCCATTCCACCGCCATCACCCGGCACAACTGGCTGACCCCCGCCTTCGATGCCGCATAGGCGCCGCTGACCACCTTCGGCCGCAGCGCCGCGATCGAGGACAGCAGCACCACGCGCGACGGGTCCTCGGGCGAGGCCGAGGCGCGCAGCAGCGGCAGCGCCCGCTGCGCGCACAGGAACGTCCCCCGCAGGTTGGTGTTCATCACCAGGTCGAAGTCCTCGATCGGCATGTCCTCCAGCAGCCCGGTGCGCAGCACCCCGGCGCAGCAGACCAGCGCGTTCAGGCCGGAGCCGAGGCCGGCGAAGGCGACGCCGACGCTGGAACTGTCGGCGACGTCGCAGATGATCGGGCGGAAATGGTCCTGGTAGCGGGACAGTTCGTCCTCCATCGCCTCCAGCCGCTCGGCCTGGAGATCGAGGCCATAGACGGTCCAGCCGGCCTGCAGCAGCCGGCGGGTCGCCGCCTCGCCAATACCCGATGCCGCCCCGGTGACGGCCGCGACCTTGTTCATGCAGAATTCCTCCACGCCTGGCGGCCCCATGCTAGCCCGTGCGGGCCTGTGGCGAAAAGCGGGATCACGCGGGCGCGGCGACGTCGCCGTCTGGGCGGAGAATGGCAGGGCAGGCGGCCCGGCGGGTTCCGGCCACGTCGGGGTGGGCGCAATATAGGGGCACGGCCGGTGCGCGACTGCTCCGTCGTCATGGCGACCGCAGGCCCACCATGACGTTGTGGCAACGCCCGTGCCGCCGGTCCCGCCATTTTAGCGCCTGTGGCATGCAGGCCCTTCCGCGGCTTCAACGTCGCCAGGCGTGAATGCCGGACCGGAGCCTGGCCCGGGCGCGTCCCCACGGGATGCACAGATTACGGAAACGGTCCGCTGCAGCCATGCGTCACACTGTCACGGCCCGTGCCGGTTTCACCGACGGCAATCAAGCGAACACGGAGTTCCACGGGGTTTGCACGGAGTTTCACGGAGTCATCCGGGGCGTCCCCAACATGGTCGCCCCTGTGGCGGCATCCGATGATTTCAGGCGCTTCGCGCGAAGCGCAATATCCACATCCTCCGTGAAACTCCGTGCAAACACCGTGGAACTCCGTGTCCACTTGATTGCGGTGGCAAACCCGCCCCCACCCCATCCCAATGGGCAGGATGCCCCACGCCGGATGTGGGAGCGACGCCACGGCGACGCGGCCCTGCGCACCTTCGGTCGGCCGCTTGCCAGCCAAACGCGCCGCCGCGACAGAGCGGCAACGGTCCCGGGCACCAGGCGAGCGCCTGGTTTTGCAGTCGTTTCCAGAATGTGTGCATGCCGTATGGGCTTGTCCCGGCTGCCCGGCATGAGGGGATGGCAACGGCCGCCGCTGTCTTACGGATACGGCCTTCATTGTTCTGGCCATACGGCGTTCAACGCACAGCCACCGCGCCCGCAGGGCGTCCGAATTGCTTCTCTGCGTGCTCTGCGCCCCGCTCTGCGATCTCTGCGTTGCAAAAATGCGGTGCCGCAACAAAGAACGGCGTCGCCGGTAAGACGCCCAACCCTGAACGCCGGTGGCGCCCCACCACCGCGATTCAACGCAGAGCGCGCAGAGCGGGGCGCAGAGCACGCAGAGAAGGCATTAGGCCGCGACGGCGCGAACGCGGCCGGGCACTCCGGATAACAAGGGCCAAATCCATGGCGCCCACCCCGGCGCTGCGGGTGATTGATGTACAGGCAATGTCGCTGATGCCGTTTCTGCCCCGGTCCAGCAAGCCGGCAGGCGGCCGCTAGGAGGCTGATAAAGCGAACTGTTCCGAGTGGCGCCGGTGACAGGCCGGCGCCGCGGCCGGGAATGGCGGCTACGCAGTTTTACGGACTCGCAAGTCACCGCCGGCTCACCCATATAATTGAGTGGACGCCGGGCAGACCGGCGTCCATCCTCATCTCTGAAACAACTGTCCCGGTGGCACAATCACCGACCTGGAAGCAACAGGAGCAGTTCAGACATGGCGTACAACCCGATTCAACAATTCCGTCCCGGCTCGCTGGTCGATCGCGGCATGGGCACCTCGCCGTTCACCGTCCTGCAGCGGCAGATGAACCGCTTGTTCGAGGACGTGTTCGGCCCCGAAGGCAACCTGTTCCCGCAGGCGCCCGAGCCGGTGCGCGGCCTGCTGTCGCCGCGGGTGGAAGTCACCGAAACCGAGAACGACGTCCGCATCATCGCCGAACTCCCCGGCGTGAAGGAGCAGGATATCGAGGTCGCGCTGGACGACGGCGTGCTGACCCTGCGCGCCGAAAAGAAAGTGGAACGCAAGGACGAGCGCGAGAACACCCACTTCACCGAACGCGCCTACGGCGTGTTCCAGCGCAGCCTGCAACTGCCGTTCCAGGTCAATCCGGATGAAGTGAACGCCAGCTTCGAGAACGGTGTGCTTACCATTGCCGTACCGAAGCCGAAGGAGCGGGAGCAGCGGCGGAAGATCGAAGTCCGCGGCACGTCGTCACAGCCGCAGACCGAGACGCCGCCATCCGGCACCGGCGCCTAGGACCGCCCCCTGGCCGGCCCGCCAGGGCGAAGCCCCGCACGGCCGGCGCGCAGGGGGCGCCAACAACAGGAGACAGGAGGACAGCATGGCCAACGGCACGCCTCAACAATACGGACCCCTGGGGGTGCTCGGGGACCTGGACCCGATGAACGGGATGCTCGCACGGCACTGGTGGACGGTCGCGTTGCGCGGCGTGATCGCCGTGCTGTTCGGGTTGGTCGCGCTGGCGGCCCCTGGGGCGGCCCTGCTGTCCCTGGCCCTGCTGTTCGGCGCCTACCTGCTGGCCGACGGGGTCATCGAACTGGTGGTGACCTGGCGGGCCGCCAAGGCCGGGGTGCGGTGGGGCCCGCTGCTGTGGGAGGCGGTGCTGAGCATCATCATGGGGCTGATCGCCCTGGCCATGCCCGCCGTGGCGGTCTGGGCCTTCGTCATCCTGCTGGCGGCCTGGGCGCTGATCACCGGCGTGCTGGAGCTTGTCGCCGCTTTCCGGCTGCATGCCAGCCACGGGCGCTGGTGGCTGGCGCTCGGCGGCATCGTCTCGCTGGTCTGGGGCCTGCTGCTGGCGGCCGCGCCGATGATCGGCGCCGTGGTGGTGGCATGGTGGCTGGGGTTCTACGCGATCTTCTTCGGCATCACCCTGCTGGTCGCCGCCTGGCGGCTGCGTGAGCGGCACATCGGCTTGCCGCGCAGCCCCGGCGCGCCGGCCTAGGCGGCACGACCGGCACCCGGCCGGGTGGACTCCGGCTGGGCTTTGCGCGTTAGGATGGCAGGGCAACCACAACAAGGGGGATACGCCCATGACCGATCACATCTATCGCGTCATCGAGATCGCCGGCTCGTCGGAAGTCAGCCACGCGGCCGCGATCGAGAACGCGATCACCCGCGCCGCCAAGACGATCCGTCACCTGCGCTGGTTCGAGGTGACCCAGATGCGGGGCGAGATCGAGGACGGCAAGACCCGCCACTACCAGGTGACCCTGAAGGTCGGCTTTACCCTGGAGGGGTGACCGCAACGGCCCGGCGGCCGGAAGTGCCGGTTGGCAGTGCAACGATCACGCCAATTCCGCGCGTCCGGCCCCGCAGGCTTTTGACGGGCGCTTTTGACATGAAGAAGCGGAGAGGGTGCGGTACGTCGTCTCCAGGAAGCTGGGGCGACCGCATTTTCACAACAGCGGACCCGCCTGCCGCCCTCCGCACGCGACGCTGCGCCGGTTCCAGGCTGGCTTCCGCGCCATCCGGTGCCAGGCCCGCGCACCCGGTTTCCTTTGAACGTGCCAGGGGGGCCGGGCTTCCGGACGGGTAACGCACGGCGCACATCAGCCTCACGGCACCTCCCGCCCTGGTTAAGACCGCAATGAAACAGAGCGGCGTGACCTCGCCGTCTGAACGCGGAATTCTTGCCCTTGCCGCGCTGGCGCAGCCGGACCCGGTCGCGGCGTTCATTGTGAATCAGGGACGGATCCCAGCGGTCCGGACCGATGATCCCACAATGCATGGCGCCATCATGGCGCGCCGCCGCCAGACCCCGCTTACATTCCGTTGCCACAATGATATTCATCAACACGCACCACCTTCTCCCGTCCTATGCATGCAAGGCTTGCTGGGAAAAGGGAAACCACCGTGTCCGCACCGGAAGGTCGCGCCGCCCTGGCGGATCGCTATCCGCGGATCATCAAGCCGCACGACCCGTCAGCCGTGCCCGCCAACATGCCCGATTACGCCGCCGCCCGCCGCACCTTCAGCTGGGAGGGCGCGCGCGGCCTGCTTGATGGCCTGCCGGGCGGACGCGGCCTCAACATCGCGCATGAGGCGGTCGACCGCCATGTCCCGGGGCCCCGCGCGGACCGCGACGCGATCCGCTGGCTCGGACGCTCCGGCGAGCGGCGGGCCTTCACCTACCGGGACCTGAAGGCGGCGACCAACCGCTTCGCCAACGCCCTGAGCGGGCTGGGCGTGCAGGCCGGCGACAGCGTGTTCGTGCTGTCCGGCCGCATTCCGGAACTCATCATCGCCCTGCTCGGCGCGCTGAAGGCGAAGTGCGTCGTTTCGCCGCTGTTCTCGGCGTTCGGGCCGGAACCGCTGGCGACCCGCCTGACCATCGGTGAGGGCCGCGTGCTGGTGACCACCGCGTCGCTGTACCGCCGCAAGATCGCCCCGCTGCGCGGCAGCCTGCCGAAGCTGGAGCACGTGATCGTCGTGCCCGAAGCCGGCGAGGCGCCCGCCGCCGGCACACTGGACTGGCGGCGCCTGGTGGACGGCCAAAGCCCCGACTTCACCATTCCGCCGACCGACCCGGAGGACCGCGCGCTGCTGCATTTCACCAGCGGCACGACCGGCCGCCCCAAGGGCGCCATCCACGTGCACGAGGCGGTGGTGACGCACACCGTCACCGGCCGTTGCGCGCTGGACCTGCACGACGCCGACGTCTTCTGGTGCACCGCGGACCCCGGCTGGGTCACCGGCACCAGCTACGGCATCATCGCGCCGCTGACCAACGGCGTCACCAGCGTGGTGGCCGAGGCGGAGTTCGACGCCGCCACCTGGTACGGCATCCTGCAGAACGAGCGCGTCAGCGTCTGGTACACCGCGCCCACGGCCATCCGCATGATGATGAAGCTCGGCGCCGAGGCGGTGCGCGGCTACGACCTGTCGGCGCTGCGCTTCATGGCCAGCGTCGGCGAGCCGCTGAACCCCGAAGCCGTGGTCTGGGGCCAGCAGGCGTTCGGCCGGCCGTTCCACGACAACTGGTGGCAGACCGAAACGGGCGGCATCATGATCGCCAACTTCGCGTCGATGGACGTCAAGCCCGGCTCGATGGGCAAGCCGCTGCCGGGCATCGAGGCGGCCATCGTGCAGCGCGACCCCGGCGGCAGCTTCATGATCGTGGACGACCCGATGGTCGAGGGCGAACTCGCCCTCAAGGCCGGCTGGCCGTCGATGATGCGCGGCTACCTGCACGAGGAGGAGCGCTACCGCAAATGCTTCGCCGGCCCGTGGTACCTGACCGGCGACCTGGCGATGCGCGATTCCGAAGGCTACTACTGGTTCGTTGGCCGCGCCGACGACGTCATCAAGACCTCCGGCCACCTGATCGGCCCGTTCGAGGTCGAAAGTGCGCTGCTGGAACATTCCGCTGTCGCCGAGGCCGGCGTCATCGGCAAGCCCGACCCGATGGCCGGCGAGATCGTCAAGGCGTTCGTCGCGCTGAAGCCGGGATTCGCGCCGTCCGAGGCGCTGCGCCGCGACCTGCTCGGCCACGCCCGCAAGCGCCTCGGCGCCGTCGTCGCGCCGAAGGAGATCGATTTCGCCGCCACCCTGCCGCGCACCCGCAGCGGCAAGATCATGCGCCGGTTGCTGAAGGCGCGCGAACTCGGGCTGCCGGAAGGCGACCTCTCGACACTGGAAAGCGACCTGCGATGACCGGCAAGGTGCATCTGGATCATGCGCATATCCGCCGCCTGCTGATGGCGATGCTGCGCATCCGGCGGTTCGAGGAGAAGTGCTTCGAACTGTACACCACCGAAAAGATCCGCGGCTTCATGCACCTCTACGACGGCGAGGAAGCCGTCTCCGTCGGCGTGATCGAGGCGCTGCGCCCGCAGGACGCCGTCGTCGCCACCTATCGCGAGCACGGCCAGGCATTGGCGCGCGGTATCGCCATGCCGGCGCTGATGGCGGAGCTGTACGGCAAGCAGGAGGGATGCTGTCGCGGCCGTGGCGGCTCGATGCACGTGTTCGACCGGGCGATGCGGTTCTACGGCGGCAACGCCATCGTTGGCGGCGGCCTGCCGCTGGCCGCGGGCGTCGCGCTGGGCGACAGGATGCTTGGCAAGGATACCATCACCGCCTGCTTCTTCGGCGACGGCGCGGTGGACGAGGGGTCCTTCCACGAAAGCATGAACCTGGCGTCGCTGTGGCAGTTGCCGGTGTTGTTCGTGTGCGAGAACAACCTGTACGCCATGGGCATGGCCGTGGAACGCGCCGAGGCCGAGACGCACATCGCCCGCAAGGCCGCCGCCTATGCCATCAGCAGCGCGGTGGTGGACGGCATGGACGTGGTCGCGGTGGAGATCGCCGCGCGGCAGGCGATCGAGGACATACGCAAAACTGGCAGGCCGTACCTGCTGGAATGCCAGACCTACCGGTTCCGCGCGCATTCCATGTTCGACGCCCAGCTCTACCGCAGCAAGCAGGAGATCGAGGCGTGGCGGAAGCGCGACCCGATCACCCGGCTGCGAGCCTGGCTGGAACAGAACAACCTGATGCATCCCGACGAAATCGCCGGAATCGAAACGGCCGTCGCCGCCGAGATCGACGGCGCGGTTGCCTTCGCCGAGGCCGGCACCTGGGAGCCGATCGAGGAACTCGAACGCTACACCATCATGGATCGGGTGCCGCAATGAGTGCCACGGCGCAGACACGCATGACCTACCGCGAGGCCTGCAAGCAGGCGATCCGCGCCGCCATCCTGGCCGACAAACGGGTCTTCCTGATGGGCGAGGATGTCGCGCGCTATGGCGGCTGCTATGCCGTGACTAAGGGCCTGGCGGCGGAACTCGGCGAGGACCGCATCCGCGACACCCCGTTGTCCGAGGGCGCCTATGTCGGCGCCGGCATCGGCGCGGCGATCGCCGGCATGCGGCCGATTGTCGAGATCATGACGGTGAATTTCAGCCTGCTGGCGCTGGACCAGATCGTCAACAACGCGGCCTCCATTCCGCACATGTCAGGCGGACAGTTCGCGGTGCCGCTGGTGATCCGCATGGCCACCGGCGCGGGGCGGCAACTGGCCGCGCAGCACTCGCACAGCCTGGAGGGATGGTACGCGCACATCCCCGGGCTGAAGGTGCTGGCGCCGGCGACGGTGGAGGATGCGCGCTTCATGCTGCAGCCGGCGCTGGACGACCCCAACCCGGTGCTGATCTTCGAGCATGTCATGCTCTACAACCGCGAGGGTGACCTGGACCCCGGCGTCACCGCGGTGGACATCACATCGGCGAAAATCCGCAGGCCCGGACGGGACGTCACGTTGGCCACCTATGGCGGGTCGCTGTTCAAGGCGCTCGACGCCGCCGAAACGTTGCGGCAGGAGGGGATCGAGGCGGAGGTCGTCGACCTGCGCGTGCTGCGTCCGCTCGACATGGCGACGGTGCTGGCCTCGGTGGCCCGCACGCGGCGGTTGGTGGTGATCGATGAAGGGTGGAAATCCGGCTCGCTGTCCGCCGAAATCGTTGCCCGTGTCGTGGAGCAGGGATTCTTCGATCTCGACGCGCCCATCGGCAGGGTGTGTTCGCGGGAGGTGCCGATACCCTATGCCGCGCACCTGGAACAGGCGGCACTGCCGCAGGCGGCGGGCATCGTCGCGGCGGCGCGGGCGGCGGTGAAGGGCGCATGATCGAATTCCGCATGCCGTCGCTGGGCGCCGACATGGAGGCCGGCACGATGGCGGAATGGCTGGTCCGGCCCGGCGACCACGTGAAGCGCGGCGACGTCGTCGCCGTGGTGGAGACGCAGAAGGGCGCCATCGAGATCGAGATCTTCAACGACGGAATCGTTTCCGAACTGACGGTCGCCGTCGGCGAGAGCGTCCCGGTGGGCACCGTCCTGGCACGCCTGGACGGCGCAGGGGCGCCCGCTCCTGCGGTGCCTGCTCCTCCTGTAACTGCACCGGCGGCCGCCCCCGTGGCTGCTCCCATGGCCGCGCCGCGCGAACCGTCTGGAACGGAACGTTCCGGTCTCGCGCCAACCCACCCGCGGATTTCCCCGGCGGCGCGGCGGCTTGCGGCGGAGCGGGGCATCGACATCAGCCTCCTGCCAGGCACCGGACCGGGCGGCGCCATCGTCGTCGCCGACGTCGAAGCCTACGCTCCCGAGGCCCGCCCGCCGCGGCCGCGCACCGGCTTCGATCCGGCCGCGATGCGCCAGGCGATTGCCGCGGCCATGACCCGATCGAAGCGCGAAATCCCGCACTACTACCTGACGCAGACGCTCGACCTCGCCGCCGCCTTGTCACGCCTGGAACGACTGAACGCCGATCGGCCGCCGCCGGAACGAATCCTGCCGGCCGCGCTGTTCCTGCGCGCCATCGCCCTGGCGCTGGCGAAACTGCCGGACCTGAACGGCTTCTGGCAGGACGGCCGGTTCCGCCCCGGCGACGGCATCCATGTCGGCTGGGCCATCGCCCTGCGCGGCGGCGGCCTGGTCGCCCCCGCCATCCGCGACGCCGATCGGCGGACGTTGGAGGAACTGATGGCGGCCATGCGCGATCTCGTGCAGCGCGCCCGCGGTTCCGGCCTGCGCGGTTCGGAACTGACCGACCCGACCATCACCGTCACCAGCCTGGGCGAGCGCGGCGCCGAAAGCGTGCTGCCGATCATCCATCCGCCGCAGGTGGCGATGCTGGGGATCGGCCGGGTGGTGACCCGCCCCTGGGTGGTGGACGGCGCGATCGTCCCCCGGCCGGTGGTGACGGTCTCGCTTGCCGGCGACCACCGTGCCAGCGACGGCCACCGCGGCGGGTTGTTGCTGGCCGAGATCGACCGCCTGTTGCGGAACGCGGAGGCACTATGAACGACGCACAAGCCCGGAGCCTGGTCCTCGACGTCCTGTCGGCCATCGCGCCCGAGGCGGACCTGGCCGCCCTGAACGGCGCGGCCGAACTGCGCGACGAGCTCGATCTCGACTCGATGGACTTCCTGAATTTCGTTGCCGCCCTGCACAAGCGGACCGGGCAGAACATTCCCGAGGCGGACTATCCGCGCCTGGCGACGCTGGATGGCGCCATCGCCTACCTGGCCCGCTGATCGGCGCTGATGACTTATATCAATGATACAGCCGTCATATTTTGCAAAAAGGGTCCATCGGTAACGGTGTCCCGGAGACGGCAATATGCGGCTTATTCACCAGGTGATCGATGATCTGCGGGCCGGGCTCGACGGCCCCGTCAGTCCGATGGACGCGGCGCTCGAGGAATTATTGAACGGCGAGCGCGGCTCCCTGCCGGACCTGGCCGATCGTTTCACTGAGCTGGGGCTTGCCTCCATCATGGCGTCCTGGATCGGCAACGGACCCAACCGGCCCGTCAGCACCCATGACCTGCGCCGCATCCTGGGCGAGGAGCGCGTGCAGGACCTCGCCACGCTGACCGGCCTGTCGCCGGACGATTTTCTGGTGCACCTTGCGCGCCGGCTGCCGGCCGCCGTGCATCGCATGACGCCGGAGGGGGAACTGAGGACGACACCCTGAAAAAGCGGCCGGCACGCTGAACGGGAGAAACGCAATGCTGCTCGAACTGGATGTGCTGGAGACACGCCGCATCGCCGACATGGCGCTGGAGGCCCGCAAGGCCCGCGGCCAGCCGCCGGAGAAAGTTCCAGAATCGAGACTATGGCGGCCGGCACACGGCGCATATGCACTCGCAGGCAGCGTCGCCCTGCGGGATGTGCAGCGCAGCCAGCCCGAAATGCGCGCCCTGTGGCACGCCATCATGGCCCTGCCGCGCGACATCCGCGAGAAGACCTGGTCCGTCGCCTGCATCGGCGCCGGCGCCGCGACGATCCGCGACTGGGATGGCATCGTTGCCGAGGCGGCTCTGCTGACCGACGACGAGCTGACCACGGATCTGGCGGACGAGCCGGATCTGCACGATCGCCTGGCGAGGGGCCTCGCCATGGTCCGTAAAGCCGGCGGGTGACGGTCCGTCGCCAGAACGAAACGGGACCTGTTGGCATCGACGGTGCGTTCGCGCATTGTAACCCCGGCACGGCCGCAACGGGCTTGCCGAGCGGGAGGTTCCGACGCGATGGATGATGCAGCGACGCCGGCCGACGCGCCCGGCCAACCCGGCCTCAGTCCGGCATGGACCAGCAGCGCGAAGGATGCCGTCGGCGGCTCGCTGGGCGCGCCGCGCCTGTGGTTCACCATCGGCCACGGCATCGTCAACGAGGTCTACTACCCGCGCATCGACATTCCGCAGATCCGCGACCTGGGCTTCATCATCGCCGACGGCAAGGGTTTTTGGTCCGAGGTCAAGCGCGTCGCCGACTACAACATGCGCTTCCTCGCCCCCGGCGTGCCGGCGTACGAGATCACCCACCGGCACGACCATTACAGTTTCCGCCTGCGCGTCTCGCCCGACCCGCGGCGGGAGGTGCTGGCGATCGAATTCCACCTCGATGCCGCCGAGGAATTTCGCGCCTATGTCCTGCTCGCGCCGCACCTGGGCGCCACCGGCCACGGCAACCGCGCGGCGGTGGAGACGCATGCCGGGCGGCGCGTCCTGGTCGCCGCCCAGGGGCCGTTCGCCCTGGCGCTGGCCGTGGTGGACCAGGCGCAGCGCGACGCGCTGGGCGCGGCCAGCGCCGGCTATGTCGGCGACAGCGACGGATGGCATGATTTCCAACGAAATGGTGCGCTGACCTGGGCGTATGACCGCGCCGGCCCCGGCAACGTGGCGCTGATCGGCGAACTGCCGCGCGCCGGCGCGCTCGGACTTGGCTTCGGCAGCAGCGCCACCTCCGCCGCGACCCTGGCCGTCGCCAGCCTGCTGCAGCCGGTCGAGAACATCCTGCGGCAGCAGATCGCCGAATGGGAAGGCTGGCACGCGCTCCGCAGCGAGCGCTACGCGCCGCCGATCGACCTGCCGGCGCCGGTGGCCGAGGAATTCCTGGTTTCCACCGCGGTGCTGCGGACGCATCTCGACAAGACCTACCCCGGCGCGATGGTGGCCAGCCTGAGCATCCCCTGGGGCGACACCGGCGACGAGCGCGGCGGCTATCACCTGGTGTGGCCGCGCGACCTGGTGTCCTGCGCCGGTGCGCTGCTGGCGTTCGGCGCCGAGGCGGAGACGCGCGACACGTTGCGCTACCTGATCGCGACGCAGCACGCCGACGGGCATTGGAACCAGAACCAGTGGCTCGGCGGCAAGGCTTTCTGGACCGGGCAGCAACTGGACGAGACCGCTTTCCCCGTGCTGCTGGCCGCGACGCTGGCGGAACGAAGCGCGCTGGGCGGCATCCGCGTCGAGCAGATGATGCACCGTGCGCTGGGCTTCATCGCCGCCACCGGCCCGGTGACCGGCCAGGAACGCTGGGAGGAGAACAGCGGAATCAGTCCCTACACGCTGGCCGTGCTGATCGCTGCCCTGGTCGAGGGATCTGCGTTCCTGCCGGAGAAACCCCGGGCGTGGGCGCTGGACCTGGCGGATTTCTGGAACAGCAGCATCGAGGCCTGGTGCAGCGTGCGGGGAACGGACCTGGCCGCGCGGCTTGGTGTCAACGGATACTACGTGCGCATCGCGCCGCCCGACGTGTTGCAGCGCGGCGCGGCCGCCATGGACGGACCGATCCCAATCCGTAACCACAGCGAGCAGGCCGACGTTCCGGCCAAAGAACTTGTCGCCGTCGATTTCCTGCAACTGGTGCGCTTCGGCCTGCGGCAGCCGGACGATCCGCTGATCCTGGACAGCATCACCGTCGCCGACAGCCTGTTGCGGATGGAAACGCCGTACGGTCCGGTATGGAAACGCTACACCGCCGACGGCTACGGCGAGCACGACGACGGCGCGCCTTACGACGGCACCGGCCGCGGACGCCCCTGGCCGCTGCTGGCCGGCGAGCGCGGTCATTACGAGGTCGCCGCCGGCCGCGACCCGCTGCCGTTCCTGCTGGCGATGTGCGGCATGGCCAGCCCGCTCGGGCTGCTCCCCGAGCAGGTCTGGGACGGACCGGAAATTCCGGCGCGGGACCTGAAATTCGGCCGGCCGACGGGCTCGGCCCGGCCGCTGGCCTGGGCGCATGCGGAATTCGCCAAGCTGGTGATTTCCCGCCAGCTGGGCGCCCCCTGCGATCGCCCCGGCGCGGTCTGGCGCCGCTACCAGGGACAGCGGCCCAGGGCCCGCCGTTCGTTCTGGTCGCCGCACGCGCCCATCGGCGACATGCCGCAGGGGACCAGCCTCGTGGTGATGCTGCCGAAGCCCGCGCGCGTCCGCTGGCGCAGCGGCGATGGGCCCGAAACCGAGGCGACAACCGAGGATACCGGTCTGGGCCTGCACGCCGCCGGACTCGAAACGACGGAACTTCCGGCCGGCAGCGCAATCGACTTTGCCTGGCGCTGGTGCGACAATCCCGACGCCGCGCAGGATGGCGGCCGCGTCATCGTCGGCGGCACCGCGACAGGAGGCTGAGTGGATGAGGGCGATCATCGAGGATACCTGGTTTCCCGCCGGCACCAGGATCCGCATCGGCCAGGGCTCGGATGAATTGTTGTTCATACGCTGCTCGTTCGAAGGCGGCGAGATCGTGTTCGAGCGCGAGGTCGATCGCACCATATTTTCACAGTGCATTTTCCGCGGCACCCGGTTCATCGGGCAAACATTGTGCGACCGCATCGCATCGGCGTGCAGCGCGGTGGCGGGAGAAACCGAGGACACGGCGGCACAGACCGCGTCGCGCCACGGCCGGTTCCGCCGGTAGCGGGCAATCAGGGCGAGATTCAGGCTTCGCCACACCTTGCGTTCCCGCACGGCAATCCTCATGTTGCGTCGAAAGCGAGAGGTCCAGGCCGCGGAACATGTCCTTCCCGTAATCAGCGGCCGGATCGCAACGCTGGACAAGGGAATTGAAATGACGATGCCGAACGCCTCTACCGTTGGAAACGCCGATCTGAGCAAGTTCCTGTTCGCCGAGGTCGGCACGCAGCCCAACGGACTGCCGCTGACGATCCTGTCGGTGCTGGCGCGGCTTGGGCAGGATCCCTGGGTCGAGGCGGCGCGCTGGACCAGGCTGCCGAAAGCCACGATCGTCGATGCGCTGGCCGGCAGCATCGCCCAGATGCCCCTGGCGCCGCAGGCCCGGGCCGAGGCGCGCCAGACCGCGGCCCGCCTGGTCCAGTTGCTGCCATCACAGTTGCAGCCACCCCGCAAGGCCAACGAAGTGGTGGAGAAGAAGAGGATTGCGAAGCCGAGGCTGGTGCTGCTCTTGATCGCCGTGATCGCGATTGTTCTGGGCATCGCGACCGCTGTCCTGCCGCAGACGATCCACGCCAAGGGCATCGTGCCGTTGTCGCAATTCGACGCCGCGGCTGTCCACAAGAAGTGACATCAACGGCCCGGGAGAGCGCGGCCATGACGGTGGGGCAAGGGGCGCAACAACCGAAACGATCACTCCGTCGTCGTCAGCGAATCCCGGATCGCCAGCAACTCCCGCCGCCGCTCGTCCGTCGTCTTCGGATAGCTCATTTTCAGCCCCGCCAGCGTTGACAGAACGACTTCCGACACGATCAGCCGAGCGTTGTCCTTGTCGTCCGCCGGAACGACATACCACGGCGCATGGCTGGTGCTGGTCGCCTTCAGGCACTTCGCATACGCCTTCATGTACTTGTCCCAGTACTTCCGCTCCTCGACATCCGACATGGTGAACTTCCAGTTCTTGTCCGGATCGTCGATGCGCGCCAGGAACCGCTTCCGCTGCTCGTCCTTCGAGACGTGCAGGAAGAACTTGACGATGCGCGTGCCGTTGAAATGCAGATGCCGCTCCAGGTCGTTGATCGACTGGTAGCGCCGCTGCCACAGCGCCTTTTCGTCAACCTGCCCGTCCGGCACGCCCTCGTTGCGCAGGATCTCGGGATGCACCCGAGCGATCAGCACTTCCTCGTAATAGGAACGGTTGAAAATACCGATGCGGCCGCGCTCGGGCAGATCACGGGTGGTGCGCCAGAGAAAATCATGCTGCAGTTCTCCAGCACTCGGATGCTTGAAGCTGAACACCTGGCAACCCTGCGGATTGACCCCCGACATGACGTGGCGGATCACGCCGTCCTTGCCCGCCGCGTCCATCGCCTGGAAAATCAGCAGCACCGCATAGCTGTTGGCAGCATACAGCAATTGCTGCAAGGTGCTCAGTTGCTCGATATGCTGCGCCAGCATCATGCGGTACTCGTCTTTCGACTGATACACATGCCTGACGTCGGTGGGCCACTCGTCCAGGTCGACGTCGCTGCCTTCCTTGACACGAAAATCCTTCAGGCTGATCGACATTTTTGTGCTTCTCTCCAATCAGGACGCGATCGCCACGGCCGGGGCCGCCTGCTTCGCCTGCGCCATCAGCACGGCCACGGCACAGGATGCGACCCGCGTCCGCTCCGAATCCGCCCGGCTCGTCAGGATGATCGGCACCGAGGCGCCGACGACGACGCCGGCCGCGTCCGCGCCGGCAAGAAACGAAAGCTGCTTGGCCAGCATGTTGCCGGCCTCCAGGTCCGGCACCACCAGGATATCGGCCTGGCCCGCCACCGGCGAAACGATCCCCTTGTCGCGCGCCGCCTTCGGGCTCACCGCGTTGTCGAACGCCAGCGGCCCGTCCACTACGCCGCCGGTGATCTGGCCGCGATCCGCCATCTTGCACAGCGCCGCCGCCTCGATGGTCGCGTTCATCGCCGGATTGACCGTTTCCACCGCGCACAGGATCGCCACCTTCGGCCGCTCCACGCCCATCACGTGCGCCAGGTCGATGGCGTTCTGCACGATGTCGCGCTTCACCTCCAGCGTCGGCGCGATGTTCACCGCCGCGTCCGTGATCAGCAGCGGCCGCGGGTAGGACGGCACGTCCATGACATAGACATGGCTGATCCGCCGTTCCGTCCGCAATCCGGTTTCGGGGGAAACCACCTCGTGCATCAGCTCGTCGGTGTGCAGCGAGCCCTTCATCACCAGCGCCGCCTCGCCGGCGTGCACCAGTTCCACCGCGCGCGCCGCCGCGGCATGGCTGTGCGGCGCGTCCACCAGGCGGTAGCGGCTGATGTCGATGCCGCACTGTTCCGCCACCGCGCGAATCTTCCCCGCCGGCCCCACCAGGATCGGCACCACGAAGCCGAGTTCGGCGACCTCGGCCGCCGCCGCCAGCGATGTGGCGTCGCACGGATGCACCACCGCCATCGGCACCGCCGCCCGCCCGGCCGCCGCCGTCAGCAGGTCGCGGAACCGCTGGTGCCGCATCAGCCGCACGTCCGGCAATTCGACCCGGTGGCGGCGGATCTTCTCGGTCGGCGCCTGCACCTCGGCCGTGCCGGTGATCACCGTCCCGCCCGCCTGGTTGACCGCCTGGCAGTCCAGCACGATCCGTTTCGTCTCCGGCTTCTTCTCCCGCACCGTGATGCGGACGGTGATGCTGTCGCCGATGCCCACGGGGCCGAGGAACTTCAGCTCCTGCGACAGGTAGATCGTTCCCGGCCCCGGCAACTGCGTGCCCAGCAGCGCCGAGATCAGCGCGCCGCCCCACATGCCGTGCGCGACGATGCGGTGGAACAGGTCCGTTTCGGCATAGGCCGGATCGAGATGCGCCGGATCGACGTCACCCGAAACGACCGCGAACAGCTCGATGTCTTCCCGCGTCAGGGTGTGCGTCGTGCAGACGCTCTCGCCGATTGCGATCTCGTCGAAGGTGCGGTTCTCGATGATCGCCTCGTCCGGCACCGGGCAAAGATCCATCATGCTTCTCCCTCAGTCTTCCAGTACGTAGGTGCCCGGGGCGTCGCACAGCGGCAGGTACCCGGGCGCGCCCATCGGCGGCGGCTCCGCCGGCGCGGACGACCGTTTCTTCAGCCAATCGGCCCAGGCGGTCCACCATGATCCGTCCTGCGGCCGCGTCGCCGCCAGCCATTCATCCGGACCCAGGGTATGCCGGCCGCTGTCAGTGCGCAGGCGGAAATGCCGGTGCGGGTGGCCGGGCTCGCTGACGATGCCGGCATTGTGCCCGCCCGAGGCCAGCGCGAAGGTCAGCTCGGCGGCGGTGAAAAGATGCAGCTTGTACACCGATCGCCACGGCGCGATATGATCCTGCTCGGTACCAACAAGGAAGATCGGCAGGTGGATGTCCTCCAGCGCCAGCGGCCGGCCATCGACCTCGAACCGGCCCTCGGCCAGTTCGTTGCGCAGGTACAACCGGCGCAGGTACTCGATGTGCATGCGCGCCGGCAGCCGCGTGCCGTCCACGTTCCAGGCCATCAGGTCGAACGGATGCTCGCGCTGGCCCAGCAGGTAGCGCCGCACCGCCCGCGACCAGACCAGCTCGTTCGACTGCAGCATCTGGAACGCGCTGCCCATCTGCGCGCTGCTCAGGAAGCCCTGCGTCTCGGTCACGTCGGCCAGGAAACTCAGCTGGTCTTCGGTAATGAAAAGCTGCAGCTCGCCGGCCTCGGTGAAATCGGTCTGCGCCGCGAACAAACTCAGGCTGGCCAGGCGGTCGTCGCCGTCGCGCGCCATGGTGGCGGCGGTGATGGCCGTCAGCGTGCCGCCCAGGCAATAGCCGGTGGCATGCACCTTCGCTTCGCCGCAGATCGCGCGGATGGCGTCCAACGCCGCCATCACCCCCTTGGCGCGGTAGTCGTCCAGCGAGGTGTTGTGCATCGCCTCGGTCGGGTTGCGCCAGGAGATCGCGAACACCGTGTAGCCCTGCGCCACCAGCCAGCGGATCATAGAGTTGCCCGGCGACAGGTCCAGGATGTAGTACTTCATGATCCAGGCCGGAACGATCAGCACCGGCTCGGGGGCGACCGTGGCCGTTGCGGGCGCGTACTGGATCAACTCGATCAGCGCGTTGCGGAACACCACCTTGCCCGGCGTCACCGCAAGATTCCGCCCGGCGGCGAAGTCGCCGCGCGTCGTGCCGGACTGGTCGTGCAGCAGGTTGATCAGGCCATCGACGAAGTTGCGCCCGTTGCTGGCCTGTGCCGCCTCGATCACCTCGGGGTTCAGCCACGGCACGTTCGACGGCGAAACCATGTCCAGCCATTGCCGCACGGTGAAGCGGACGATGCGGCGGTGCCGCGGGTTGACGCCGGCGGGGTTGTCCACCACGTCGTTCCACCATGCCTCGCCCAGCAGCACCGCCTGGGTCAGCAGGTCGAACGGATGCTGCTGCCAAGCGGGCGCGGCGAATCGATGGTCGCTGGCCGGCGGCGCCACCTTGTCCTCCTGCCCCAGCGCGATACGCAGCAGGCGCCGCCACTGCCCGACCGCCGAGCGCGCCAGTTCCGCCGTCTGGAACGGTGCGTTGGCGGCATGCGCGGCCCAGTCGAGATAGGCCAGCGCGACGGTGCTGGGCGAGCGGCCGAGGGTGAAGCGGTTCTCCCAGGCATGCAGCCAGCGATCGACCTCGGCCGGGCTGGCGCCCGGGACGGTGGGGCGCGGCGGCGGCTCCGCAATGATCGCGGAACGGTTCATGTCCGGCATGGCAAGCTTTCCTCCATCCGTTCCCCTGGCTCTCCCCAGGGCCGTGCTGCACACTGGCACGTGATGACTATAGGCCGATGGCGAAACGACGGTTTGATCCAAGTCATTGGCTGTCGGGGCGAAATTGTTCATGCTGTTATCCGGTGTGCCGTCCGCGCGGGAGGACTCTGCGATGACCTACGCAACCGTCATGGTGAACCTGGAAATCGGCTGCTCGAACACCGGCGTGATGAACGCCGCCGCCGCTCTGGCCGAGCGCTTCGGCGCCGGCGTCGTCGGCATCGCCGCCTGCCATCCGATGCCGATCATCTATACGGATGGGTATTATGTGCCGCAGGAGCTGATCCAGCAGGACCGGTCGCAGATCGACCGCGACATGCAGGCCGCCGAGGCGGAGTTCCGCGACGCCCTGCAGGGGCGGGCCAGGACCGTCGCCTGGCGCTCGGCCGTGACCATGGATCCACTGGCCGGCTACATCGCCAACGAAGCGCGCTGCGCCGACGTCGTTGTGACCGCCGCCTCGGCCGACACCCCGTCGGACCTGACCCGGCGGGTCAACCCGAGCGACCTGCTGATGCAGATGGGGCGGCCCGTGCTGGTGGTCCCGGCGGCGGTGAGGGTGCCGAAGCTGGACCGCGTGCTGGTCGCCTGGAAGGACGCGCGGGAGCCGCGGCGGGCGGTGGCGGACGCGCTGCCGCTGCTGCGGAAGGCCGCGCATGTCACGGTCGCCGCGATCGCCGCGGCCGACGCCCTGAACGCCGCCGAGGCGCAGGTCGCCGACGTCATCGCCTGGCTGGCGGGGCATGGCGTCGGCGCGGTGCCGGCGATCTCCCGGCCGCTCGGCGACGACGCGGCGCAATTGCAGTCGATCGCCCGCGAGCAGGAGGCGGGCGTCATCGTCGCCGGCGCCTACGGGCACAGCCGCCTGCGGGAATGGGCGCTCGGCGGCGTCACCCGGCACCTGCTGCTGCACGGCCAGGGCTGCGCGCTGCTGTCGCATTGACTGGCCTCACACCGGCAGCCTGATCCGGGCGCGCAGGCCGCCCAGCGGGCTGTCCTCCAGCATAATCTCTCCGCCATGGGCGCGGACGATGTCGCGGGCGATCGACAGTCCCAGCCCGGTGCCGCCGGACGCCCCGCTCTCGAACGGCCGGAACACGCTCTCCCGCCGATCGGCCGGGATGCCGGGGCCGTCGTCGTCGACGGTGACCTGGACGGAGCGGCCTTCGGTCGCCGCGCCCAGGGCGACGTGCGTCGCGTGCCGGCGGGCGTTGTCCACCAGGTTGGTGATCGCCCGCCGCATCGCGTCCGCCCGCAGCTTCAGCGTCAGGTCGGGCGGCACGTCCAGGGTCAGCGCAGTGCCGCTCCGGCGCGCCCCGTCGGCGACCTCGTCCAGCAGGGCGGACAGGCTGACCGGCAGCGCCTGCTCGGCCTTCTCGCCGCGGGCGAAGGCCAGGTAGCCGGCGATCATCCGCTCCATTTCCTCGACGTCGGCGGTCATGTCGGCGACGTCCTGGCGCAGGTCCTCGTTCGGCGGCAGCATCGCCAGCGCCAGCCGCAGCCGGGTCAGCGGCGTGCGCAGGTCGTGCGACACCCCGGCCAGCATCTCGGTCCGCTGGCCGAGGAAGCGGCGGATGCGCTCCTGCATCCGGTTGAACGCCGCCGCCGCCTGCCGCACCTCCGCCGCGCCCTCGGGCCGGATCGGCGGCACCTCCCGCCCCATGCCGAACGCCTCGGCGGAGCGGGCGAGGCGGCGGATGGCGCGCACCTGGTTGCGCATGAAGATCGCGGCGATGACGAACAGCAGCAGGGCGGAGCCGACGATCCAGCCCAGGAACAGGAAGAACGTGCCGATGGCCAGGCGCTTGCGCGGCGCGGTCACGTCCAGCACGCCCTCGGGCAGCTGCAGCCGGATCAGCACCGATTGCGGGTCGGACGTCCAGTCCATGGTGAACGGGGCGTGGAACTTATCGGTCAGCGCCGCCGCCAGGTCGTCGTCCATCGGCCCGGGGATGTTTACCCGCTTGTGCCAGGTCAGCCTGGCGCCGGGCTCCATCCGCATCCCCAGCATGAACTGCCGGTACGCCATCTCCAGCACCCGGTCCTGCCACGCCGGCGAGGGGTCCTGCCGCATCAGCTCGATCGTGTAGGCCATTTCCCCGGCGATGGCGCTGGACAGCCGGCGCGAGACAGTGCCCAGGTGGCTGCCGTAGAAGATCTGCAGCGCGATTCCCTGCACCACCACCAGCGGCACCAGCATGATCAGCAGGGTGCGGCCGAGCAGCGAGCGCGGCATGAACTGCTTGATCCAGGGGATGCCGATGCGCAGTCGCACGGGCGTCACACCCCCGGCTTCAGGATGTAGCCGCGGCCGCGCACCGTGTGCAGGAAGCGCGGCTCGCGCGGGTCTGCCTCGATCTTGCGGCGCAGCCGGACCACCTGCACGTCGATGGCCCGCTCGCCGGCGTCGTCCATGCCCAGCGCCTCGGCGATTTCCTCACGCGACAGGACCTCGTTGGCCTTGCGGGCGAGGGCGGTCAGCAGCGCCGCCTCGCCGCCGGTCAGGCGCACCGGGCCGGCGGCGTCGCGCAGTTCGCCGCGCTCGAGGTCGAATTCGGCGGCGCCGATGCGCAGCGCGGTGACCGGGATGCTGGGCGCGGGCGGCGGCGGGGCGCGGCGCAGCAGGGCGCGGATGCGCAGCACCAGCTCGCGCGGCTCGAACGGCTTGCCCAGGTAGTCGTCGGCGCCGGCCTCGAACCCGGCGATGCGGTCCTCGGGCGCGCCGCGGGCGGTCAGCATCAGGATCGGCAGGTCCTGGGCGTTGTCGCGGCGTAGCGATTCGGTCAGCTCCAGCCCGCTTTCGCCGGGCATCATGACGTCCAGCACCAGCAGGTCGGGGTTGATCGCCCGCAGCTTGGCGCGGGCGTCGGCGGCATCGCCGGCGGCGGTGACGCGGAACCCCTCGCCGGCCAGGTAGCGGGCCAGCCGCTCGCGCAGGCGAGGATCATCCTCGACCACCAGGATATGGCATTCGTCGGCCATGGCGCGTGCGTTCCCCTCAGGTATCCTCGGGCGAGCCGGTGCCATCGATATAAGCCAGCGCGCCCTTGTCCATCAGTGCCCGCATCACCGTGCGGAAGCCCTCCACCGCCTGCGGGCCGGCGGCGCGATAGACTTCTGCCAGCTTCTCGCGCTGGCATTCGAACAACCTACGTTCCAGTGCCTGGCCGGATTCGGTCAAGGTCAACAGGCGCAGGCGGCGGTCCTCGTAGCCCGGCGCCTGGGCGACGTAGCCCTGGTCCACCAGCGCGTTCAGCACGCGGGCCAGCGACTGCTTGGTGATGCGCAGGATCGCCAGCAGGCCGGAGACGGTGATGCCGGGGTTGCGGCCGATGAAGTGCAACGCCCTGTGATGCGCCCGGCCGAGCCCGAGTTCCTCCAGCACCTGGTCGGCGACGTTGGTGAAGTCACGGTAGGCGAAGAACAGCAAGGCCTGCGCCAGCCGCATCTCTGCCTCGCCGAGATCGACGACCGGGGCCGGCGGCGGCAGCTTCGGCGGCGGTATGAAGACGTCGGCTTTCGGTTCGCGGGGCTTGGCTTTCAGCATGCCTGGGATACGGTCCTGAAATAGGTTAGGGATGTTCGCGCGATTTGGCTCGCGTTTTACGCTGGCTTCAATTTGTGAAAGAACATTACGGAGAAAAAGGTCATGGCGAGTTTTCCTTTCGACGATCGAGACGGCTGGATCTGGCTGGACGGATCCCTGGTGCCCTGGCGCGACGCCCGCCTGCATGTCCTGTCGCACGGCCTGCACTATGCCAGCGCTGTCTTCGAGGGGGAACGGGCCTACAACGGCAACATCTTCCGCCTGCGCGACCATACCAATCGCCTGATCGGCTCCGGCCGCTGGCTGGCGTTCGAGATCCCGTTCACCGCGGCGCAGATCGACGCCGCCTGCGCCGAGGTGCTGGCGGCGAACGGCCTGACCGACGGCTATGTCCGGCCAATTGCCTGGCGCGGGTCGGAGCAGCTGGCGGTGTCGGCGACCGGGACGTCGATCCACCTGGCCATCGGCGCCTGGCCCTGGCCGAGCTATTTCGGCGCCGAGCGCATGCAGGGCATCCGAGTCGGCCAGGCGGACTGGCGGCGCCCGCCGCCGGAGTCCGCGCCGGTGCATGCCAAGGCGGCCGGGCTGTACATGATCGGCTCGCTGGCCAAGCTGAAGGCGGAGCAGGAGGGCTATGCCGACGCGCTGATGCTGGACTGGCGCGGGCGTGTGGCGGAGACGACCGGGGCGAACATCTTCCTGGTGATCGACGGCGAGCTGCATACGCCGGTGCCGGACTGCTTTCTGGACGGGATCACCCGGCGGTCCGTGATCAGCCTGGCGCGGCGGGAGCGGATGGCCGTGGTCGAGCGGCCGATCGAGCCGGCGGACCTGGAGAAGGCGACCGAGGTGTTCCTGGCGGGAACGGCGGCGGAGGTGACGGCGGTGCGCGAGATCGGGCCGCACCGGTTCACCCCGGGACGGATCACCGAGACGCTGATGAAGGCGTATGACCATCTGGTGCTGCAGGCTCCCGAGGAGGTGGCGCGGATCGTGGGGTGAGGGCGTGGCAAGAGGGAGCAAGGAGGCGCTGTCTCCCTCGCCCCCTCGACATGGCCCGGCCACGACGAGAGGCAACAGCCCGGTCACGACGAGAGGCAACCATCCGGCCGCCGCGAAGGCGCCGCGGCGCGCTGCCTTGACCGGCGCGGGGCCTGCGCCTGCAATGAGCGCAAGATCCAGCCGCAGCAGGAGGCCGCGCCATGACCGATACCGACGTGCTGATCATCGGCGCCGGCCTCGCCGGACTGGGGGCGGCGGCGGCGGTGCGGCAGGCCGGGCGGCGGGCGGTGGTGCTGGAGGCGTCGGGCCGTGCCGGCGGGCGGGCGTGGACGACATATCCCGCGGCCCTGGGCGGCGCGTGGTTCGACATGGGAGCGGTCTGGCTCCACGACGCGGAACACAATCCGCTGGTGCCGATCGCCTCGGCCGCGGGGGATCGGCTGCTGCGGTCGGACGAGCTGCGGCAGGAACGCATCTTCGTCGGCAACCGCCTGGCGACGGCGGACGAACTGGCGGCATACGACGCCGCCTGGCCCCGGTTCGAGGCAATGGCCAATCGGCTTTTGGCCGACGGGGGCGACGTGCCCGGCGATGTACCCCTGGCGGAGATTGCCCGCCATCTGCCGGACGACCCCTGGGCGCGGACCATCGAGGCCTGGGAGGGGCCGGTGATCTGCGCCGCCGACGCCAACCGGTTCAGCGCCCGCGACTGGCGGAACAACGCGCTGGGCGGCGGCAACCTGGTGCCGGAGGGCGGCATCGGCGCCTTCGTGCAACGGCGGCTGACGGCACGGCTGGATATCCGGCTGGACACGCCGGCGACGCGCATACGCTGGGGCGGAAGCGGCGGCGCGGTGACGGTGGAGACCGCGCGCGGGGCGCTGTCAGCGACGGCGTGCATTGTCACGGTTTCGACCGGCGTGCTGGCGTCCGGCGCGCTGGCGTTCGACCCGGCGCTGCCGGCGCGGGTGGCCGACGCGGTGGCGGCGCTGCCGATGGGCCTGGCGATGAAGGTGGCGCTGCGGGCGACGGGCGCCGATCGGCTGGGCCTGCCGCTGCATTGCTCGGTGGAGCGGATGGTGTCGGAACCGGGCATGGCGCTGATGCCATTCCAGTGCTGGCCGTTCCAACGCGACTACGTGCAGGGCTGGATCGGCGGGCCGGTGGCCTGGGAGCTGGCGCGGGCGGGCGACGCGGCGGCGGTGGACTATGCGCTGGGCTATTTGCGCTCACTGTTCGGCGGCCGGGTGGACCGGTTGTTCGGCGGCGGGGCGTCGCTGGTGACGCACTGGGAGGCGGATCCCTGGGTGCGCGGGGCGTATTGCTACGCCGTGCCCGGGGCGGCGGGGGCGCGGGAGGCGCTGGCGGAACCGGTGGCGGACGGGCACCTGACGTTTGCCGGCGAGGCGTGCCATGTGCCGTATGCCGGCACCCTGGCCGGGGCGTGGCTCAGCGGCCAGGCGGCGGCGAGGGCGGCGGTCGCGGCTGCCGGCGGGGCCGCGCCGGGGGTTGACTGAGCGGGGGTGGCGGCCAAGTCCGTTGCATTACGGTCATGGCTGGGCGTATCCCCATGCGTATCAGGATAGGGCGCCCGGCGGAGAAGGATTTGGCGCCGCGGCCGTTCTCTCACCGTCATGGCCGGGCGTGTCCCCATACGTATCAGGATAAGCTGGCGACTGGAGAAAGGTTCGGCGACGCATGCCGTTTCTCCCTCGTCATGGCCCGGCTTGTCCGGGCCACCTATTCCAGCACGTGTGCCGCGACAGGTGGCCCGGACAAGCCGGGCCATGACGAAAGGGAAACGCAGCGGCGGGCCGTTTCCGAGATGTGTGCATCCCGTAGGGACAAGCCGGGCCATGACGATCAGGGAAAGGCCGTTCTCCAGCCACCGCCTTTTCCTGATACGTATGGGGCCACGCCCGGCCATGACGGAAATGCATCAGCCTGCTGAGTTCGCGCCTATGAGGCTTTGCCGAGCGGTCAGCCGCCGGGGTCGGCGGTGGCGTGAGCGGCGCCCTGCTTCATGGCGTCCATGATCGCGGCACCCCAGGCCGGATGGTCCGGATCCGGCAGCGGGGAGGGGGCGGGCGGCTTGGCCGACAGGCGGGCGCGGTGCTGGTCGATCTGCGCGCGGACCTGGGCGATGGCGGCGAGGGCTTCCTCCTCCGACAGGTCGGGGATTGGCTCACGCTCCGACAGGTCGGGGATTGGTTCACGCAGGTCGTTCGCCGGCCTGGCCGTGTCGGCTGCGGAGGGCTGGGCGGTGGCCGGCGGTCTGGCCGTGGCCATCGGCGGCGGTGGCGTGTCCGCCGCGGGTTCGCTCGCCAGCTTGCCGGGACTGTCGCCGGCGAGGCGGCGTTCCAGCCGCTTTTCGCATTCGACGGTGGTGCGGGTGAGGCTGTTGGCACAGCCGCGGTAGCGGATGCGCAGCGAGGGCGACAGGTCCTGGGCGGTGGACTCGGCCAGGGTTTCCAGCGTGACCATGCTGAGGGCGATGATCTGCGTGGCCTTGATGAACTCGGCGCGGGTGCGGACGCCGTAGGAGGCCAGGGTTTCGACGATCTCGGCCGCCGCGGCGTCGAGGTCCCTGGTGCAGCGGCAGAAGTACGGCAGCAGGACGCCGATGATGTGTTGCATGAAGATGCTGTACTGGTGCGGCTGCAGCATGGCGGCGGGGTCCGATGCGGGGCTTGGAGTGGGGCTGGGGTGTTGTTTGCGGCGTGTTCTACCTTTAGTTGTGGGCTGGTGTCAAGAACAAAGAGTGATCAATGCTGCTGCCGAAGATAGAAGATATCGGTCATGAGATATCGGTCGTAGCGTGCTGGCGGCGTTGAGTGAGGTCGTGCGCCCGGCAAACTGGCGATGCGTCTTAATCGAGTACCGGAATTGTCGGAACATGGCTGTAAGCAGCCGGTAAGTTCTTGGGCGGCTGATCGACTTCAGTCCCGCGATATTAAATGCAGCCGAAAATCAAGGCTCGAAATGAATCTGTCTTGCCCAAGGTTACCGCGCCATATATAATTCTCTTTATGTTCGCGGTGAGGCATGGCAGACAATAGCGCAATCGAGTGGACCGACGCGACGTGGAACCCAGTGACAGGTTGCACGAAAATCAGCCGCGGCTGCGACAATTGTTATGCGGAGCGCTTTTCTGAGCGTTTTCGGGGGGTTCTCGGGCACCCGTTCTCGACCGGGTTCGACCTGACACTACGGCCCGAGCGGCTTGATCAGCCACTTAAATGGCGCCGGCCGCGCATGATCTTCGTCAATTCGATGAGCGACCTATTTCACAAGCAGGTGCCCTCTTCCTTCATCGATCGGGTCTTTGAGACGATGGAGACAGCCGACTGGCACGTCTTCCAGGTGCTCACGAAACGCAGCTCCCTGATGCGTGACTATCTACGTCGCCGTTACGACGCCGGGCGGGGACCGAAGCATATTTGGTGCGGCGTGTCGGTCGAGGACGCACAGGCGAAGGGGCGCGTCGAACATCTTCGGTCGGCTCAGGCTGGCGTACGCTTTCTCTCGGTCGAGCCGCTGATCGGTGCCATCGGGCCGGTCGATTTGACGGGTATCGACTGGGTGATCGCTGGCGGCGAGTCAGGTCCAGGAGCGCGGCCCGTCCACCTGGAGTGGGTGCGCGAGATCCGCGACCAGTGCGTTGAGCAGAAGGTCGCGTTCTTCTTCAAGCAATGGGGCGGCATCCGCCCGAAGTCGGGCGGACGCGAATTGGACGGCCGCAAATGGAGCGAGTTTCCGCCCTTGAAGGCGGGAACTGCCTGATGGCGGGGCTGCCAGAGGTGGGCCCTTGGGCCAAGGAGAAGCTCGACGCCCTGGCGCGCTATCTCGATTTCTACACGAAGGTGCTGAAGAATCAGCCATGGCGGACGGTTTACCTCGATGGCTACGCGGGCGGCGGTCGGGCCATTGTGCGGGCGGGGGAGCGCGCGGCGTCCGACAAGCCGGGCCTCTTTGACCACGAGATGCCGATCGATGTTGAGGTGCGTGAGCTGATCGACGGATCGCCGCGGGTGGCGCTTGGCATCGCCAATCCGTTCGATCGTTATGTCCTCATTGACCCCAACCCGGATCGCGCCGCCGAGCTTGAGGCCCTGAAGCGAGAGTTCGCGGGCTCCCGCACGATCAACGTCCTCCAGACTACAGCCGCCGGGGGCATTGATTGGGTGACTGCACAGCCGATTTCTCGCCGAACGCACCGCGGTGTCGCCTTTCTCGACCCCTTCGGCGCCAAGCTTGACTGGGCGAGCATACAGAAATTGGCAGACACCGGCTTATTTGAGGTTGTCGTTAACTTTGCGCTTGGCATGGCGATCCAGCGCATGTTGCCCAATTCCGGCGAGGTGCCCACGAACTGGGCTGCGACGCTCGACAGCTACTTCGGCAGCCGCGCTTGGTTCGAGGAGGTCTATCGGCGGCGGGAGGGCGGGCTGTTCGCGGCCAGTGGCTTTGAGAAGCGGCCCGATTATTTAGAGCGGCTTTTGGAACTCTACCGCGCCCGGCTACGGTCGGCCTTCGGCCATGTGTCGACACCGCGCCTGATCCGCAACACGCGAGGCGCGCCGCTCTACTACATCCTGTGGGCCGGCCCCAATAAGAAGGGCTTGGAGGGAGCAAACTATATCCTTACTATGGGGGAACGTCTCAGCCAGCGGTAAGGGGAGCGGCGGCCAAGTGAGCAGGCACTACGGATGGAAGCTTGGTGAGCCGCTTCCCGTTCTCGGTGAGCACAGTGTCGCCAAGCACGACATCTTCGAGCAGTATGTCGGGATCTACATCGAGCGGCTGACGCGTACGCCCAGCCAGACAATGCTTAACCTGACTATCGTCGACGGGTTCAGCGGCGGCGGGCTCTACCGCTTGGGGTCCAAGGAAGTCGACGGCTCGCCGCTCCGCCTCCTCACGGCCGTAGAAGCCGCCGACGCTGCGCTCAAAGCGGCTCGGTCAAAGGGTTTCGCCGTTCGAGCCGACTTCTTCTTCATTGACGAGAACCCGCAGCACGTCGCCTTCCTAAAAGAACCTGAACTATGG
The DNA here is from genome assembly GCF_002937115.1 of Rhodopila globiformis. Lineage (GTDB taxonomy): Bacteria > Pseudomonadota > Alphaproteobacteria > Acetobacterales > Acetobacteraceae > Rhodopila > Rhodopila globiformis. The sequence goes on along the minus strand of NZ_NHRY01000062.1, from coordinate 205 downwards.
ATAAGGGGTGAGGGGATTTCCAAAAGATCAAGGGTTTGACAGCATCGGTTTGCCAAAACGGAAGGTCAAACCAGGTTCGGAAGGATCCCCTCAATGACGGTGGATATCACAACGCTCTACTGCTGTCTCGATGACTTCTGCAAAGTGTTCGAAGACTGGGAATCCCACCGGCTGATCCCGTGGCAGCGGACAAGGAAGCGCGCGG
>NZ_NHRY01000061.1 GCF_002937115.1 Rhodopila globiformis | reverse complement strand
CCACCAGCAGCCCAAACTCCCCCGCCTCCCCCAACCGCGCCGGATTCGGCACGCTCGCCGCCAGCCCGGCCCGGATGTTCTCCGGCAACCGCCCCAGCATCGGCGTGTCCATGATCCCGGGCGCAATCGTGCACACCCGCACCAAACGGCTCGCCAAGTCCCGCGCCGCGCACAGCGTCAACCCAATCACCCCCGCCTTGCTCGCGGCATAGGGCGTCTGGCCGATCTGCCCCTCGTAGCCGGCGATCGAGGCGGTCAGGATGCAGACTCCCCGCTCGCCGTTCACCGGCTCATTCTTCGCCATGGCGGCGGCGGCCAGGCGCAGGGCGTTGAAGCTGCCGATCAGATTCACCGAGACGATGTCAGCGAAATGCGCCAGCGGCATCGGGCTGCCGTCCTTCTCCACCACCCGCTTGCTGCCGCCCTTGCCGGCGCAGTGCACCAGCACCCGCACCTTCCCCATCGCCTCGGCCTGTGCCACGGCGGCGCCCATCGCCGCCTCGTCGGTCACGTCGGCGGCGGCGAACTGCGTGCCCTGCCCCAGTTCCGCCGCCACCGCGGGGCCGTTCGACCGTTCCAGGTCGACAATCAGCACCCGCGCCCCGCCGGCGATCAGCCGCTTCACGCTGGCCAAGCCAAGGCCAGACGCGCCGCCGGTGACAACCGCAACCGCATTCGCAAGTTCCATGACGGACGCTCCCGTTACAGCCGCTGGATGATGGTGGCGTTCGCCATGCCGCCGGCCTCGCACATGGTCTGCAGCCCATAGCGGGCGCCGCTGCGCTCCATCGCGTTCAGCATGGTGGTCAGCAGCCGCGCGCCCGAGGCGCCCAGCGGATGGCCCAGCGCAATCGCCCCGCCCATCGGGTTCAGCCGTTCGTCACCCGCCCCCAGGTCCTTCTGCCAAGCCAGCGGGACGGAGGCGAACGCCTCGTTCACCTCGATATGCTCGATCTGGTCCAGGTGCATCCCCGCCTTCTGCAGCACCCGCCGCGTCGCCGGGATCGGCGCGGTCAGCATCAGCAGCGGGTCGTCGCCGATGACGTCGAAGTTGATGAAGCGGGCGCGCGGCGTCAGGCCCAGCCGGGCTGCCGTCTCCTCGCTGGTGATCAGCACCGCCGCCGCGCCGTCGGTGATCTGCGAGGAATTGCCGGCGGTGACGCTCCAGCGGATTTCCGGGAAGCGGGCGCCAAGTTCCGCGTTCTCGAACGCCGGCCGCAGGCCCGCCAGCGCCTCCGGCGTGGTCTGCGGCCGGATCGTCTCGTCCCTCTCCACCAGTCCGCCCGGGGACATCACCGGCACGATCTCGGTGCTGAAGTCGGCCGTGGCGGCGCGATGGTGGGACCGGGCAGCGTAGGCGTCCATCGCCTCGCGCGACAACCCCCAGCGGGCGGCGACGAGCTCGGCGGACACGCCCTGGCCGACCAAACCAGGGGCGTAGCGGGTGTTGAACGCCGGGCCATAGGGGTCCTTGCCGACACGGTTGCTGCCCATCGGCACGCGGGACATGCTTTCCACCCCCGCGGCGATGACGATGTCATAGGCGCCGGCGATCACCCCTTGCGCGGCGAAATGCGCCGCCTGCTGCGAGGAGCCGCACATCCGCTGGATGGTGGTGGAGGGCACATGCTCGGGGAAGCCCGCCGCCAGCCAGCCGGTGCGGCCCGGATTGGCCGCCTGCTCGCCCACCTGGCTGACGCAGCCCACCACCACGTCGTCCACCGTGCCGGGATCGAGGCGGTTGCGCTGGACGATGGCCGACAGCACGGTCGCCATCAGGTCGGTCGGGTGGACCTCCGACAGGCTGCCTCCGGGCTTGCCGCGGCCCATCGGGGTGCGGACGGCATCGACGATGACGGCGGTTGACATGGGGTACGTTCCTTCCTCGGTTGCCGTCATTCTTCATGTCGGTGGCGGGATGGTCAATGTCCCGGACGCGGCAATGCAAGCCTAGCCGCTGCGCGCCAACGCCAGTTCCATCACCTGGACCGAGTGCAGTGCCTTTCGCCCCGACAGGTCCCGGATCTGGTGCCGGCAGGATGTTCCGTCCGCCACGACATAGTCGGCCGATGATGCGGCCCGCACCGCCGGCAGCAACGCCGCTTCCGCCATGGCCCGCGACGTCGCCTGGGTTTCCGCCTGGTAGCCGAAGCTGCCCGCCATGCCGCAACACGAAGACTTTATGGGCTGGATCGAAAGTTGCGGGATCCGCCGCAGCATCGCCAGCGCGTCGGGAAACGCGCCGAACGCCTTCTGGTGACAGTGTCCATGCACATGCACTGTACCAGGCAGCGGCCGGAGGCTGATCGCGGGGTTCGTCTTCGCGACGAATTCGCTCAGCAGCATGGCCCTGGCGGCGAAGCGGTCCGCTTCCGCGCCTGGCAGCAACGAGCGGAACTCGTCACGCAGCGTCATCAGGCACGACGGTTCAAGGCCAATGACAGGCTGGTCCTTCGGCATGTTGTCCATCATGCGCCTGGCTTCACGGCGCGCTTCGTTCACCATGCCGGCGGCCAGCCAGGTGCGGCCGCAGCACAGCGGTCGCCCTTTCGTTTCCGGCACGATCGCGCGGTATCCCGCCGCGGCCAGCAGCGTCACCGCGGCGCGCAGGATCTCCGGCTCGAAATACCGGTTGAAGGTGTCCGCCAGCAGGTAAACCTCGCCATGGACCGCGCCCGAGTCTGCGGCCTCGCGGTCGAGGAACCTGGCGTTGCTCCATTCCGGCAATTGCCGATCGGCCGAAAAGCCCAGAAGACGTTCGCCCAGCCGGCGCAGCGCCGGCGAGTCGTTGCGCAGGTTGGCCAATGCGGGCAGGCGCGAGACCAGCGGCGCGTAGCGTGGCAGCTCCGCAACCAGCCTGTCGCGCCATTTTATGCCGAGAGTCTTGGCCCGGGCCGCGGTGACCTCGATCTTCATCTTGGCCATGTCCACGCCGGTGGGGCATTCCCGCCGGCACGCCTTGCAGGACACGCACAGGGCCATGGCGTCGGCCAACGCGTCCGATGCCAGGGCATCGGCGCCCAGCTGCCCCGTAAGCGCCAGCCGCAGGGTGTTGGCCCGGCCGCGGGTGACATGGATCTCGTCGCGGGTGACCCGGTAGCTCGGGCACATGACGTCGGCATCGAAACCGCGGCAGGTGCCGTTGTTGTTGCACATCTCCACCGCGCCCAGCATCCCGCCCAGCGCGCCGGGATGATCGGACCAGTCGAGGGCCGGAACGAAATTCCCGACCGGCTTGTAATCGGAGCCGTAACGGAACAGCGTCCGGTCGTCCATTCTTGGTGGACGGGTGATCCGGTTGGGGTTCAGCAGGCCAATCGGGTCGAAAGCATCCTTCACGGCTTCGAAGGCGCGCACGATGCGGGCGCCAAACATCTGTTCATGGAACTCGCTTCGCGCCAGCCCATCGCCGTGTTCGCCACTGTGCGATCCCTTGTATTCACGCACGAGACTGAACGCCTCCTCGGCAACGGACCGCATGGTGGCAATGTCCGCCGGGTCCTTCATGTTCAGCACCGGCCGTACGTGCAGGCAGCCGACCGATGCGTGAGCGTACCAGGTTCCTTTCGTTCCGTGACGCTCGAAGACGTCGTTCAGTCTTTCTGTGTAATCGGCCAGGTCTTCCAGATCGACAGCACAGTCCTCGATGAAGGAGATCGGCTTTCCAGCGCCCTTCATTGACATCATGATGTTCAGCCCGGCCTCCCGCACTGCCGCGACAGCAGCCTGGAAGCCTGGATCGGTGGCCCGAACGACGCCCGGATGACCGAGATCGCCCATGAGGCTTTCCAGGTCGTTCAGCTTCGCCAGCAACGGTTGATCGTCGTGGCCGTGGAATTCGACGATCAGCAGGCTGTCGGGCTCGCCGATGAGCATCCGGTCGATCGTGTCGCGGTAGATTGGAATGGCCCGGCCCAGGTCGATCATCGTGCGGTCGACCAGTTCCACCGCCTCGGGATCCAGGCCCACGATGTGCTTCGACGCCTCCATCGCCTTCCGGAATGTGGCGAACTGGCAGATGCCAAGCACCTTGCGCGGTTTGATCGGTTGCAGCGCCAGTTCGATTTCCGCGGAAAACGCCAACGTGCCTTCGGATCCCACCAGCAGGCGCGCCAGGTTGTCGCGGCCGGCGGCCTTGGCGGCCGGCGTCAGGGCGTCGATGTTGTAGCCGCCGACGCGGCGAAGCTGTTTGGGGAACCGCGCTGCGATCTCGTCCGCCTCGGCCAGGCCGAGAGCATGCATCCGCTGCAGCAGATCCGCGATCTTGGTTGTCGTTGCGCTGTTGTCGTTGTCGCCGGCGGGGCCGAAGCGGTGACGCGATCCATCCGACAGGATGGCGTCGATGGATCGGACATTGTCGGCCATCAGGCCATAGCGGATCGATTTCGACCCGCAGGAGTTGTTGCCCGCCATGCCCCCCAGGGTGCAGCGCGCATGGGTTGACGGATCAACCGGAAAGAACAGGCCGCAGGAGCGCAGCGCGGCGTTCAGATGGCCCAGCACCAGGCCGGGCTCGACCCGGGCCGTCCGGCTGTCAGCGTCAATGTGCAGAATACGGCGCAGGCTCTTGGAGCAGTCGATCACGAGCGCCGCGTTGACGGTCTGTCCGCATTGGCTCGTGCCGCCGCCACGGGCCAGGACCGGGACACCTTCCTCCCGAGCAATCGCCATCGCGGCGGCCACATCGTCGATCGTGTCCGGGACAACCACGCCCACAGGTTGAATCTGGTAGATCGATGCGTCCGTGCTGTAGCGCCCGCGGCTGGCCCGGTCGAACAGCACCGGCCCGGTGACAGACCGGGACAGGCGCCGTGCCAGGCCGTCATCGTCGACCGATCGACTTTGATGCTTGTTCATACCGGAATTCGCCATGGTTGCGTGCCCGGTACGCAGCATTCACATATCATGAACGCCGGCAAGGCCCGGCCACGCTGTTCCGCCGTCGTTGCGCCGTACTTTGGGCGCTCGCCCTTCACCAGCAGATGACACGGCGTTGGCCTGACCTTCCGCCGGAGCGGCCGAGCGTCGCTATCTGCCCCTCGCGGGCCGCTGCCTCGAACCATCAGATCGGCACCGTCAGCGCGTCGTAATCGTACAGCCAGTCGTATCGCTGCCGGACCTTCTCCGCCGTGAATTCCCGCGCAATGTACGCCGCCGCGCTCTCCGGCGTACCCAGCGCGGGGTTGTGGAAGCGCTTCGCATTGTCGGCGGAGCCGCGCACGATCGCGGCGGTGCGTTCCAGCCGGGCGTTCTCGTAGCGCAACAGCGCATCCGGAACGGCGCCGGTGTCGAGGCAGCGGGCCAGGATCATCGCATCCTCCAGCGCCATGTTCGCGCCCTGCGCCAGGAACGGCAGTGCCGGATGGGCCGCGTCGCCCATCACGCAGACGCGGCCGCAGGCGAAATGTACCAGCGGATCGCGGCCGAGCAGCGCCCACTTGTACGGCGTTTCGACGGCACGGATGATCGTTTTGACGTCATCGTGCCAGGCGCGCAGGTCGTGCAGGCACTCCGCCGTGCTGCCGGGCACGTTCCAGGCTTCCACCTGCCAGTCATCGCGCTCGACGACGCCGACGAAGTTCAGGATCTCGCCGCGGCGCAGCGGGTAGGTGACGACGTGGCCGCCGACGCCCATCCAGTTGACGCCGACAAGCCGACGCTGATGCGGCGGCAGGTGGTCCATCGGCACGAGGCCACGCCAGGCGACAATGCCGGTGAAGCGGGCAACGCCATCGCCGAACATCTGCCGGCGAATGCGGGAGTGCACGCCATCCGCGCCGATCAGCACGTCGCCGGCGACGTGCTCGCCATTCGCCAGGTGCAGCACGACGCCGTCCGCGTCCTGGGTGAAGCTTAGCACGGCGTGACCGGGGCACACTGCGCCGGGGGCGGCGGCGCGAACGGCATCCAACAGCACGCGGTGGAAGTCGCCGCGGTGCACCATCCAGTAGGGCGCGCCGAACCGCTCGACCGACGTCTCGCCCAGGTCGAAGATCGGCCACGCCTGGCCGGTGCTGCCCAGGCGGACCTCCTTCGACGTGGCGGCGCAGATCACCTCGCGCATCGCGGCTTCCAGCCCCAGCGCGATCAGGATGCGCGTGCCGTTGGCGCCGAGCTGGACCCCGGCGCCGATTTCCCGCAGGTCGGCCGTTTGCTCGAAGACGCGGACCCGGTGTCCGCGCTGGATCAAGGCAAGCGCCGCGGTCAGGCCGCCCAACCCGGCTCCGGCGATCAGAACGTCGGCCATGTCATCAGTTCCCCTCGGTCTTGTTGCGCGGATGACCCACGGTGGGCGATGAAGCCCGGGCGCCGGGGGTCGTGGCCGATAGCCTGGCGGTGTCCCGGGGCGCTTGCGACCTGGCTGGTGGCCTGGCCCGCATCGGGAAAGGATCATGCATCAGCACCAGCAGTTCTCAATGCGACTGAGTCGCGGTTGTGAACGCTGGGTGAGTCTGAAAAGCAACAGCTCGGATCATCCCATTCTCCGGCGGCAGGTAGGAGATTCGCAAGACCGCCGGACTGCGAATCGGTGCGCGCATGCGCCCGCTCGATGTCATGCCTGGATCATTACGAAGCTGCCTGGACCGCTTCCCCGACCAGCATCGCGGCCTCAACACGACCTACGCCATGAGCGACATCGGCATGGCGGCGTTCTCGGTGTTCTTCATGCAGAGCCATCCTTCCTGGCGCACCAGCGCCAGTTCGAGGCCAGCCATGGGCATTCCAACGCCACCAGCCTGTTCGGCATCGCCAGGATCCCCAGCGACAACCACATCCGCGACATGCTCGATCCCGCCTCGCCGGATCTGTTGCACCCGGTGTTCGCGGTGGCGGTTGATCAGATCTGGCAGATCGACGCACGCTGTCCCAACCGGGGACGCACCATCCCGGACCGCGGCCACAAGCCGCTCCTGAACTTCAGGCCCGCCTCAAGCTGAACAGGCCCTGAAACGCACGCGGCCGCCTCCTGCCGCGACAAACGGACGCCGCTACCGCCCTCCCGCCGACGCCACCACATGCGCCTCGTCCGCTCCCGGTCCGGCTTCGAACCGCGACGGGCGGGACACCGCCTTCCGGGTTTCCCAGTTGACCAGATAGAAGTCGGCCACCACCGGCGCATCGATGAACGTCACGTTCTCGGCGTTCCTGCGCTCGGCCGCGGCGGTGTAGTTGTACGAGCCGCCGATGACCAGGTGGCCGTCGATGATGATGACCTTGTTGTGCGCGATCGCCACCTTGTCGTCGATCCAGGTCGGGATGCCGGCATCCGCGGTGAAGCGCGCCGCGGCGGCACGCGAGCCGTGGTCGCGCTCGTCGGACTTGTCCAGGATCACCTGCACGTCGACGCCGCGCCCCCACGCCGCGACAAGCGCCCGCAGGATCACCCGCGAGGTGAAGCCATAGGCCTGGACACGGATGGTGTGCGCCGCCGCGGCGATCGCCTCGGCTACGCCGGTGTCGCATTCCTGCTCCGGCACGAAGCAGACCGAAACCCGGGCTTCGGCCGGTCCGTGCGGCGGGGTCTGGAGATGGTCTGCCGCGACCGCCGGCGACAGGCGCGCCACCGCGACGATCACAATCAGAGAAACGACTCGCGGCAAGCGCATCCATACCCCCGGCCAAGCCTCATGCCGACCCGGGTATTCCTCGCACCGTTGCGGCGGACGGTCCAGGGGTGTCAGTGTATGTCCATGCAGGAGTCCGCCAAGACCGCTTTCCCGGCCATGACCTTGCCGGCCGCGCATGACGTGATTGCGCCGGACGGGTCCGAGGTGCGCATCCTGCTGTCGCTGACCGGCGGCAGCATGGCGCATTTCCGCCTCCGCCCGGGGCAGGTGTCCGCCGCGGTGCGCCACCGCACGGTGGAGGAAATCTGGTACGTGCTGTCCGGGCAGGGCGAGATGTGGCGCGCCGCCGAGGGCATGGAGACGGTCACGGCGCTGGCACCGGGCATCTGCCTATCGATCGAGCCGGGCACCGCGTTCCAGTTCCGCGCCGGCGAAACCGAAACGCTGGATGCCATTGCAATCACCATGCCGCCCTGGCCGGGGGAGGACGAGGCGGAGTTCGTGCCCGGGCCATGGGCGTCGCCGATTGACCGCAATCAGAGCTGATCCCGGCTCAAGCCGTTCCTGTTTCGTCATGGACGGGCGCGGTCTCGGCCATCTGCGCTTCGGCGGCGGGGATGGATGGCTGGGACACGCCCGGCCATGACGATAGGGAGACGATCTTACGCCGTCCCATCGCCCCATTCCAATGCACCGGAGACGCCGCTCAGCCCGGTGGCCGCCCGCCGGTACGCCTGAGCTGCTCGAGAACGGCGCGTGCCAGCGCGACGGCGCGAAACGGCTTGCGCAGCACCGTGTAGCCGGCCGTCTCGACGTCGTCCGGCCGGCCGGTGATCAGCAGCAGCTTCAGGCCGGGCCGTTCCTGCATCAGCCGGGTCGCGAGCTGCACCCCATCGGCGCCGGGCATGACGACGTCGGTGATCACCAGGTCCAGGCTGCGTACGGTGTGCACCAGCGCATACGCCGCCTCGGCGCTGCCGGCCTCGACCACGCTGTAGCCGAGCGAGCGCAGGTGCTGCGCCGTGACGCCGCGCAACTGCTCGTCGTCCTCGACGAGCAGGATCACCGCGTCGCCGTGGGTGGCGGCATCGGCCTCGGGTGCCGCCGCGTCCACCGGCGCCTCGCCGTCGGCGCCGGCCCGCGGCAGGATGATCTGCACCGTCGTGCCGGCGTCCGGTGCGCTGTCGATGCGGACGCCGCCGCCCGAGCGGCGGGCGAAATCATCGACCATCGCCAGGCCCAGCCCGGTCCCCTTGTCGCCGTCCTTGGTGGTGAAAAATGGCTGCACGGCCGCCGCCGCGACCTCCGGCCGCATGCCGCCGCCGGTGTCCGTGACTGCGATCGCCAGGTAGTCGCGCGGCGGCAGCCGCAGCGTCGTCACCGCGTCCGCGCCGACCGGCAGGTTGCGGGCGGTGATCCGGATCGTGCCGCCCTGCGGCATCGCGTCGCGCGCGTTGACCACCAGATTGAGCAGCGCGACCTCAAGCTGTCCGGCATCCGCGAGGATGGGCCAGACATCCGGCTCGACCGCGACTTGGCAGACGATGCCGGGTCCAACGGAATGGCGGGCGAAATCCCGCACCCCGGGCAGCACCGCCGCCAGGTCGAGCCGCTCGGGCCGCAGCGGCTGCCGCCGGGCGAAGGCCAGAAGCTGGTTGATCAGGCGGTCCGCCCGCTCCACCGCCTTCTCGCCGATGCCGATGGTCCGCAGCAGGCCGGGATCGCCGGTCTTCCGCCGCAACAGGCTGTAGCTGCCTGCCACTGCGGCGAGCACGTTGCGGAAATCATGCGCGATGCCGCCGGTCATCTGCCCGAGCGCATCCAGCTTCTGCGATTGCAGCAGCGCCGCCTGGGCCTGCTCGCGGCGGCGCATCTCGGCGGCAAGCTCATGCGCGGCCTCGCTCAGCGCCCGGGTCCTGTCGGCGACCCGCGCCTCCAGCCGGGCGTGCGAGTCCGCCAGCGCCTGCGCGGCGCGCTTGCGCTCCGAGACGTCGAGCGCCGCGGTCACCGCGGCGATGGTCCGGCCGTCCGCGTCACGCACCGGCGCGGCGTAGATTTCCAGGTCGACCCGTGCGCCGTCGGGGCGCCGGTGCAGCAAGGGTTCGGCGACGATGGTCTCGCCCTGGTGCAGGGCGCGCCACCAGGGATAGTCATTGCGGGCATACGGACGTCCATCGGGATGTTCCGCCCTCAGACGTGACGCCGCGGGATCGCCTGGCCGGTTCGCGTCCGGCGGGCCCAGCGTGGCGTCGGTGTGGCGGCTTGCCAGGTCCAGCCGGTCGTCGGGCGTGAAAATGGCCACCGCGACCGGGATCTGCTGAAGCACCGCGCGCAGGCGGGCCTCGCTGTCCGCCAGCGCCGCCTCCATCCGCCTGCGCCCGGTGGTTTCGACCGCGGCGCACGTCACCCCGACGATGGCTTCGGCGTCGTCGCGCAGGGGTTCGATGGTCAGGTCGAAAGTGCGCGCGACACCTTTATGGCGAACGCGCACTTCCTGTCGCTGCCCGACGCCGCGCTCGATCACCTGGCGCTTCAGCGCCATGGTCACCGCCGCATCGCCCGCATCCTCGAACACCTCGGCGTCCGTCCGGCCGAGGATGTCCTCGGCCGTGCGGTCGAACACCGGGTTGTCGATCCAGGTGTAGCGCAGGCCGAGATCTTGCTCGAACACCGTCACGGATGAGCCGCGGAGCGCCATGCGGTAACGCTGCTCGTTGCGGCGCAGCGCCAGTTCGGCGGACTTCCGCGCGGTGATGTTCTCGACGAACAGGATGACGCCGCCGATGGCGCCGTTGTCGTCGTGCCAGGGGCGCATCTCCCACCGCAGCCAGTCGACGCCGCCGTCGTCATGCGGGAATTTCTGCTCCTCGGCGCTTTCCGTCGCGCCGGCCAGGCAGCGGCGGTGGATGGCGCCATATCGCTCGGCGCTGCCGGGGAACACGTCGTAGTGGCCAAGGCCGACCAGATCGTCGTACGGCAACCGGAACTCGGCGGGAAAGCGCTGGCTGTGGGCGATGTAGCGCATGTCGCGGTCGAACATCGCCATGGCCGCCGGCGAGGTCTCAACGAACCGCCGCAGCCGGTTTCCGCCGTGCCTCGCCCGATTGGTCAGGGCAACCATCGTCGTTCCGGCTGCATTGAGGTTCCCGCAAATCCGGACCAAGTGATCGAGCCTGAACAATGGGGTGCCAGCGTTGCCGGATCAACAGGCGGTCCGGTGTCCGGTTCCGGGCACGGATGGCGCCGGGCCAGGGTGCGGCGACGTTGCGAGGCCGGCGGAACCGCGCCGGGAAGCCTTTAAGAGACTGCAAAACTTGCGTCTGCACCGCCACCAAAGGAACCGCCGATCGGCGTGGACAGTTTGAATCCGATTGTATCCGGCCGTGGCCAGGCGCTGGTTACACCGATTCGTGAGGAGTCGTGCCCGGTGGCACGGGACGGTTCCCGGCCACGGCGTAGATCGTCAGCAGGGGGTCATCCGCCGTCCGGATCGCATGGCGGATGCTGTCCGGATGCAGGACGAAGTCGCCGGGCCGGCGCTCTTCGGTCGCCGCGCCCACGCTCCAGAGCGCGCGTCCGGAGACGACATGATGCAGTTCCGTCGCCGGACTGCCTGGCGCCGCATGATCGGCATGCGGCGCCACCAGCAGGAATCCCAGGGTGAGGTCCGGATGCCGCAACGGGGCCTCGGGGCCGATGATCTCGGCCCGGGCCAGTTGCGTCCGCGGCGCGGCGCCGGGTGGGCCGCCGGCGTCGCGCCAGGACAGCAGCGGCCCGCTTTGCGCCAGGAGTTCCAGTCCGTTGAACCCCTCCAACGCCGAGGTCAGGTGGCGAAGCACCGGGTGGTATGTGGGACTTGCCGGCTTGCCCGTTTCCCTGGCCTGGTCGATCAGCGGATCGATCCGGCGCAATTCCGTGCCGACGGCATCCCGGCGGCGGATGCCGCGCCGCAGCCAGTGACGCGCGAGCCTCGCCAGGATTCTGAATGCCTCCGGGGACAGACTGTCCGGCGCGGGCTGCGGCGACGGCGGTTGCGCCGTGGCGCCGCGTGGATGGGCGCCGCGTGGATGGGCGGTGATCATGGCAGCGCTGTTTCCCACATGATCCGCCGGCGCGCCACCATGACGCGCCACTGCCTGCCGGAGCGCCGCCATCCCGGACGGAAACGCCCCGGCTCATGGCCCGCACGCGATCGCACAAGCCCGGGGCCGCACCGCGATCCCGGGCTGGCGGTGCTTCATGCCGCCCGGACGCCGGCGAGGAAGGTCTTGACCTCCCCGGACAGTTCCCCGGCCTGCTTCGACAGGTCGGAGGCGGCGGTGAGGAAGGTGCCGATCGCCGCGCCGGTCTGGCCGGCGGCCTGGCTGACGCCGCTGATGCCCGAACTGACCGCCTGCGCCGCATCGCTGGTCTGCTGCACCGTCCGGGCGATTTCCGCGGTAGCCTCGCCCTGCTGCCCGACCGCGGTGGCGATGGTGGCGGCGATGGTGCTGACCTCGGTGATGGTGGTGGCGATGCCGCTGATCGCCTCGACCGCCTGCTGCGTCGCGGCCTGGATTTCGGTGACCTGCGCGGCGATCTCCTCGGTCGCCTTGCCGGTCTGGGTGGCCAGGCTCTTGACCTCGGAGGCGACCACGGCGAAGCCCTTGCCGGCCTCGCCGGCGCGCGCCGCTTCGATGGTGGCGTTCAGCGCGAGCAGGTTGGTCTGGCTGGCGATGTTGCTGATCAGGCCGACGACGGCGCCGATTTTCTCCGCCCCGGTGGCGAGGGCGCGCACGATGGCGTCGGTGCGCCGGGCGTCTTCCACCGCCGCGCCGCTGATGCGGGCGGACTGCGCCACCTGGCGGGTGATCTCGCCGATGGAAGCGGTGAGTTCCTCGGCCGCCGCGGCCACGGTATGCAGCCCGCCGCTGGCCTGTTCGGCCGCCGCGGCGATGGAGGCGGCCTGCTGGTTGCTCTGGTCTGCCGTGCTGGTGACCGACCGGGCGGTGGCCTCCAGTTCAGCCGACCGGGCGGACAGGGATTGCACAAGATGCCCGATCTGGTCCTGGAAGCCGTCCGCCATCCGGTTCAGCACGGATGCGCGCTCGGCGGCGGCGTGCTGCTTGACCGCTTCCTGCTCGGCGCGCAGGCGTTCGGCTTCGAGCATGGTGTCCTTGAACACCAGGACAGCACGGGCCATGCCGCCGACTTCGTCCCGCCGTTCGGCGCCGGGAATCGACGTGTTCAGGTCGCCTTTCGCAAGGTGGTCCATCGCCGCCTTCAGGCTGCCGAGCGAGACGGCGATGTCGCGGTTGACCAGCCAGGCAGCGAGCAGGGCGATCACCAGCGTCGCGCCGGCAACCAGCCCTACCTGGATCGTGGCGGCGCGCATGTCCCGGTCGAGGTCGTCGATGTACAATCCGGTTCCGACAAACAGGTTCCAGCCCGGCACCGGCAGGACATAGGCAAGCTTCGGCTGCGCGACGCTCGATCCGGGCTTGGGATAGCGATACACCACCGTGCCGCCACCCTGGCGGGCGATCCGGATCATGTCCTGCACGAACGGTTCGCCGTCGGCGCCCTTGATGCCAAGGCGGTTCGTTCCCTCGGCGGCCGGCGTCGGTCCAAGGACGACGGTCGTGCCGTTCATGTCATAGGCAAAGTCGTAGCCGACGCCGTTGCCGTAGCGGATCGGCCGGATGGCGTCGCGCCATTGCCGCATGACCTGCTCGCGGCTCAGGTTGGCCGCCTGTCCTTGCTTCTGGAGACTGGTGGCGATTGAAACGGCTTGCTCGGTGATGGCGCGCAGCTTGTCCACGCGGTCATCGAACATCCGCTGGCGCATGAGCAGGCCCGCTGCGCCAATGGCGATGACGAGGGTGAGCGCCGACAGGCCAACCAGCAAGGTCAGCTTGGTGCGAAGCTTGAGATGGCCGAGAAGTTTCATTGCGTATCACGCCTTGCTGGTTGCCTGGCGGGGATATAGCAGGGTGGATGGCGCAATTCATTACAATTCACACCAAACGTCCGGGCCATCGGACGTTGCTGTGTCATTGCGGCGGAGGCGCCGCTACATCGCCGGCACCCGGTCCTCCTCCTGCTTCTGCATGGCCCAGGGTGGGGTGTAGCCGGCGCGGAAATCCGGCGGTAGCTCACACGGACGCGGATCGAAGCACGCATGCTTCGCCGGCCGCCCACGCACGACGTCGCCCATGTGGGGGCTCACGATCGGGCTGGGCGTGTAGGCGAACGAGTCGGCCGAAGAATAAACCGGCAGCAGCAGCGGTCGGGCGCGGTCGGACCGGTTCTCCAGCGAGCCGTGGATGGTCCGGCAGTTCAGCAGCACCGTCGTGCCGGGGCCGCCGGTCGCGGTGACGATGCTCTCGGGCGGGATGGCGCGCACCACCGCGTCGCGCACACGCACGACGAAGGCGCCGCTGTCGTCATATTGGCTGTGCAACGGCCCGAGATGGCTGCCGCGCACGAAGGACAGCGGGCCCATGTCGTCGTCGCAGCCGTTGACGTAGACGCCGATGGTCACCGGGCTGTAGTCGGTGTGCGGCCAGGCGGGGATGTCCTGGTGCCACTTGAAGCCGCGCGTGCCGCGCTCGGACTTCACGTTCAGCTTGGCGTGGTGGAACTTCACGTCCGGGCCGACCACGTCGGCGGCGAGATCGGTCATCACCGGGTCGCACATAAACTCCCAGAACGTCTTGTGCTGGTCCTGCGGGCTGGTGACGCGGTGCAGGCGCGGCGTGTCAGGGCCGTGGCCTTCCTCCAGCACGAAGACGCCGTCCGACTGCGTGACGGAGCGGCTGCGCTCCAGCATTTCCTGCGTTGCCGTGCGCAGACGGACCAGCCAGGCCTGCGGCACGTAATCGGGCAGCACCAGGAAGCCGTCGGCGAAATAGGCGATGCGCTGTACCTCGGTCAGCACCAGGGCGGGATGCGTCAGAACGTCTTCCGGTTTCATGCTGTGTCCTCCCGTAATTGGCGCCAGCATGGCGCGCTTTCGGACGGGCGGCCAGATTGGCCTGCCGGGGGACGATCAAGAACCGGAGCGTTGGAGCAGCCGCCGCATCGATGCAAGCGTCGCACGGGATGGCGCCGGCTGCGCCACCCCGTGACATTACCTTAGTGTTTGACTGCGAAAACCCAGACCACGCCGCCCTGCGGCACGTCGGGGTTGAGCTTCCAGTCGGTCTTTGCCAGCATGTCCTGGATGCGCTGCGCGTCAACGCCCCAGCCTGACTGAACCGCAATATACTCGGTACCGTCGACCTCAAACGCCACCGGCATACCCATGATGCCGGAATTCGTCTTCATCTGCCACAGCAGGTCGCCGGTCTTGGCATCGAAGGCGTGGAACATCCGGTCGTTGGTTCCGCCGACGAACACCAGGTCACCGCCGGTGGTCAGAGTCGATGCGAACAACTGGGTCTTCGGGAACTTGTGCACCCAGACCTGCTTGCTCGTTGCCGGGTCCCATGCCTGCAGCTCGCCGATATGATCAGCACCCGGAATAAGCTTGGCATGGTCGGCATCGGCGCCCAGCCAGAGCTGGCCGACGACCAATTTCTGCTTCTCGCCCTTCAGGGTCTCGCACATGTTGTTGTTGGCGGGGATGTAGACCAGCTTGGTCTCCGGATTATAGGACGCGGACGGCCAGTCCTTGCCGCCCCACAGCGACGGGCAGAACGAAACGTCCTTGCCGGTCGTCGGCTTGTGTTCCGGATCGACGATCGGGCGGCCGGTTTCCGGCTCGATTCCTTTGAAGGCGTTCTGGCCGACGAACGGCTTGCCGGAAACGAACTCGATACCGGCAGGAGTCTGCTTCAGGACCCACAGATAGCCATCACGCGCTGGATGAACGAGGGCGTCGATTGTCTGCCCGTTCTCGCTCATGTCGTGGATCAGTATCGGCGCATCGATCTCGTCCCAGTCCCAGGAATCGTTCTGGTGGTACTGGTGGTAGCCGACCATCTTGCCGTTGTCGGGATTCAGGGCGATGACCGAGGTGGTGTAGAGGTTGTCTCCGGGATGCTGGTCACCCGGCCATGGTGCCGCGTTGCCGGTTCCCCAGTAAGCGATGTTGCGCTTCGGGTCATAGGTGCCGGTGATCCAGACCGAACCGCCGCCATGCTTCCAGTCGTCGCCCCGCCAGGTGTTGCCGCCGGGTTGGTTCGGCTCGGGAACGGTAAAGGTCCGCCATATTTCCTTTCCGGTGTCGGCATCATAGGCCGCGACGTAGCCACGCACGCCATACTCGCCGCCCGAGCCGCCGACCATGACCTTGCCGTTCACCACCAACGGCTCCAGCGTCATGTACTGGCCCTTTTTGTAGTCCTGGACTTTGGTGTTCCAAAGTTCCTTGCCGGTCTTCGCGTCGATGGCGATCAGGTGGTCATCCGTTGCGGCCAGGAACAGCTTGTCCTGCCACATGGCAACGCCACGGCTGGTGGGATGGAGCTGGAACAGGTCTTCCGGCAGGGTGTGCTTGTAGCGCCAGATCAGGTCGCCGGTCTTGGCGTTCAGCGCGATCACCTGCCCGTACGGTGTCGCAACGAACATGACGCCGTTGTTCACCATCGGCGGCGCTTCGTGGCCCTCGTTCACGCCGGTGGCGAATGTCCAGACCGGCTCGAGGTTCTTCACGTTGGTGGAATTGATCTGGTTCAGCGGGCTGTAGCCGTGACCGTCATAGGTGCGGCGATACAGCAGCCAGTTGCCAGGCTCGGGATTTTCCAGCCGCTGCTGCGTGACGGGGCTGTAGTTGTCGACCTCGCCCGCCAGTGCAGCGACCATGCTGACGCTGCCCAGCAAGGCAGCCGCAAAGGCAACCTTGGCGGTTTGTCTCAGTCCAATCATGATGTTTCTCCATCCCGGATTGTTATCGTTACGCTTTTCTTGTCTTGCTTCACATGGTCTGTTTGTTCATGCCCACCTTTCCAATGAATTCTCCGGCGACCTGCAGCTTGCCGTCCACCATTCTCAGCGGCAGGGCGGCCAGTGGTCGCGGCGCCGGGCCACCAACCACCTTGGCGTCGTGCCGCGGGTCGTACTCCGACTGGTGGCACGGGCAGTGCAAAATCTGTTTCTCGGGGATCCAACCGGTCACCGTGCATTGCATATGGGTGCAGATCGCCGAGTAGGCGAGGAAGCCCGCAGCGGCATGGGACTTGGTTTCCGCATCCATGGTCGACGGATCGAGCCGGACCACCAGTATCTGGTTGAGCCGCGTGCCGTCGCGCAGGATCTTGCGCGATGGATCGGTCGCCCAGGCCAGCACCGGCTCGTCGCCGACATTCAAGGCACCTTCAATGATCAAGGCCCCTTCCTGGTCGCCACCGGCGTAAACCAGGAAGTCACCGACCTGCGGCCGTTCCATCCGTCTCGGGTCGTCTTCGTCGTCCGCCCGCGCCTTGCCTGGCAGCAACGCGGCCGCGGTGGCGACGGCGCCCAGTTGCAGCAGGGATCGCCGCACCGGGTCGCAGCAGCAAGTCTTGTCGTCGGTTCGCCTGTCGTTGCTCATTCTCTACCTCCCCGCTGTTTGTGCCGAGTCGGGTTTGAGGATCGTCAGTTGCGTGGCGTCGGTAAAGTCGATCAGCGGCTTTGCCGGATCGCGGAACAATTCGCGGTCGAGCAGATAGCGGCGCGTCTCCGTCGCCTTTTCGCAATGGTCATGGAAGAACACGCCGCCCACCGGCTGCTCTGTCGCGGTCGGCTCGAACTTCCGGCAGGTCCATCCGTCCGCGCCGAAGCGTTCACGAACCTGAATGGCGAACAGGTGAGCCTTCTTGTGAAGATAAAGCCGGGCGTGCGGGTCGGTGTCGATGCGCAGGCCGCCGACCTCGGCCTGGTCGTCGATCAGCAGGGTGAGCGTCACGGGCTGGCCGGCGACGATCGTCTTGCCTTCGGTTGACGGATTGCCATCGTAACGGAAACTGACGGCGTGCATGCCGTCGGTTCCTGCCGGGCAGGCCTTGTAATCGCCCCAGCCGGACAGCGTCTTTGCCGGTTCGGCGGCGCAGGTGAAACCGCCATAGCCACTCTGGGGCAGGGCTGAAACCGGCATGCCGATGCGGAACTCACGAAGGTCGTTGTGCTCCGCCACAGCGGTGAGGGGGGCCAGCAGGGCAACAACGGCACACGCCAGGCCGACGACGTTGCTGGTACGCATCTTATCGCGGCGCGTTGGCATCGGATGCAGCCTCCACTTTCATGTGCTGACGGGGTGAAGCCTGGTCCCGCTCAGCCGCGGCTGCCTGGACATGGCCGGAACTCTGGTCCTCGTAGACATCACAGGCACGCGTCCGGGTGCCGAAAAATGTCTGGCATTGCGCAAAGGTGGGATCACCCGAGCCCTTGAGCTTCTCGAATACGTAATGGGCGACAGCCTTGATGTCGGCGGGCCGCAGCGGATGGTCGGGCTCCGGCGGCATCTGTGTGGCGGAAAGCTGGGATTTCTTCAATCCGTAGCAGTGCCCGTCGCTGTAAGCGTCCTCCTGGAAATGCGGCATGCCTTTTCCGAGACGGCCACAGCGGATGGTCTGCTCGATCTGATCGAGGCTCAGCGTGGTCTTACGCAGGTTTGCGGCCGCGCCGCCATAGCCGCCACCGCCGATGCCGGACCATTTGTGGCATCCCATGCAGTTTGCCGTCTTGAATACCCGCAATCCATCCTGATCAACTTGTTGCGATTGAGCAAAAGCGACCCCCGAAGTCAACATCATGGCCGCGCAGACTGCGGCCGTACCATAGCGAAAACCAATAATCACAGTACAAACTTTCTTGCAACGTCTCTTCGGGGGCGGGTTTTCACGCCCCGCCCCCGGACACCCTTCTTAGTTCAGAGAGAAGACATACAGAGCAGAACTCGGATGCACCTTCTTCAGTTCCGGAGTTGCGTCAATAAACCACTTGTCCCAGGCCCCGCCCTGGCCGACAAGAATCGCAACATACTGCTTGCCGTCCGAGGTAAAGGTCATGGGGGGCGCGTTGACGCCGCCACCGGTGTTGAAGCTCCACAACTGATCCAGCGTCTTGGCATCCAGCGCGGCCACGATGCCGTCCGGCTGGCCGTAGAACACCAGGTCCGGCGTGGTCAGCAGGCCGCCCAGCATTGGATAGGGCGTTTCATGCTTGCCGACTTCCTTGCCGGTGGTCACGTCGATCGCAGTGACGCTGCCGGTGATGCGCACAGGCTGGTCAGGTCCGCCGCCGGTGAACAGGTCCCGCGGGTGAGGCTTCTTGTTCGGATTCTCAGGCTTTACCGTTACGCGGTTGCAGCTTTCGATGACCGGAATGTACCATTCCTTCAGAATCGGATTATACGCGGTCGGCGGCCAGTTCTTGCCGCCCATGTTGCCGGGGCAGATCATCGTCACGGTGTTCTGCCGGCTTGGCGTGACCGCGTATTGCTGTACCGCCTTCTTCGGGTCGTACTCTGCCGGCTTGCCGGTTTCCGGATCCAGGCCCTTGGTCCACGTCACCTTCTTCACGAACGGCAGACCCCAGATGAAGTTGCCGGTGTCGCGATCCACCGCGTAGGCAAAGCCGTTGCGATCGGCTTCCAGATCCAGGTGCGCGTCACGCCCATGCACCGGCGCATCAACCAGAACGTTCTCCGCTACGCTGTCGTAATCATACGGGTCGTTCGGCGTGTGCTGGTAGTGCCACTTGATCTTGCCGGTATCCGGGTCCAGCGCCAGGGTGCTGTCGGTGTACAGGTTGTCGCCCGGACGATATTCCGAATCCCAGTCGGGCCCAGGATTGCCGACGCCCCAGTACAGCGTGTTGGTGCGCGGATCATAGCTGCCGGTCACCCAGGTCGAGCCACCGCCCATCGCGGCCGCGTTGTAGTTGTCCTTCCAGGTTTCGCTGCCCGGCTCGCCTTTTGCCGGAATGGTATGGGTGCGCCAGACTTCCTTGTGAGTCGTCAGGTCGGTGGCGGCAATCCAGCCGCGGATGCCATACTCGGCGCCCGCCACGCCGGAGATCGCCAGGTTCTTCACCACCAGGGGCGCGCCCGTCATGACCTCGCCCTTGTCAGGATCGGCCACCTGACGCTGCCAGGCGATCTGGCCGGTGTCCTTGTTGGTGGCGATCAGACGCCCATCCAGTGTGTGCGAGATCACCATGTTGCCGGCCAGTGCCACGCCGCGGTTGTCAACGCCGCAGCAGGCAACGGCGCCGGCCCAGTCATGGTCGGTCTTCGGGTCCATCCGCCAGAGGATCTTTCCCTGTCCGCCATGCGTATCGATCTTGTAAACGGATCCCCAACCATCCGTTACGTACATGTATCCGTCTTGTACGACTGGCGTGCCTTCAAGCCCGCCGTGCGACCAGATTCCGCCGCCCTCGATGCCGCCAAGCTGCAACGTCCAGGCAACATGCAGGTTCTTGACGTTGGACTTGTTGATCTGGTTCAGCGTCGAGAACCGGTGCGCGGAGTAATCCTTGTGGTTGGTCAGCCAGTTTCCGGCTTCCGAATCCGCATTCAAAAGTTTATCAGGCGTAACGTCATCGGCCGCATATACCAGCGATGTCGTGCCGAGAAGAAAGGCGGCGAACGCCGCCATCAAGGTATTCTTGGACATACGTTTCTCCATCCCAGATCCGTTTTATCAGGCTACTTGCCTTCCGTTTCGATCTTGGCCTTCGCTTTTTTGTTCATTTTCTTGACTTTGTGACTCTGGTTGGTCGCCCCCGTCGCCTGCGTCCGGCTCGCCGCCGGCGCAGACGGTGGGGTTATGGACTTCTCGACCTTCGGTCCGTTACCGATCTGAGCGTTGGGGTCGTCAGCCAGTCCGGTCCCGCCCCAAAGGAGCAGGACCGCACCGAAACCGACGATCATTGACAGATGCTTCAATGCGTCGTTCCTCACTTACACTTCGAGTTGCTTGCCGATCGGCAGGTGGCGAATGCGCTTGCCGGTGGCGGCGAAGATCGCATTGCACAGCGCCGGCGCGAACGGCGGGACGCCCGGTTCACCCACACCGCTCGGCGGGACCGCCCACGTCGCCGGCATAATGTGAACGTTGGTAACCATCGGGCTGTCGCTCATCCGGCCAACCTGGAAGGTGTCGAAGTTCTTCTGCATGGCGCGACCGTGCTTGAAGGTGATCTCGCCATACTTGGCCAGGCTGAGGCCCATGATCGCTGCGCCCTCGATCTGCGACTGGATCCGTTCCGGATTCACATAGATGCCGCAGTCGATCGCGGTATCCACCCGCGGGATCGTCATCTTGCCCTTGCTGTCAACCGCGACCTCGACGATCGTGGCGACGTAGCTGACGAAGCTGCGGTGCACCGCGATGCCCAGCCCGTGGCCCTTCGGCACCTGGCGGCCCCACTCGCCTTTTTCGGCGACCAGTTCCACCACCTTGCGCAGCCGTCCGGCGTCGATAGGGTAGCTGCTGATCGGCTCGCCATAGTCCCAGAGATCCTTGACCGACGGGCCGACATCGACCAGGCGCGCCGGGCCGATCAGTTCCAGCAGCATGTCCTTGGGATCGCGGCCGGTGGCGTGGGCGATTTCCGAAACCATGGTCTGCACCGCAAACGCATGCGGAATGTTCGACACCGAGCGGAACCAGCCGATGCGGGTATGGGCCTCGGCGGCCGGGTTCTCGCAGCGGATGTTCTGGATGTCGAACGGCAGGTCGACCAGGCCCATACCAAGCTCGAACGGCGCCTCGTGGTTCGCGCCGGCCTTGAACGTGGACATGATCGTCGGCGCCACGCTGCGGTGCCGCCAGGCAATGACCTTGCCGTTCTTGTCCAGGCCGGCCTCAATCCGTTCGGCCGAGACGGTGTGGTAGAAGTCGTGCTGGATATCATCCTCACGGGTCCACTGCACCCGCACCGGCGCGCCGATGGCCTGGGAGATGATGGCTGCCTCCAGGGCATAGTCGCATTTCGACTTCCGGCCGAATCCGCCGCCCAGCAACGTCACGTGTACCGTAACGTCCTCCGGCTTCAGGCCCAGTGTCTTGGCCGCGTCATCGAGGGTACCCTGCGGGCTTTGCACCGGCGCCCAGATCTCGGCCTTGCCGTCCGCGACATTCGCCGTGGCGACCGGGGGCTCCATCGGGGCGTGGGCGAAATGCGGCAGGTAGTATTCGCCGACAACGATCTTGTCGGCGGACTTCATGGCCGCATCGACGTCGCCGTTGTTCCTGACAACAAGGCCGGGCTTGCGCGCCGCTTCCTCAAGCTCGCGGCGATAGACGGCGGAATCGTAGTGGGCATTCGCTCCGTCGTCCCAGACGATCTTCAGCGCGTCGCGTCCCTTGATCGCCGCGCCGGTGTTGCGTGCGATGACGGCGACGCCGCCCAGCGGCTGGAACTTGGACGGCCAGGGCCAGCCCTTGACCTCCATCACCTTTTCCACGCCCGAGACCTTCATGGCGTCGGTCGGATCGAACGAAACCACCTTGCCGCCGACGACGGGCGGGCGGGCGATGACAGCGTATTTCATGCCCGGCAGCCGCGTGTCGATGCCGTACATCGCCTTGCCGACGGTGATGTCGTGCAGGTCGACGATGCTGACCTTGCCCTTGCCGATGTAGCGGAAGTCCTTCGGGTCCTTCATCTGCAGTTGCGAAGGATCGGGCACGGGTTCCGCGGCGGCGGCGGTCGCCAGGTCGCCATAGCCCAGCTTGCGGCCGGTCGGCGTGTGAATCACCTCGTGGTTGTCCGCCTTGACCTCGGACACCGGCACGCCCCACTGCTTGGCGGCGGCGGCTTCCAGCATCATGCGGGCGGCCGCGCCGACCTGGCGCATGGGGATCAGGAAGTGGCGGGTGCTGCGGGACCCGTCGGTGTCCTGGTTGCCGTACTTGGCCTCGTCGGCGTCCGCCTGCTTCACCTGCACGCGGCCCCAGTCCGCGTTCATTTCATCGGCGACGATCATCGGCAGGCTGGTGCGCACGCCGGTGCCCATCTCGGAGCGGGAGGCTATGATGGTCACGATCCCATCCGGGGCGATGGCAACGAAGGCGCGCGGATCATTGACCGTGCCGTGCGGCATCTTGTCGGCACCGGTCTTGTAGGTCGCCATGCCGGTCGCGGCCATGCCGCGGCGCGACATCACCGGTACGGCGAGCACCAGACCGGCGGTGATTCCCAGGCCCTGCAGTACGCCACGGCGGGAAACGTTCTCAACGCGATATTGGAACATGGTTCAGGCCCCCGTCGCTGCCAGGCGAACCGCCGCCTCGATGCGCTGATAACAGCCGCAGCGGCAGATATTGCCGGCCATCGTTTCGCGGATTTCTTCGGTCGTCGGATGCGGATTCTGCCTAATCAGAGCAGAAGCCTGCATGATCTGCCCGGACTGGCAATAGCCGCATTGCGGCACGTTGACCTCGCGCCAGGCCTTCTGCACCGGATGGTTGCCGGCGGGATCCAGGCCCTCGATAGTGGTGATATGCCGATCGGCGGCCTCATGCATCGAGGTGCTGCACGAACGGACGGCGACGCCGTCGAGATGCACCGTGCAGGCGCCGCAGAAGGCGTGGCCGCAGCCGAACTTGGTGCCGGTCAGGCCAACCTCGTCGCGCAGATACCACAGCAGCGGCAAGGACGGATCGCCGTCCCAATTATGTTCTTTCCCGTTTACGATCAAAGTGATCATCTGGTGTTTCTTCCCCTGCTCTCGAGAATGAAGGGTTTCCGCGCAGCATGCTGCAGCGGTACTCAATTGGAAATCGGCACGACCTGACAGTACAGCGGAAAAGCCCCGCTGGCATGTTGCGGTGCATCATCAGGCAGAAGTGCCACTATGTTGTAGTGCAGTATGGCCGGCCCTCCCGCACCTGAAGATACTGTTGTTGGTTTCCAAGCCTCAGGCTACCCTATCGACGCTACGCAAAGATTGAGGGGCTGGCTATACACTTTCGCGCAATGTTGCGGTTGTGCCGCATCCGTTTCCTCGCTATTTATGTTCTCATATGGAACCGGCACCTGGCAAGTGTGCCGCCCGGCACTGCAAATGCCAAGTATAAATTAATAATCCGACACGGACTGCACGACCGCATCAGCCGCGGGACGATGGCCGGCAGCCACCTTCCCGCGACGGCGCCATCAGCCGCCTACCCCATCGTGTGCGTAGCCGATGGGGTGATTTCGTACATCACGCGAGTCTCGTTCGGGCCGCGCCAGGGATAGGTGTCCTGGCCAATGTACTTCTTGGCCAGGCTGTCGATGTGGGCATCCGCGCCATCGACCGTCTCATTTGTAACCGTGCCGCGGATCTGAATGTAGCGGTAAGCATTGTCCGGGTCCATGATCGACAGCGCGACCTTCGCGCCCTTCGACAGGTTGCGCGCCTTGACCCGGCCTTTCGCGGTGTTCACCCGGATCACGCCGTTGGTGTAGTCGAACCAGACCGGTGTGACCTGCGGCGACCCGTCGGGTTGGATGGTCGCGAGACTGGCGAAAGCTTTCTTCTGTGTCAGCAGGTCGAGAAAGCCGGCGGGGATGTCGGCCATGCGGGGAACTCCTCTTAGGTTTGGTTGAGACCACAACATTGGAATGCCGCGCCCGCGCCGGCAAGCGTCATCCGACCAGGGCGCGCTTCGCCACCGCCGCCAGGTAGCCGGACGCCGCCGGCAGGATCGCATCGTTGAAGTCATAGCCGGCATTGTGCAGTTCCCGACCGCCATCGGCAGGGCCGTTGCCGATCCAGACGAAGGCGCCGGGACGGTGCTGCAAGAACCAGGAAAAATCCTCGCCAGTCATTGCCGGCGCCATGTCGCGGCGCAGCATCAGGCCGGCCGAGCGTGCGGCCTCGGCCGCGAAGTCGCGCTCCGCCGGGGTGTTCCGCGTCACCGGCAGGCGGTTGGCGATCCGCATGTCGATGTCGACAGCGAAGCTAGTGGCTACGCCCCGGGCGATGCGGCGGATCGCCTGTTGCACCTGTTCGCGCACGTCCTCGCGCAGCACGCGCATGGTGCCGCGCAGCTCGGCGCTGGCGGGAATCTGGTTCGCCGCCGAACCGGCCTGGATCACGCCGATGCTCACCACGGCGCTGTCCAGCGGATCGACGGAACGCGACACCACGGACTGCAGCGCCAGCAGCAGGTGCGCGGCCGCAACCATCGGATCGCGGGTCATGTGCGGCAGCGCGGCGTGGCCGCCATGGCCGGTGACGGTGAAGAACAGCCGGTTGCCCGCCGCCATCACCGGCCCGTCGTGCACCGCCACCGTGCCGGCCTCCAGGCCCGGCCAGTTATGATAGGCGAAAATCCGTTCCATTGGAAAACGGTCGAACAGGCCGTCCTCGATCATGCTGCGCGCGCCGCCGCCGCCTTCCTCGGCCGGCTGGAAGACAAGCTGCACCGTGCCGGACCACGCGGTGTCCGCCGCCAGCAGCGCCGCCGCGCCCAGTAGCGAAACGGTGTGGCCGTCATGGCCGCACGCATGCATCACGCCGGGATTGCAAGACGCATGCGCCACACCGGTGGCCTCCTGGATCGGCAAAGCATCCATGTCGGCGCGCAGCCCCACCGAGCGGTTGGAGGCGCCGCGCCTGATCGTTGCCACCACGCCATGGCCGCCGATGCCGCCGACGCAGGGAATGCCAAGCTCCCGCAGGCGTTCCTGCACGAAGGCGGCGGTGCGGGCTTCGTGCAGCGTCAGGTCGGGGTTGGCGTGCAGGTGGCGCCGCCATGTCGTAAGCCGTTCGTGCAGGGTGTTATCCATCGCCGCTCCGCTGCGCTCGAAACCGGTTAGCGTATGGGCTCCGCGCAGAGCGGGCAACCAGCGATCGCCCAGGCGGCGGTTCATTCTCCCGGCAGGGCGACCGGGATCCAGGTGCGCTTCTCGTTCCGCTCCACCAGGACGGCGGCATAGGGCTGTTTGGCCGCGGCCCGGGCCTGCAGCGCCGCCCGGGCCTGTTCCGGCGTCGATATGGGCTGCTGCTGCACCCGCAGGATGATGTCGCCGGTCTGCAGCCCGCTGTCCGCGGCGCTGCCGGTGGGGTCGATCGCCGATACGGCAACGCCGCGTATCGTGCCGTCGGAACCCTCGGCGGCGGAGAATTGCAGGCCCAGCATCTTCGGCGGCGGACCCGGCTCCTGAATCGGTTGCGGGTGCGGATCATACGCCAGGATCGGCACATTCACGGCCATGATGGTGCCGCTGCGGCAAATTCCCAGTCTCACCGTGCTGCCGATCGGCGCCCGCGCTGCCTTGCGGGCGAGGTCGCGCGGATCGGTCACGACCTCGCCATTGAAGGTGCGGATGACGTCGCCCGGCTGGATCAGGCCGTTCATTTCGTCGCCGCGCGGCCCCAGCGCGGCGATCAGGGCACCGCCCGGGGCGGGCGAGCCGATGGCCTCGGCCATCATCGCCGTTACGCTCTGGGTACGGAACGGCAGCATGCCGGCGCGGACCTGGCCGTATTCCTCCAGCCGCGACAGGACGAAGCGCAGGTCGTTGGACGGGATCGCGAAGCCCAGGCCGACCGAGCCGCTGTAGGTGCCGGGGGCGTACAGCACGCTGTTCATGCCGACGACCTCGCCGTTTATGTTGAACAGGGGGCCGCCGGAGTTGCCGTGATTGATGGCGGCGTCGGTCTGGATGTAGTCGTCGAACGGCGTTTCCATGATGTCGCGGTTGACGCTGCTGACGATGCCGGCGGTGACGGTGTTGTCGAAGCCGAACGGGCTGCCGATGGCGATCACCGTGTCCCCGGGCCGCAGCGCGTCGCTGTTGCCCCACTTGATCGCCGGCAGCTTGTAGCCCGTATGGATGCGCAGCAGGGCGATGTCAGCCTTGTGCGGCATGCCGACGATCTCGGCGCGGAACCGGCCGCCGTCCGGCGTGGCGACGAAAATGGCGGTGGCGTTCTCCACCACGTGGCGGTTGGTGGCGACCAGGCCGTCGGGATCGATGACGAAGCCCGATCCGATCCGCGTCACCGGGTGCCCTTCGCCGGCCTTGGCCATGGTTTTCTCGCCGGGCGGCGCCTCGGGCGGATGCACGACGACGATGCGCATCACCGAATCCCGCACCCTGGCGACGACGGCGGCGATCATCCCGGGTGGCTGATCGGACCCGGCAAGGGCCGGCGCGGGCGCGGCCTGGAGGCCCGTTGCAAAAACCACAATGACGGCAAGGCGGACAAACCAAGGCATGGATAATCTCATGTGTCACTGAAAGACGCGACTGACTGGCAAGCGGGCGATACGGATCGAGCCGCCAATCCGGGATGCCAAGGCTTCCCGCCCGTTGGCGGCGGCCAGATTAGACGTGCCACACCTCACCGGATTGTCACGTTGGCGTGGCTCGCGGCCCGCCGATGACGTCGCCGCCGCTTGCATCCGGCCGCCACCTTGCGCAGTCTATCGTCCGGCGACGAGGCAACGGGCCGGCCAATCGG
The DNA here is from genome assembly GCF_002937115.1 of Rhodopila globiformis. Lineage (GTDB taxonomy): Bacteria > Pseudomonadota > Alphaproteobacteria > Acetobacterales > Acetobacteraceae > Rhodopila > Rhodopila globiformis. The sequence goes on along the minus strand of NZ_NHRY01000061.1, from coordinate 6,615 downwards.
CGCGACTCGTCACCGTTGGGGAATGTCCGCGCAATGAACGATACGACGACACCGCTTCTGTCCGTCACCGGCATCACGCTTCGTTTCGGCGGCGTCGTTGCGTTGGACAACGTCGGTTTCGATGTCGCACTCGGCCAGATAGCCGGGCTGATCGGCCCGAACGGAGCGGGGAAGACGACGCTGTTCAACTGCCTCAGCCGGCTGTACCGGCCCAACGCGGGCGAGATCCTTTTCGAGGGGCGATCCATCCTGTCGGTGCCGCGCCACCGGATCGCAGCCATCGGCATCGGCCGCACCTTCCAGAACGTCGCCCTGTTCGACCACCTGACGGTGCTGGAAAACGTCATGATCGGCCGCCACAGCCGCACCGGCGGCGGTTTTGTCACCAATGCGCTGCGCCTGCGCGCGGTGTCTCAGGAGGAAGCCGCGGCGCGCGACAAGGCGCTGGAACTGATCGAGTTCATGAACCTGGGCGGATTCACCAACCGGATCGCCGGGGGCCTGCCGTTCCCGATCCGGAAGAGAGTGGAGCTGGCGCGGGCGCTGGCGGCGGAACCGAAGCTGCTGCTGCTGGACGAGCCGGCGGCGGGGCTGAACCATGAGGAAGTCCATACCCTGGAAGGCCAGATCCGGCGCGTGCGCGATGTGCAGGGCATCACCGTCCTGCTGGTGGAGCATCACATGAGCCTGGTGATGTCGGTGTCCGACAAGGTCGTGGTGGTGAACTTTGGGCGCAAGATCGCTGATGGGAGGCCGGGAGAGGTGCGGCAGAATCCGGATGTGATCCAGGCTTATCTTGGGACGGCCGCCTGATGGAGGGCGAGCCGTTTCTTTGGAGTAGTGATGTGATTGTGCCGGAATTTGGGGCGGGTGCTGATTGGCTGGGAACCGGCGCGGGCTGCGGTGCGTCGTGGGCAGGGACAGCGCGGTTGATGGGGTATTATTGTTCGCACAGAGAATGAACTGAGGGCCGTGGAGGGCCACAGGGGATCAGGGGGGACAGCGCACGGCCTGGTGCGGGCGCGGGTGTCAAGGCAGGCCGGTTTGTTGGTGCGCCTGGCCACGTGGTCATGTCCGGCGCGGTGATGTCCGACATTGCATGTTCCAGCAGTGCTGGTGGTCGTGCGCTTCGCACGTAGCGCCACAAATTCTTCCCTGTGGCCGTCAGTGATTCTCCGCTTTTCCTCTGTGGTTAAATGTTTGGACGATCGTACCGCACGCCCGCCGCCATTGTCCCTCGGCCGCCCAAAACGAAAGCCACCGCAGCCAACGACAAGCCGGCCGTTCCGGGTCCAGGACGATGGCCCTCCCCGCGAGGAAAGCCATCCCCAACCCCGAAACCCTCCGACACTCCCCCCTCAGAAAGGAACGTCACCACACACCGTGATGCGGTGCATCACCCGTGAGTCCCCTGGATAGTCGTTCACCGCGAAATGTTGCGTGCAGCGGTTGTCCCAGAAGGTCAGCGTGCCGGTCTGCCAGCGCACCCGGCAGGTGAATTCGGGGCGGATCGAGTGCTTCATGAAGAAATCGACCAGCGGCTGGCTTTCCTCGTCCGTCATGCCGTCGAAACGCTGCACGTGGCCGCCGATGTACAGCGCCTTGCGTCCGGTTTCCGGATGCGTGCGCACCAGGGGATGCACGCTGGTGGTCTGCACGTCGCCGGGGTCCTTGACCTTCATCTCGGTCATCTCGCGCTCATAACGCTGCTTGCGGGACAGGCCGCCGGACTGCTTGAAATTGTCGCCGACACAGACGGTGCGCAACTGGCTCGCCAGCGCCCTCATCGTGTCCGACAGGCTCTCATAGGCCAGGTACTGGTTGGTGAACAGCGTGTCGCCGCCGGCCGAGGGCACCTCCTTGGCGTACAGCATCGTGCCCATCGCCGGCGCCGGCGAGAACATCTGGTCGGTGTGCCACGACCCGCCGAAATTCTTCTTGTCGCCCGGCCGCTTGATGACGGCCAAAATTTCGGGATAGTCCGGCATCCCTTCCATATACGGGTGCAGATGGATCTCGCCCCAACGGCGCGCGAACGCCAGTTGCTGCGCCGGCGTGATGTCCTGGCCGCGGATGGCGATGACGAGATTGTCCAGCAGCGCGGCGCGGATTTCCGCCAGCATGTCGTCGGACACGTCCCGCGACAGATCGACGCCGCGGACATCCGCGCCCAGCGAGCCGGTGATCTTCTGGACGTCCAGGTGGCGGTATTGGGTGTTGCGTGGCGCGTTCATGGACCGGTCCTCCTTCCCTGTCAGGAAAGGATGACTCCAAACCCGCCATCGGCAAAGACCCCGGGGCCGGATACGCGGGGCATGCGGCTGCCCGCCCCGCGCCGCGGCGTCAGTACATATGCATCCCGCCGTTGATCGACAGGGTCGATCCAGTCATGAAATCGGCGTCGTCGGCGGTCAGGAAGGCCACGCCGCGCGCGATGTCCTCGGCATGGCCGAGCCGCCCGACGGGGATCTTGGCGACGATCTTGCGCAGCACCTCACCGGGCACCGCGCGCACCATTTCGGTGTCAACGTAGCCGGGGGCGATCGCATTGACGGTGATGCCGTAGCGCGCGCCTTCCTGCGCCAGCGCCTTGGTGAAGCCGTGGATGCCGGACTTGGCGGCGGCGTAATTCACCTGGCCATACTGGCCGGCCTGGCCGTTGACGCTGCCGACGTTGACCACGCGGCCGAACTTGCGCTCCCGCATGCCTTCGAACGTCAGCTTGCACATGTTGTAGCAGGAGCCGAGGTTGGTATCGATCACCGCATCCCACATGTCGCGGCGCATCTTCACCAGGGTGCCATCGCGGGTGATGCCGGCGTTGTTCACCAGCACCTCGATGACGCCGTGCTCGGCGACGATCTTGGCGATACCGGCCTCACAGTCCTCGAAGCTGGCGACGTTGAATTTGTAGACGGGGATGCCGTGTTCCTTCTGGAAAGCGGCCGCGGCTTCGTCGTTCGAGGCGTAGTTGGCCACCACCGTGCGGCCCTGAGCCTTCAACGCCAGGCAGATCGCCGCGCCAATGCCGCGGGTGCCGCCCGTTACCAATGCCACGCGTGCCATCGGTCTCCTCCCTAATTTGTTCCAAAAACCGTGTCAGTCATAGCACTTTCGGCAAAACTGCAAAGAGCCGAAAGTGCTTCGGCAGATCAGATTATTTTGCTACTGACGCGACTAAGGCCACCTGGACCTTGGGCAGACGTCCGTCGATCGACAACACAGATACACCCGTCTTCCTGCGGAACCCGGATGCCTGTTCCTGACCTAGCGCACCGGGCGCGAACCCGGCGCGGTCGTACCCGGAAACCTTCGGCTTCCGGGCACAACGTCAGAAACCGATCAGCGTTCCAGGCACATGGCGACGCCCATGCCGCCGCCGATGCACAGGGTCGCCAAGCCCTTCTTCGCATCCCGCTTCTGCATCTCGTGCAGCAGGGTCACCAGGATGCGCGCGCCCGAGGCGCCGATGGGATGGCCGATGGCGATGGCGCCGCCGTTGACGTTCACCTTGCCGGTGTCCCAGCCCAGGTCCTTGTTCACCGCCAGCGCCTGCGCCGCGAACGCCTCGTTCGCCTCCACCAGATCCAGGTCGTCCGGCTTCCAGCCCACCCGCTCCAGCACCTTGCGGGTCGAGGGGATCGGCCCGGTGCCCATCACCGCGGGATCGACGCCGGCGGTGGCGAAGCCGGCGATGCGCGCCAGCGGAGTCAGGCCGCGCTTCTTCGCTTCCGTCGCCGTCATCAGGATCAGCGCCGCGGCGCCGTCGTTGATGCCGGAGGCGTTGCCCGCCGTCACCGTGCCGTCCTTGCTGAAGGCCGGGCGCAGCTTCGCCATGCTGTCGGCACTGGCGTCATGACGGATGTATTCATCGTCCGCCACCTGCACCTCGCCCTTGCGGGTCTTGATCGTCACTGGGCTGATCTCGTCCTTGAAGCGGCCGGCCTTCTGGGCCGCCGAGGCCTTCTGCTGCGAGGCCAGGGCGAAGGCGTCCTGCTCCTCGCGGCTGATCTGGTATTTCTGAGCAACGTTCTCCGCCGTGTTGCCCATGTGGTAGCCATGGAACGCGTCCCACAGCCCGTCCTTGATCATGGTATCAACGAATTCCATGTTGCCCATCTTGGTGCCGTTGCGCATGTGCGCGGCGTGCGGCGACAGGCTCATGCTCTCCATGCCGCCGGCGGCGACGATGGCGCTTTCGCCGGTGCGGATCTGTTGCGCCGCCAGCGCCACCGCACGCAGGCCGGAGCCGCAGACCTGGTTGATGCCGAACGCGGTCTTTGAATCCGGCATGCCGGCGAGGCGGGCGGCCTGGCGGGTGGGGTTCTGGCCCTCGCCGGCGCCCAGCACCTGGCCGTAGATCAACTCGTCCACGTCGCCGGGCTCGAGCTTCGCCCGCGCGATCGCGGCCTGCAGCGCGATCGCGCCCAGGTTGTGCGCAGACAGCGTGCTCAGGGCGCCGTTGAAGCTGCCGACAGGCGTTCTGGCAGCCGAGACGATGACGATGTCGTCCATGGTTCGATCTCCTTTCGCGGTTCCTCCCGCGAGACTCTGCGGCGTGGTGCCGACGATCGCACAAGTGCGTCAGGTCGCGGCGAAACACAACCCGGGTCAGACGCCAAGCTGCGTTGCCATGTCCTGGATGTCGGTGGCGACGATGTCCCAGTCGCTCTCGGCCTTGTAATCGCGCTCCTGCCGCGGTCCGTATTCACTTGGTCGTGGGAAAAATGCAGTTTGCAGGCCACAATTGCGCGCCGCCGCCAGGTCGCCGTTGTGCGCCGCGGCCATCATCACCTGCTCGGGCCGTAGGTTCAGCAGCCTCGACACGCCCAGGTAGGTTTCCGGATCGGGCTTGAAGTGGCCGAACAGGTCGGAGCCGAAGATCATGTCCCACGGGATGCCGGCGGCCTTCGCCATGTTCAGCAGCAGCGCGACGTTGCCGTTCGACAGCGGCCCGATGATGAAGCGCGCCTTCAGCCGGGTCAGCCCCGGCACCGCATCCGGCCATGGCTTCAGCTGGTGCCAGCCCAGGTTGATATGGGCCAGATCGGCTTCGGACAGGCCCTTGATGCCGAACTCGGCCACCAGCCGATCGAGGCTGGCGCGGTGCAGGTTGTCCAGCGTGGTCCAGGGCTGCTCGCCGCTGCGCACCCGCTGCATCGACGGCTGGTAGGCGGCGCGCCAGGCATCGACCAGGGCGGGCCAGTCGGCGGTCACGCCGCGGGTGGTGGCGTAGGCGGTCAGGTCCGCGATCAGGCTCGTCCGCCAATCGACGACCGTGCCGAAGGTATCGAAGACGATGGCGACGGGTGGTTGCTTGGCCATGGTTCCTCCCCCTTGTGCCGGCACGAGCAAAGCGCTGCCGGCGGGTCGGGTCAATCGGTCAGCGCCGCGGGCGACAGGTCTTGATGACGGTGCGGGCAACCGGCGGCGGCAGCGCGGGTTACGCCGGAAGTCCCCACCGGATGGAGCGTGATCATGAGCGATGCCGATCCCCGTCAGCACACCAGGCAGCAGGCCGAGCGCCTGCGCCAGACCGTCCAGCACCTGCGGGAGGATGTCGGCAAGGTGCAGGACCCCCGCGCCCAGGCGCTGTTCGAAACCGCCGCCGAAGTGCTGACCGGGCTGGAGAAGGCGTTCCGCGACTACGAGGCAGGGACCGAGCGCGCCTGGAAGCGGTGAACGCGTCTTTAGGGGACGGTTACGGCCAGCTTGAACAGCGGCTTCCGAGTGCCAGGCCGCGAAGTGTGGACATGACCCGATACAGGACTCATAGGCGCTAACATGACCGGAAACAGGGCTGGTCGTCTCTCTATCGTCATGGCCGGGCGTGTCCCGGCCATCTGTGCTTCAACGGTGGGGGGTGGATGGCCGAGACACGCCCGGCCATGATGGAGAGGCAATGGACCTGGCTCCATCGTTCCAAGTTAGCGCCAATGCGGCGCAGGACTGCTTGTGATCGATGGGGCATCCTGGTCCTGCCGATACCGGATCCAAACTTGTTTTTGGCATTGAGGTGCGCTACATGTAGCGCATGAGCCAGTCAAAAAGTGCCGACCGAGTCAGGCGTCGTCGTGACAAGATGCGCGCTGCTGGTTTGCGTCCGGTCCAGATCTGGGTAGCCGACACCCGCGCACCTGGCTTCGCTGAGGAATGCCGGCGGCAATGCATGCGCGTTGCGGCTTTCGATGCCACGGACATCGGACACGCCGAGGCTGCCTTCTGGGAACGAGCCAGTGCCGACGCATGGGACGATCTGGGCTGATAAGCCGTGGCGACATTGTTATTGTCGCCCTGCAAGGGGACAGCGGCAAGCCCCGTCCGGCCGTCATCATTCAGGCCAACTGGTTCAATACCCTGGCTACCGTTGTTGCACTTCCACTGACAAGCCATTTGCAGGACGCCGCCGCTTTGCGGATCAACGTAGCGCCCAGTGCGTCTAACGTAACCGGGAGTTCCCCCGGCTCTGCCGGGGAGGCAGCAGCAGTTTGACATTTGCGGGGGTAGGCCCCGGTTCGCCCATCAATGAAACTCTGGAGCGTGAGCCGCCAAAGCACACGCTGATGGAGTTCCATCAATGGACGAATTCGAGAGCCTAAATCACACCAAATGGGA